>NZ_JFHW01000009.1:0-358174 GCF_000612205.1 Enterobacter sp. 5-4 | reverse complement strand
CTATGCCAGTTATAACTGTTACCCATGTATCCGGTCTAAAGTGTTACCCATGTTTCCGGTTCATACCGCAGCGCCACCCGGCGAAGGTCACATCGTCAGCGGATTACACTCTTCTCGCCGTAACATCTGACACAAGGCAATCAGCGGTAACCCCACCAGGGTGTTCAGATCCCGACCGTCCAGCTTGTCGAACAGCGCAATCCCCAGCCCCTCACTTTTAAAGCTCCCCGCGCAGTTCAGCGGACGCTCACGACGCACATAATCCATAATCTCTTGCTCGCTGAGATGGCGGAAGTGTACGTCGAACGGCTCGCACTCCGTTTGCAGATGGCCTGACGCGGCGTTATAGAGGGCGAGGCCCGTATAGAAGGTCACGATAGTACCGCGCGCGCGCAGAAGCTGCTGGCAGGCATTTTCCTCTGTATGCGGCTTGCCGGTGATTTCGCCGTCCATTACGCAAACCTGATCCGAGCCTATAATCAAATGCGAAGGATAGCGTGCGGCCAGCGACTGCGCTTTCTCCTTAGCAAGACGCGTCACCAGATGGCGCGGTGACTCGCCCGGCTGTGGCGTCTCATCCACGTCTGGTGCAGCGCATTCAAACGGGATCCCGAGCTTTTCCAGCAGCATTCGGCGGTAGGGAGACGTGGAAGCAAGGACGAGATTTGGCATATTTTTATCACCAGATATAGCGTATCGATGCCAGCCATTTTAAACTACAGGCCGCAATGTGTGCGAATAATTGGCAAAAGGCAGCTCTGGTTGCCTTTTTCTTTGACTCTATGACGTTACAAAGTTAATATGCGCGCCCTATGCAAAAGGTAAAATTACCCCTGACTCTTGATCCGGTACGTACGGCTCAAAAACGCCTCGATTACGAAGGTATCTATACTTCCGATCAGGCTGAGCGTATTGCCGAATCCGTAGTCAGTGTGGACAGTGATGTAGAATGCTCCATGTCGTTCGCTATCGACAACCAGCGCCTCGCCGTGTTAACCGGTGATGCAAAGGTGACGGTAACGCTCGAGTGTCAGCGTTGCGGGAAACCGTTTGTACAGCATGTTCACACAACGTATTGTTTCAGTCCGGTTCGTTCTGACGAACAGGCTGAAGCACTCCCGGAAGCGTATGAGCCGATTGAGGTTAACGAATTCGGTGAAATCGATCTTCTGGCTCTGGTTGAAGATGAAATCATCCTCTCCTTGCCAGTCGTTCCGGTGCATGATTCTGAACACTGTGAAGTGTCCGAGGCGGACATGGTCTTTGGGGAACTGCCTGATGAAGCGCAAAAACCAAACCCATTTGCCGTATTAGCCAGCTTAAAGCGTAAGTAATTGAGGAGTAAGGTCCATGGCCGTACAACAGAATAAACCAACCCGTTCCAAACGTGGCATGCGTCGTTCCCATGACGCGCTGACTGCAGTTACCAGCCTGTCTGTAGACAAGACTTCTGGTGAGAAACACCTGCGTCACCACATCACCGCTGACGGTTTCTACCGCGGCCGCAAGGTTATCACTAAGTAATCACGCGTCAGCGTGATTAGGCTTAGTGAGGAGCTCCCCGTGCAAACGGGGAACTTACCGAACCAGGCTGCGACGATACCTTGACACGTCTAACCCTGGCGTTAGATGTCATGGGGGGAGATTTTGGCCCTTCCGTGACAGTGCCTGCAGCATTGCAGGCACTGAATTCTAATTCGCAACTCACTCTTCTTTTAGTCGGCAATCCCGACGCAATCACGCCATTACTTGCAAAAGCTGACTTTGAACAACGTTCACGTCTGCAGATTATTCCTGCGCAGTCAGTTATTGCCAGTGATGCCCGACCCTCGCAGGCGATTCGCAATAGCCGCGGCAGCTCGATGCGGATAGCGCTGGAGCTGGTGAAAGAAGGACGAGCCCAGGCTTGCGTCAGCGCGGGTAATACCGGCGCGCTGATGGGACTGGCGAAATTGTTGCTCAAACCGATTGACGGTATTGAGCGCCCGGCGCTGGTGACGGTGTTGCCGCATCAGCAGAAGGGCAAGACGGTGGTGCTCGATTTGGGCGCGAATGTCGATTGTGATAGTACAATGCTGGCTCAGTTTGCCGTAATGGGATCGGTGCTGGCAGAAGAAGTGGTCGGGATCAATACTCCCCGTGTTGCGTTACTGAACATTGGTGAAGAAGAGACCAAAGGCCTGGACAGCATTCGCGAAGCAGCTGAATTGCTCAAACAGGTTCCCTCCATCAACTATATTGGTTATCTCGAAGCCAATGAGTTGTTGACGGGTAAAACGGATGTTCTGGTCTGCGATGGCTTCACCGGAAACGTAACGTTGAAGACCATGGAAGGGGTCGTGCGGATGTTTCTTTCTCTGCTGAAATCACAGGGAGAGGGCAAAAAAAGCGCCTGGTGGCTGATTTTATTGAAGCGTTGGTTACAAAAGAGCCTGACGCGGCGATTCAGTCACCTCAACCCCGACCAGTATAATGGCGCCTGTCTGTTAGGATTGCGCGGCATCGTGATTAAGAGTCATGGCGCCGCCAATCAGCGAGCATTTTCTGTCGCCATTGAACAGGCAGTGCAGGCGGTGCAGCGACAAGTCCCTCAGCGGATTGCCGCTCGCCTGGAATCTGTATTAGCTAAAAGTGACTGAGCGTACATGTATACGAAGATTTTAGGTACCGGCAGCTACCTGCCAAAACAAGTGCGTACTAACGCCGATCTGGAAAAAATGGTAGATACGTCTGACGAGTGGATTGTCACGCGCACAGGTATCCGTGAACGTCGTATCGCCGCGCCAGACGAAACCGTGTCCACCATGGGTTACGAAGCCGCACAGCGTGCTATCGAGATGGCGGGCATTGATAAAGAACAGATCGGTTTGATCGTGGTGGCCACGACGTCTGCTACACATGCTTTTCCAAGCGCGGCATGCCAGGTGCAGAATATGCTCGGCATTAAAGGTTGCCCGGCGTTTGACGTTGCCGCTGCGTGCGCAGGTTTTACCTATGCGCTGAGCGTTGCCGATCAGTACGTGAAGTCCGGAGCCGTCAAATATGCGCTGGTGATCGGTGCTGACGTGCTGGCGCGTACCTGCGATCCAACCGATCGCGGAACGATCATTATTTTTGGTGATGGTGCGGGCGCGGTGCTGCTGGGGCAGTCCGAAGAGCCGGGTATCATCTCTACGCATCTGCATGCTGATGGCAGCTACGGTGAGCTTTTGACCCTGCCTAACGCCGATCGCGTTAATCCGGACAACTCGATTTACCTGACCATGGCAGGGAACGAGGTGTTCAAGGTGGCGGTGACTGAGCTTGCGCACATTGTTGATGAAACGCTGGAAGCGAATAACCTTGAGCGCTCCGCGCTCGACTGGCTGGTGCCGCATCAGGCGAACCTGCGTATCATCAGCGCGACCGCGAAAAAGCTGGGCATGTCGATGGATAACGTTGTGGTGACGCTGGATCGTCACGGCAACACCTCTGCGGCGTCAGTACCGTGCGCATTTGATGAAGCGGTACGCGACGGGCGAATCAAACGGGGCCAGTTGGTCTTGCTTGAAGCCTTCGGTGGCGGGTTCACCTGGGGTTCCGCGCTGGTTCGTTTCTAGAATAAGGGTTAAAAAATGACGCAATTTGCTTTTGTGTTCCCGGGTCAGGGCTCTCAAACCGTTGGGATGTTGTCTGAAATGGCAGCACACTATCCGGTCATTGAAGAGACTTTCCGTGAAGCTTCTGATGCACTGGGTTATGATTTATGGGCGCTGACCCAGCAGGGCCCGGCCGAAGAACTGAACAAAACCTGGCAGACACAGCCAGCGCTGCTGACAGCGTCCGTTGCGCTGTGGCGTGTCTGGCAGCAGCAGGGCGGTAAAGCGCCAGCGCTGCTCGCGGGCCATAGTCTGGGTGAATACTCAGCGCTGGTCTGTGCCGGTGTGATCGCGTTTGCTGACGCCGTACGTCTGGTGGAACTGCGCGGTAAATTCATGCAGGAAGCGGTGCCAGAAGGCACAGGTGGCATGTCTGCTATCATCGGTCTGGATGATGCTGCGATTGCAAAAGCGTGTGAAGAATCTGCTGAAGGGCAGGTGGTTTCACCGGTTAACTTCAACTCGCCGGGCCAGGTGGTTATCGCTGGTCATAAAGAAGCGGTTGAGCGTGCCGGTGCTGCCTGTAAAGCTGCTGGCGCGAAACGCGCGCTGCCGCTGCCGGTCAGCGTGCCGTCCCACTGTGCGTTAATGAAGCCAGCCGCCGAGAAACTGGCGGTTGAGCTGGAAAAAATTACGTTTAACGCACCGACGATTGCCGTTGTGAACAACGTCGATGTGAAATGCGAAACCGCGCCGGAAGCTATCCGCGACGCACTGGTTCGCCAGCTCTACAGCCCGGTACAGTGGACCAAAACCGTTGAGTTTATGGCCGCTCAGGGCGTTGAGCATCTGTATGAAGTCGGCCCAGGGAAAGTCCTCACCGGTCTGACGAAACGTATTGTTGACACCCTGACAGCCTCGGTGATTAACGAGCCGGAAGCGATGTCAGCGGCACTCTCGCAATAAAAGAGGAATACCATGAGTTTTGAAGGAAAAATCGCCCTGGTGACTGGCGCAAGCCGCGGTATCGGGCGTGCAATTGCTGAAACACTGGTTGCGCGCGGCGCGAAGGTGATTGGTACAGCAACCAGCGAGAATGGCGCGCAGGCCATCAGCGAGTATCTGGGTGCGAACGGTAAAGGTCTGGTACTGAATGTGACCGAACCAGCATCTATCGAATCTGTTCTGGAAAATATTCGCGCAGAGTTTGGTGAAGTGGATATTCTGGTCAATAATGCCGGGATCACTCGCGACAACCTTCTGATGCGAATGAAAGATGACGAGTGGAACGATATTATCGAAACCAACCTGTCATCTGTATTCCGTCTGTCAAAAGCGGTAATGCGCGCTATGATGAAAAAGCGTCATGGTCGTATTATCACTGTTGGTTCTGTGGTTGGTACCATGGGAAATGCTGGTCAGGCTAACTACGCTGCGGCGAAAGCAGGTCTGATCGGTTTCAGTAAATCGCTGGCGCGTGAAGTCGCGTCCCGCGGGATTACTGTAAACGTTGTTGCTCCGGGCTTTATTGAAACGGACATGACGCGTGCGCTGACCGATGAGCAGCGTGCGGGTACACTGGCGGCAGTTCCGGCGGGTCGTCTTGGCGACCCTAAAGAAATCGCCAGTGCGGTTGCATTTTTAGCCTCTGACGAAGCGGGTTACATCACTGGTGAGACCCTCCACGTCAACGGCGGGATGTACATGGTTTAATCACGATCGAAAATATTTGCGTTATTAGGGCAAATGGCCTCAAAATAACGTAAAATCGTGGTAAGACCTGCCGGGATTTAGTTGCAAATTTTTCAACATTTTATACACTACGAAAACCATCGCGAAAGCGAGTTTTGATAGGAAATTTAAGAGTATGAGCACTATCGAAGAACGCGTTAAGAAAATTATCGGCGAACAGCTGGGCGTTAAGCAGGAAGAAGTTGTGAACTCCGCTTCCTTCGTTGAAGACCTGGGCGCAGATTCTCTTGACACCGTTGAGCTGGTAATGGCTCTGGAAGAAGAGTTTGATACTGAGATTCCGGACGAAGAAGCTGAGAAAATCACCACCGTTCAGGCTGCCATTGATTACATCAACGGCCACCAGGCGTAAGTGAACATCTCCAGGCGGTCATTCGACCGCCTGAGTTTTATCTTTTTTAGTCCCACAAATCTCTTTTTTTATCCCTCCCTGGAGGACAAACGTGTCTAAGCGTCGTGTAGTTGTGACCGGACTTGGCATGTTGTCTCCTGTCGGCAATACCGTAGAGTCCACCTGGAAAGCTCTCCTTGCCGGTCAGAGCGGCATCAGCCTAATCGACCATTTCGATACTAGCGCCTATGCAACGAAATTTGCTGGCTTAGTAAAGGATTTTAACTGTGAAGAGATCATCTCGCGCAAAGAACAGCGCAAGATGGATGCCTTCATTCAATATGGAATTGTCGCTGGCGTTCAGGCCATGCAGGATTCTGGCCTTGAGATTACGGAAGAGAACGCAACCCGTATCGGCGCTGCTATCGGCTCCGGGATTGGCGGTCTTGGCCTGATCGAGGAAAACCATACATCGCTGATGAATGGCGGACCGCGTAAGATCAGCCCGTTCTTCGTTCCGTCCACGATTGTTAACATGGTGGCAGGTCACCTGACCATTATGTTCGGCCTGCGTGGGCCAAGCATTTCTATCGCTACCGCGTGTACGTCTGGCGTGCATAACATCGGCCAGGCCGCGCGTATCATTGCGTACGGCGATGCAGATGCTATGGTTGCGGGCGGTGCTGAAAAAGCCAGTACCCCATTGGGTGTCGGTGGCTTTGGTGCAGCGCGTGCGCTTTCTACCCGTAACGATAATCCTCAGGCGGCGAGCCGTCCGTGGGATAAAGACCGCGATGGTTTCGTGTTGGGTGACGGGGCAGGTATGCTCGTGCTGGAAGAGTACGAACATGCGAAAAAACGCGGTGCGAAAATTTATGCTGAAGTCGTTGGCTTTGGTATGAGCAGCGATGCTTATCACATGACCTCTCCTCCGGAGAACGGTGCGGGTGCTGCGCTGGCGATGGAAAACGCGATCCGTGATGCGGGTATTACCCCAGCGCAGATTGGCTACGTTAACGCTCACGGTACCTCTACGCCAGCAGGCGACAAAGCTGAAGCGCAGGCTGTGAAGTCTATCTTCGGCGAGTCTGCCAGCCGCGTACTGGTTAGCTCCACGAAATCTATGACCGGTCACCTGCTGGGTGCTGCGGGTGCAGTAGAGTCCATCTACTCTATCCTTGCGCTGCGCGATCAGGCTGTTCCGCCAACCATCAACCTGGATAACCCGGATGAAGGTTGCGATCTGGACTTCGTTCCTCATGAAGCGCGCCAGGTTAGCGGTATGGAGTACACCCTGTGTAACTCCTTCGGCTTTGGCGGCACGAATGGTTCTCTGATCTTCAAAAAGGTTTGAGCCTGACGGCCCGAAAGCTATAAAAAAAGGTCCGCTTGCCGGGCCTTTTTTATTAAGCCTAATCTTCTTGTCGGTTGCATGGCATCCTGCCAGACTAAACGCCCACGCATAAGGAGCCACCATGTTTTTAATTAATGGCCTTGAGCAAGACACGCTGCCGGCAAGCGACAGGGCGACGCAGTTTGGTGATGGCTGCTTTACGACTGCGCGTATTCTGGAAGGCGACGTGTGCTTGCTTGATGCACACCTCCGCCGGTTACAAGACGCCTGCCAGACGTTACTGATCCCTTTTACGCAGTGGGAAATTCTTGAACATGAGATGCGTCAGCTGGCGTCAGGTAAAACCAGCGGTGTCTTAAAGGTTATCATTAGCCGAGGCAGCGGTGGGCGGGGGTACAGCGGTGCCGCCTGTCAGCATCCAACACGTATTCTCTCTGTTTCAGCTTATCCTGCTCACTATGCGCGCTGGCGTGAAGAGGGCGTGACGTTGACGCTGAGCCCGGTGCGGCTGGGGCGAAACCCGATGCTTGCCGGACTAAAACATCTTAACCGCCTTGAACAGGTGCTTATTCGTACTCATCTTGAACAGACGGACGCCGATGAGGCGCTAGTCCTTGACAGTGAAGGGTTCATTACGGAATGCTGTGCGGCTAATTTACTCTGGCGGAAGGGCCGTGAGGTCTTCACCCCTTCGCTGGCGCAGGCTGGCGTTAACGGCATCATGCGCCAGTTTTGTTTGCAAAAGCTGGCACATGCAGGCTTTCGCGTTGTCGAAGTAAACGCGAAGGAAGAGGCGCTGCTGTCCGCCGATGAAGTTGTGATCTGCAATGCCTTGATGCCTGTTATCGCCGTCCGTGCGTATGACCAACAGCGCTGGTCTTCGCGCGAGCTGTTCCAGTTTTTAGCCCCGATATGTGAGCAAACCAGATAGTCATGAAGAAAATGTTGCGTTTTGTCCTTCTCCTTATTATTGCGCTGGGCATTGCTGGCGGAGCGGGAGTATGGAAAGTCCGCCAGCTGGCGAACAGTAAAATCTTGATTAAAGACGAGACGATTTTTACCCTGAAAGCCGGTACCGGGCGGATGGCGCTGGGCGAGCAGCTTTACGGGGATAAAATCATTAACCGTCCTCGTGTGTTCCAGTGGTTATTGCGTATTGAGCCTGACCTATCTCACTTCAAGGCTGGTACCTACCGCTTTACGCCCGGCATGACAGTCAGAGAGATGCTGCAACTGCTGGAAAGCGGTAAAGAAGCCCAGTTCCCGCTGCGTTTTGTCGAAGGTATGCGCCTGAGCGATTACCTCAAACAGCTGCGCGATGCGCCGTATATCAAACATACCCTGAAGGACGACAGCTACCAGACGGTGGCCGACGTGCTCAAGTTTGAGCATCCCGAGTGGGTAGAGGGCTGGTTCTGGCCGGATACCTGGATGTACACCGCAGGCACGACCGATGTGGCGATCCTGAAGCGGGCACACAAAAAAATGGTCGCCGCCGTGGACGCCGCCTGGGAAGGGCGAATGGATGGTTTACCTTATAAAGATCAAAATCAGTTTGTTACCATGGCCTCGATTATCGAGAAAGAGACCGCCGTTGCTGCTGAACGCGATCGGGTGGCGTCAGTATTTATCAATCGTCTGCGCATTGGTATGCGCCTGCAAACCGACCCTACCGTCATCTACGGCATGGGAGAGAACTATACGGGCAAGATTTCCAGAAAAGATCTGGAAACGCCAACGGCGTATAATACCTACGTGATTAGCGGTTTACCGCCTGGCCCGATTGCCACGCCTAGCGAGGCTTCTCTAAAAGCCGCCGCGCACCCGGCGAAAACACCGTATCTCTATTTTGTGGCTGATGGAAAAGGGGGGCATACCTTTAACACCAACCTTGCCAGCCACAATCGCTCTGTTCAGGACTATCTGAAGGCACTTAAGGAAAAAAATGCGCAGTAAATACATTGTCATTGAGGGACTCGAAGGGGCGGGTAAAACCACTGCCCGCAACGTAGTGGTGGATACGCTGAAATCGCTTGGCGTCGCCGACATGGTCTTCACCCGCGAGCCGGGCGGTACACAACTTGCGGAGAAACTGCGCAGCCTGGTGCTGGATATTAAATCCGTTGGCGACGAAGTTATCACTGACAAAGCCGAAGTGTTGATGTTCTACGCGGCGCGCGTACAACTGGTTGAGACGGTGATCAAACCCGCGTTGGCCGAGGGTAAATGGGTGATCGGCGATCGCCACGATCTGTCGACTCAGGCCTACCAGGGCGGGGGACGCGGTATTGACCAGACGATGCTGGCAACGCTGCGCGATGCCGTACTGGGTGATTTTCGCCCCGACCTGACCCTCTATCTGGATGTTACGCCGGAAGTGGGCCTCAAGCGCGCCCGCGCGCGCGGCGAGCTGGACCGCATTGAACAAGAGTCCTTTGATTTCTTTAACCGCACCCGTGCGCGCTATCTTGAGCTGGCGGCACAGGATAGCGCTATTCGTACCATCGATGCGACGCAGTCGCTGGATGACGTCACGCACAACATCCAGCAGACCGTTACGCAGTGGGTACAGGAGCAGCAGGCATGAAATGGTATCCATGGTTGCGTCCGCACTTTGAGCAGCTGATCGGCAGCTATCAGGCGGGGCGGGGGCATCATGCGTTACTGATTCAGGCATTGCCAGGGATGGGGGATGAGGCGTTAATTTATGCCCTCACCCGTTTTCTGATGTGCCAGCAGCCGGAAGGGCACAAAAGCTGTGGTAAGTGCCGCGGCTGCCAGCTGATGCAGGCGGGCACACATCCTGACTACTACACCCTTGAGCCTGAGAAGGGCAAGAGCGCGCTGGGTATTGATGCCGTGCGTGAAGTCAGTGAAAAATTGTACGAACATGCGCGCCTGGGTGGCGCTAAGGTCGTCTTGCTCAAAGACGCCACCCTGCTGACCGAGGCGGCGGCTAACGCCCTGCTTAAGACTCTTGAAGAGCCGCCGGAAAAAACGTGGTTTTTCCTCTCGTGCCGCGATCCGGGACGATTGCTGGCGACGTTGCGCAGCCGCTGCCGTCTTCATCACCTTGCGGTGCCTCAGGAATCATGGGCGCTGAGCTGGCTGGAGCGAGAGGTGACAACGTCACCTGAAAGTGCGCTGTCAGCCTTGCGCCTGAGCAGCGGCGCGCCCGCGGCGGCGCTGGCCTTGCTGCAACCTGACGTCTGGTCACAGCGAGAAGCGCTCTGCCGGGCCGTTGAAGCGGCGCTGAATAACAACGACTGGCTAAGCTTACTCCCGACACTTAACAGCGATAGTGCCGTTGAGCGTCTGCACTGGCTGGCCGCGTTGCTGCTGGATGCCCTTAAAATTCAGCAAGGGGCAACGCTGCTGACTAACCCTGACGCGTGGCCACTGGTGAGTACGCTGGCGAACCGCCTCTCCGGCGCGATTCTTCACGCGATGCTTCATGAAGTTTGCCAGAGCCGCGAACAGCTTTTAACCGTGACGGGTCTTAATCGCGAGCTTTTACTGACCGACCAGTTACTGCGTATTGAACATTACCTGCAACCCGGCGTCACACCGCCAGTTTCCCATCTCTGAGAGAGACATTATGTTTTTAGTCGACTCACACTGCCATCTTGATGGCCTGGATTATCAATCCCTGCATAAAAACGTGGATGACGTGCTGGAAAAAGCCGCTGCCCGCGATGTGAAATTCTGCCTTGCGGTGGCGACGACGCTGCCGGGTTATCGCACCATGCGTGAGCTGGTGGGCGTTCGCGACAACGTGGTGTTCTCCTGCGGCGTGCATCCGCTGAATCAGGACGAGGCGTATGACGTTGATGAACTGCGCCGACTGGCAGCAGAAGAGGGCGTGGTGGCGATGGGGGAGACCGGCCTGGACTATTTTTACACGCCGGAAACGAAACCGCGACAGCAGGAGTCCTTCCGCCATCATATCCGTATTGGCCGCGAACTGAACAAGCCGGTCATTGTGCATACCCGCGATGCGCGTGCCGATACCCTGGCGATCCTTCGGGAAGAAAACGTGACGGATTGCGGTGGCGTACTACACTGTTTCACAGAAGACAGAGAAACGGCGGGTAAACTGCTTGATTTAGGGTTTTATATTTCGTTTTCCGGGATCGTGACGTTCCGTAACGCTGAGCAGCTCCGGGATGCCGCGCGTTATGTTCCGCTCGATCGCATTCTGGTGGAGACAGACTCTCCGTATCTGGCCCCGGTACCGCATCGCGGTAAAGAGAACCAACCGGCGATGACGCGAGACGTGGCTGAGTACATGGCCGTACTGAAGGGCGTCAGCATCGAAGAGCTGGCCCGCGTGACCACGGAAAACTTCTCAACGCTGTTCCATATTGACCCCGCCCGCCTGCAATCTGTCTGATACACCTGTTTTTTTTAGGCTCGTAATTAATAAATAAAACGAGTAAAGTTCACCGCCTCATTTGGGGCGGTGAGGGTGTTTTTAGACACATCCGGACACGCTTTTTGTAAATAACTGAAAGTTTTTCGACCGCCTTAAGCTGAAACGTGATAGCCGTCAAACAAACTCAGAGGGAATTATTTTACTCTGTGTAATAAATAAAGGGCGCTTAGATGTCCTGTCCACGGCACGGTACTCCCCCCGGGCCAATGCGTGAAAGCGTAAAAAAAGCACAAATACTCAGGAGCACTCTCAATTATGTTTAAGAATGCATTTGCTAACCTGCAAAAGGTCGGTAAATCGCTGATGCTGCCAGTATCCGTACTGCCTATCGCAGGTATCCTGCTGGGTGTCGGTTCTGCTAACTTCAGCTGGCTGCCAGCCGTAGTGTCCCATGTGATGGCCGAAGCAGGCGGTTCTGTCTTTGCTAACATGCCACTGATCTTCGCGATCGGTGTGGCTCTGGGCTTCACCAATAACGACGGCGTATCTGCGCTGGCTGCAGTGGTTGCTTACGGCATCATGGTGAAAACCATGGCTGTGGTTGCGCCGCTGGTTCTGCATTTACCGGCAGAAGAGATCGCCGCGAAACACCTGGCGGACACCGGTGTTCTGGGCGGTATCATTTCCGGTGCGATTGCAGCGTACATGTTCAACCGCTTCTATCGCATCAAGCTGCCTGAGTACCTGGGCTTCTTCGCGGGCAAGCGTTTCGTTCCGATCATCTCTGGTCTGGCAGCGATTTTCACTGGCGTGATCCTGTCCTTCATCTGGCCACCAATCGGCTCCGCTATCCAGACCTTCTCTCAGTGGGCTGCTTACCAGAACCCGGTTGTGGCGTTTGGTATCTACGGCTTCATCGAGCGTTGCCTGGTGCCATTCGGTCTGCACCACATCTGGAACGTTCCATTCCAGATGCAGATTGGTGAATTCACCAACGCAGCAGGCCAGGTATTCCACGGCGATATCCCACGTTACATGGCGGGTGACCCAACTGCAGGTAAACTGTCTGGTGGCTTCCTGTTCAAAATGTACGGTCTGCCAGCAGCGGCGATTGCTATCTGGCACTCTGCTAAGCCAGAGAACCGTGCAAAAGTGGGCGGTATCATGATCTCCGCAGCGCTGACCTCGTTCCTGACCGGTATCACCGAGCCGATCGAGTTCTCCTTCATGTTCGTTGCGCCGATCCTGTACGTTATCCACGCGATTCTGGCGGGCCTGGCGTTCCCAATCTGTATTCTGCTGGGTATGCGTGACGGTACGTCCTTCTCTCACGGTCTGATCGACTTCATCGTTCTGTCCGGTAACAGCAGCAAACTGTGGCTGTTCCCAATCGTGGGTGCGTGCTATGCCGTTGTTTACTACACCATCTTCCGCGTGCTGATTAAAGCACTGGACCTGAAAACCCCAGGCCGTGAAGATGCGACAGAAGACAGCAAAGCGGGCGCGACCAGCGAAATGGCTCCGGCACTGGTTGCCGCGTTCGGCGGTAAAGAGAACATCACTAACCTGGACGCGTGCATCACTCGTCTGCGTGTGAGCGTTGCCGACGTCGCGAAAGTAGACCAGCCGGGTCTGAAAAAACTGGGCGCAGCGGGCGTGGTTGTTGCAGGTTCTGGTGTACAGGCAATTTTCGGTACGAAATCCGATAACCTGAAAACCGAAATGGATGAATACATCCGCAACAACTAAGCTGTGACCTGGGGAGACTAAGGCAGCCGAATGGCTGCCTTTTTTATTTCTGTCTTAAAAAAATGCAGCAGCACGCTTTAACGGTCACTCTTCGTTCAGCTGATGAACATTCAGGAAAGAAATCGAGGGAGGAGGTTGAAAGGACAGGAGAAACTCGCTCATACTCTTGAATTGTGTCACGCACTCAACCAGAGCGTGTGTTAACAGCAATTGCTCGCGCCAGATTAAACAAAAAAGGAAAAGGTCATGGCTGAAGAAACGATTTTCAGTAAAATTATCCGTCGCGAAATCCCGTCGGATATCGTCTATCAGGATGAACTGGTAACGGCTTTCCGGGATATTTCCCCTCAGGCCCCGACGCACGTCCTTATCATTCCCAATATTCTGATTCCGACCGTAAACGACGTAAAAACCGAGCATGAAGTGGCGTTAGGTCGTATGCTGACGGTGGCCGCGAAAATCGCTGAACAGGAAGGCATTGCAGAAGACGGTTACCGTCTGATCATGAACTGCAACCGTCATGGTGGCCAGGAAGTTTATCATATTCACATGCATCTGCTGGGTGGACGTCCTCTGGGGCCGATGCTGGCACATAAAGGTCTTTGATATGCGTAAAGGGCGTATTGCAGCGCTGGTATTGACGATGATGATTGTGGGGTGCAGCTCGCGCCCGGCGATCCCCGTGAACGATGAACAGACGCTGGTGATGGAATCCTCCGTGCTTGCCGCGGGCATCACGGCGCAACAACCCGTGCTGACCATCAGTGAAATCAATTCCTCTGCCTCCTCTACGCTCTTTAATGAAAGACATGAACCCGTGACGGTCCACTACCGTTTTTTCTGGTATGACGTAAGAGGTCTTGAAATGCATCCGCTGGAGGCGCCGCGCAGCGTCACCATTCCGGCCAGATCGTCGGTAACGCTCTATGGCAGCGCCAACTATCTGGGTGCGCATAAGGTGAGACTTTATCTTTATCTCTAAGGGGTGAACCTTGATTAAAAACTTGAGCCGCTATGCGCTCGTGACAGCTTTCGCGCTGTTCCTGGCGGGGTGTGTGACCCGAACTGAACAGCCAGCGCCTGTGGAAGAGGCGAAACCGGGCACTGAACAGCCGACACAGCCAACGCAGCCGCAGCCAACCGTGCCGTCTGTGCCGTCTATTCCGTCACAGCCTGGCCCGATTGAGCATCCGGACCAGACGTCGCAGCCCACGCCGCGCGTGCGCCATTACGACTGGAACGGCGCAATGCAGCCCATGGTCGGCAAAATGCTGCAGGCACAGGGCGTGACGGCAGGCAGCGTGTTGTTGGTCGATAGCGTGAACAACCGTACCAACGGTTCGCTGAACGCGGGTGAAGCGACAGAAACGCTGCGCAATGCGCTGGCAAACAACGGTAAGTTTACGCTGGTCTCGGCTCAGCAACTCGCGGTAGCCAAACAGCAGCTGGGCCTGTCGCCGCAGGATAGCCTCGGCACACGCAGCAAGGCGATCGGCATTGCCCGTAACGTTGGCGCACAGTATGTGCTGTACTCTAACGCCACCGGTAACGTGAATACACCGGCCCTGCAGATGCAGCTGATGCTGGTTCAGACAGGCGAAATTATCTGGTCAGGTAAAGGTGCGGTTACGCAACAATGACAGCACGCGTGAAGAGATTCTGACGCGCTATTTTCCTCAGTACCGCCTTATCGCGCCGCAGGCCCACTCCGGGCTTGGCGGCGCGAGTTGCATTATAGCGCAGGGGGAACGACGCCTGGTCTTGCGGCAACATCACGACCCCTATGCGCCTGCCTCCCATTTCCGTCGTCAGTTTCGCGCCCTGAGGCGTCTTCCGTCAGATCTCGTGCCTGCCCCCCGTTTTTTCAGAGAGAGCTGGATGGCCGTCGACTATCTGGACGGTGACGTGAAAAGCGCGCTGCCGGACACGCCGACGCTCGTGGCAATGCTGTATCATCTGCACCGGCAGCCACGTCTGGGATGGCGAATCACGCTATACCCGCTGCTTGAACGCTACTGGCAGCAGGCCGCGCCAGACAGACGCACTCCAGTGTGGCTGGCACATCTCAAGCGGTTGCGTAAAGCAGGCGAGCCGCAGCCGATTCGGCTATCGCCGCTGCACATGGATGTTCATGCCGGAAATATTGTGCATACGGCAGAGGGCATCAGGCTCATCGATTGGGAATACGCCGGAGATGGCGATGTGGCGCTTGAGCTGGCAGCAGTCTGGACGGAGAGTGACGACGCGCGGCAGACGCTTATCAGGAACTACGCCGAGGTGGCGCACATTGACGCCGACGCGCTGAGGCGTCAGGTCAAACGCTGGCGGCCATGGGTCGTCATGTTAATGGCTGGCTGGTTTGAAATGCGCTATCAGCAGTCAAGAGACAAACATTTTATTGCGCTGGCAGACGATGCCTGGCGTCAGTTATAAACGAAAGGATAAGAGAGGTGGATGTGGGTCCAGTCATGTTGGATGTAGAAGGGTTTGAACTGGATGCGGAGGAGCGTGAAATTCTGGCGCATCCGCTGGTGGGGGGCCTGATCCTGTTTACCCGCAACTATCACGATCCGGCGCAGCTGCGCGAGCTGGTGCGCCAGATCCGCGCCGCGTCGCGCAACCATCTGGTGGTCGCCGTCGATCAGGAAGGCGGCCGCGTGCAGCGCTTTCGCGAAGGGTTTACCCGCCTGCCGGCAGCCCAGTCTTTTGCCGCGCTGCTCGGCACGGAAGAGGGCGGGACACTGGCGCAGGAGGCCGGCTGGCTGATGGCCAGTGAAATGATTGCCATGGATATCGACATCAGTTTTGCCCCGGTTCTGGACGTGGGGCATATCAGCGCCGCCATTGGCGAGCGCTCGTACCATGACGATCCGCGCATTGCGCTGGCCATGGCGACCCGCTTCATTGACGGCATGCACGATGCCGGGATGAAAACCACCGGGAAACACTTCCCTGGCCACGGGGCGGTAACGGCGGACTCGCATAAAGAGACCCCGCGCGATCCGCGCCCGGAAGCGGAAATTCGCGCCAAAGATATGTCGGTGTTCAGGTCGCTTATCACCGACAACAAGCTGGATGCCATCATGCCTGCGCACGTGATTTACAGCGACGTTGACCCACGTCCTGCCAGCGGCTCTCCGCACTGGCTGAAAACCGTTCTGCGTCAGGAGCTGGGCTTCAATGGCGTGATTTTCTCTGACGATCTATCAATGGAAGGGGCGGCGATTATGGGCAGCTACGCTGAACGCGGCCAGGCGTCGCTGGATGCAGGTTGCGATATGATCCTGGTCTGCAATAATCGTAAAGGTGCCGTTAGCGTGCTGGATAACCTGTCGCCGATCAATGCAGAGCGTGTTACACAATTGTATCATAAAGGTTCATTTAGCCGTCAGGAGCTGATGGATTCGGCGCGCTGGAAGACGGTCAACGCCCGGCTTGAAGACCTGAATGAGCGCTGGCAGGCACATAAAGCCAGCCTGTAAACCCTCCCGGAAGGCGTAGCGTGGTGAGAAGACGATGATTATCTATTTACACGGTTTTGACTCAAACAGTCCTGGTAATCATGAGAAGGTGTTGCAGCTGCAGTTTATCGATCCGGATGTCCGGTTGATCAGCTACAGCACGCGCCATCCGAAGCATGATATGCAGCACCTGCTCAAAGAGGTGGACAAGATGTTGCAGCTCAACGTCGACGATCGCCCGCTGATTTGCGGCGTGGGGCTGGGCGGCTACTGGGCGGAGCGGATTGGCTTCCTGTGTGACATCCGCCAGGTCGTATTCAATCCCAACCTTTTCCCGAACGAGAACATGGAAGGCAAGATTGACCGCCCGGAAGAGTATGTCGATATTGCGACCAAGTGCGTCAGCAATTTTCGGGAAAAAAACCGTGACCGCTGCCTGGTGATCCTGTCGCGTAACGATGAGGCGCTCAACAGCCACCGGGCGGCAGAACTGCTGCATCATTACTATGAAATTGTCTGGGACGAAGAACAGACCCACAAGTTTAAGAATATCTCCCCGCATCTGCAGCGCATCAAAGCCTTTAAAACGCTGGGCTAAACCACAGCCTGCCACTTCAGAAACCCGGTCGCGAACGCGCACCGGGTTTCTTTTTGTCCAGAATTGTCTACTTTTAAGCCATCAAAACTTGATGCATATCAATTTTGGTATGACCAATGCGCCTGACGTGGTATTCTCAATGCACCTGAATGGTTTCAGTGCTGTAACCTGTTGTTAATTAAGGGTTATTTTTATAACTTTTAATTAACAATTGGTTAATAATTTGAGGGGGTCACGTTGACTACGCCATTGAAAAAGATAGTGATTGTAGGCGGTGGTGCTGGCGGGCTGGAGCTGGCGACACAGTTGGGTAAGAAGCTGGGGCGCGGTAAAAAAGCCAAAATCACGCTGGTGGATCGTAACCACAGCCACCTGTGGAAACCGCTGCTGCACGAAGTAGCGACCGGCTCTCTGGACGAGGGCGTGGACGCGCTCAGCTATCTGGCACACGCGCGCAACCATCATTTCCAGTTCCAGCTGGGCTCGGTGGTGGACATCAACCGTGAAAGCAAAACCATCACTCTGGCAGAACTGCGTGATGAAAAAGGGGAGCTGTTGGTTCCTGAGCGCAAGCTGCCGTACGACACCCTGGTCATGGCGCTGGGCAGTACCTCCAACGACTTCAACACGCCGGGCGTGAAAGAGCACTGTATCTTCCTCGATAACCCGCACCAGGCGCGTCGTTTCCATCAGGAAATGCTGAACCTGTTCCTGAAGTACACCAGCAATATGGGTGCGAACGGTAAGGTCAATATCGCCATTGTCGGCGGCGGTGCGACGGGTGTTGAGCTGTCCGCTGAGCTGCACAATGCGGTGAAGCAGCTGCACAGCTACGGTTACAAAGGGTTAACGAACGAAGCGCTGAACGTCACGCTGGTCGAAGCCGGTGAACGCATTCTGCCTGCGCTGCCTCCGCGTATTTCCGGTGCGGCGCACAATGAACTCACCAAGCTGGGCGTGCGGGTGCTGACGCAGACCATGGTGACCAGCGCCGACGAAGGCGGCCTGCACACCAAAGACGGCGAGTATATCAAAGCGGATCTGATGGTCTGGGCGGCAGGTATCAAAGCGCCTGACTTTATGAAAGATATCGGCGGCCTGGAAACCAACCGCATTAATCAGCTGGTCACGGAGCCAACGCTGCAAACCACGCGTGACCCTGAAATCTTTGCTATCGGTGACTGCGCCTCCTGCGCCCGTCCTGAAGGTGGATTCGTGCCGCCGCGCGCCCAGGCTGCACACCAGATGGCAAGCCTGGTCCTGCACAACATTCTGGCGCAGTACAAAGGCAAGCCAATGAAGGCCTATGTTTACAAAGACCACGGTTCTCTGGTGTCTCTGTCAAACTTCTCAACCGTCGGCAGCCTGATGGGCAACCTGATGCGCGGCTCGATGATGGTAGAAGGGCGCATTGCCCGCTTCGTGTACATCTCCCTGTACCGTATGCACCAGATTGCGCTGCACGGCTACTTCAAAACCGGGCTGATGATGCTGGTGGGCAGAATCAACCGCGTGATCCGTCCGCG
Source organism: Enterobacter sp. 5-4 (assembly GCF_000612205.1). Classification (NCBI taxonomy): domain Bacteria; kingdom Pseudomonadati; phylum Pseudomonadota; class Gammaproteobacteria; order Enterobacterales; family Enterobacteriaceae; genus Enterobacter; species Enterobacter sp. 5-4. The sequence goes on along the minus strand of NZ_JFHW01000009.1, from coordinate 339,450 downwards.
TCTGAAGCTGCACTAATCTTTCACTCCCTCCGGGCTCTCCGGAGGGAGTTTTTAGCATGTCATGCTGTAGATCACAGTTTGACTGCTTAAGAGTTCTCCTAAATAGAATATATCTCCTCGCTATGCCCCTTTTTTGATCCTTTATCTGATTGGCGAAGCCGTGCCTCCATTGCAAAATTGTTACCAATAGCAACAAAGGAGGAAGTCCCGTGAATAAATCAATGTTGGCGGGTATAGGGATTGGCGTCGCGGCTGCGTTAGGTGTGGCTGCCGTTGCCAGTCTCAACGTATTAGACCGCGGCCCGCAGTATGCGCAGGTGGTTTCTGCTACACCGATTAAAGAAACGGTAAAAACGCCTCGTCAGGAGTGCCGTAACGTCTCCGTGACGCATCGTCGTCCGGTGCAGGATGAAAACCGTATCGCCGGTTCTGTTCTGGGTGCGGTAGCGGGTGGCGTGATTGGTCACCAGTTTGGCGGCGGCCGGGGTAAAGATGTAGCGACCGTGGTCGGCGCGCTGGGTGGCGGCTATGCCGGTAACCAGGTGCAGGGCGCGATGCAGGATAATGATACCTACACCACGACTCAGCAACGCTGCAAAACCGTCTATGACAAGTCGGAAAAAATGCTGGGTTATGACGTGACGTACAAAATTGGCGATCAGCAGGGCAAAATCCGCATGGATAAAGACCCGGGCACGCAAATTCCGCTCGATGGAAATGGCCAGCTGGTTCTGAATAACAAAGTGTAAAAAAGATGTTCTCTGAATTTAGCTCCTCATGCGCTCAGGCTGAGGAGCTTTTTTTTGCTTCAGATTTTGAGGAGCTCAGGCCACAGCCGCAGCGTGGTGTCGCTGATATTCTGCAGTTTTTCCAGCGTTGCCCCTTCACGGGCGCTGATCGACATCCCCTGCAAAATACAGCTCAGGTATTGCGCCAGCAGCTGAGGGTTGCACTGTGCAGGGATTTCACCGCGCTGCTGCCGCTGAGCCAGAAAGGCGCTCAGCGTCTCCTCCTGCATGGCATGACGCGATTTCACCGTATTGGCAATCTCTTTCGAGGACGCCGCCAGGGTGGCAGAGGTGTTAATCATAAAGCAGCCCGCAGGCGTGTCCTTACTGGTGAAGCAGGTCGCGACGGCGGTGAAGTAATCCCGAAGCGCCTGTTCGACGCTTTTCTCTTCACAAAACAGCTGGGCTTCGTGTTTCGCCGCAAAGCGCGAAATGTATCTGTCCAGCACTGCCCTGAACAGCCCCTCTTTATTGGTAAATTCGGCATAGAGCGTCGGCGCTTTGGCGCCGGTGGCTTCTACCAGATCGGAAAGCGAGGTTGCTTCATACCCATGTTGCCAGAAGAGAGTCATGGCCTTATCAAGCGCTGCATCCCTGTCAAACACTTTTGGTCGGCCACGGCTTTTCTTTGCACAACTCGTGACGTCGGTTGTCATGTGCCGTTGGTCCTCTGTTGGTTTGTTGAATGACCATTATAAAAATAAACGCAAGTCACCACCAGCGCTGAATGCTTAAAAATAAATTAATCATATGAGTATGAAAAATAACGACTTTAAAATTAAGTTAACGACCATTATAAAATTATGTTGACGTGTGAGATGGATCACATTTATGATTTACCTATCGATCGTTAACTAAATAGCTAACGACCTCCAAATTCATCTGCTAAAGGTAAACATCATGAAAAACGTAAAAACCCTCATCGCTGCTGCTGTCCTGAGTTCACTCTCTTTCGCAAGCTTTGCGGCTGTACAGGTACAGTCCACCCCGGTCGATCAGCATAAAGTCGGGACGATCTCTGCCTCTGCCGGGACTAACCTGGGTTCACTGGAAGATCAGCTGGCGCAAAAAGCGCAAGAGATGGGTGCAAAATCTTACCGCATCACCTCTGTGACCGGTCCTAACACCCTGCACGGCACCGCCGTCATCTACAAATAAGCCGGGCATAAACCCTCATTTATGCCACTGCAATAAAAAACGCCCTGCTTAGCAGGGCGTTTATTTATTTATGATTTACATCGATTGCTGGATGACATCGTGATGCCGGGTGACGTCGGTCGGCATGCCTGAGCGGGCCTCCATTGCGCGCTCCATCACCTCGCTGTTGGTATTCGCATTCGTTTTAAAGCTTACCATCGCGGCATTCAGGTTGATGGGCAGCGTCTGCGGGTCATCGCCAATGTTTTTCGATAGCGGCTGGTGAATTTCAACCAGCCGCACGCCGCCCGGCTCCTCAGAAACCTTGATCGGCGTATTGATAATATTGACTTTCGTACCCGGCGTAACGACGTTAAACAGCGTTTTGATATCGTCATCGCGCAGACGAATGCAGCCGGAGCTGACGCGCATGCCGATGCCAAAGTCCGCGTTCGTTCCGTGCAGCAGGTAAACGCCGCCGTAGGCCGCCAGACGGATCGCGTGGTGACCCATCGGGTTATCCGGGCCTGCTGGCACCACGGCTGGAAGATCGATGCCCTGAGCTTTATACCGGGCACGAATATTGGCCGTTGGTGTCCAGGTTGGATTCGCGCGTTTATCCGAGACGGTCGTGACCATCGTCGGCGTCAGGGTGTCGCCGCCCAGCTGACCAATACCAATCGGGTAGACGGTCACCTCATTTTTACCCGGCGGGTAATAGTACAGACGCAGCTCCGCCAGATTTATGACGATCCCCTCACGCGGAGCGTCCGGCAGGATAGTCTGTAACGGGATAGTCAATACGCTGCCCGCGCGCGGGACGTAGGGGTCGACGCCAGGGTTCGCCTGCAGCAGGGCCAGAAAACCAACGTTATATTTTTTGGCAATGGCTTCCAGCGAACCGCCATTATTTTCAACCACATGAAAGCGGTTTTCCCCCACCACCTTGCTGCCGGGCGGAGGAAGGGGCCAGGTATTTGCGCGAGCGGGAAGTGCAACCGCAACGGTGGCTGCCAGCGCAAACAGGGTTAACCAGCGAGTCATACGCGAAGAGATCATCACCATAATCCATATAAATGATAAGGTTATTGTTTTATAAGGCGTTAACGATAATTATGGCGAATGGGTGTGTCGGGAAGATCGGGTGAAGTGCAAAGAGTTTGTAAATTGTCCCCCGTTAGCGCTGGGCTAACGGGGGAGGGGAGGTCAGGCGATCGCGTTCTCTTCCAGTTGGCGCATAAAGTTACGCACCCAGTCCATGCGGGTTTTGCGCTCCGTCAGCTCCTGGGTAAATTTCAGCCGCGTTGGGCCATCCAGACGGAAATGCTGCGGCTGTTTTTGCAGCAGACCGATGAGCCACATCGGGTTGACGTGGTTCTTCTCCGCGAACTCAATCACGCCGCCTTTTTCGTTGCCTTCAAGCTTGCGAATGCCCAGCTTCTGCGCCTGCTGGCGCAGGCGCGCGATATCCAGCAGATTTCGCGCCGCATCGGGCAGCAGACCAAAGCGGTCGATCAGCTCAACCTTAATCTCTTCCAGCTCGCTTTCCGTCTTCGCGCTGGCGATGCGCTTGTAGAACGACAGTCGGGTATTTACATCCGGAATGAAATCGTCCGGCAGCAGGGAAGGCATACGCAACTCGACCTCGGTCTGCTGGCTGGTGAGATCTTCCAGCGACGGCTCGCGCCCGGCCTTCAGGGCATCAACCGCGTTTTCCAGCAGTTCCATATAGAGCGAGAAGCCGATGGTCTCCATCGAGCCGCTCTGGTCCTCACCCAGCAGTTCACCGGCACCGCGGATCTCGAGATCGTGCGTGGCCAGCGCGAAGCCTGCACCGAGGTCTTCCAGCGAGGCGATGGCTTCCAGACGCTTCTGCGCATCGGTGGTCATCGCTTTCGGATGCGGCGTCAGCAGCCAGGCGTAGGCCTGATGGTGCGAACGCCCGACGCGGCCGCGCAGCTGGTGAAGCTGCGCCAGGCCAAAGTGATCCGCACGTTCAATGATGATGGTGTTCGCCGTCGGAATGTCGATCCCGGTTTCGATGATGGTGGTGCACACCAGCACGTTAAAGCGCTGATGGTGGAAGTCGTTCATCACCCGTTCCAGCTCGCGCTCGCGCATCTGCCCGTGACCGATAGCAATGCGCGCTTCCGGCACCAGCTCCGCCAGCCTGTCGGCGGCTTTCTGGATGTTTTCCACGTCGTTGTACAGGTAATAGACCTGACCCCCGCGCAGCACTTCACGCAGAATGGCCTCACGCACCACCAGATTATCGTATTCGCGGACGAAGGTTTTTACCGCCAGACGGCGCGCCGGCGGCGTGGCAATAATCGACAGATCGCGCATGCCGCTCATTGCCATGTTCAGGGTTCGCGGGATCGGCGTCGCGGTCAGGGTCAGGATATCGACGTCGGCGCGCATCGCTTTGATGCGTTCCTTATGACGCACCCCGAAGCGGTGCTCTTCGTCGACGATCAGCAGCCCCAAATCTTTCCACTTCACGTCGCTTTGCAGCAGCTTGTGTGTACCGATCAGAATGTCAATTTTGCCTTCGCTTGCCTGCTCCAGGATCTGCGTCTGCTCTTTGGTGCTGCGAAAACGTGACAGCATCTCGATGCGTACCGGCCAGTTGGCGAAGCGGTCGCGGAAGTTGTCGAAGTGCTGCTGAGCGAGCAGGGTGGTTGGCACCAGCACCGCCACCTGCTTGTTGTTTTCCACCGCAAGGAAGGCGGCGCGCATCGCCACTTCGGTTTTGCCGAAGCCGACGTCGCCGCACACTAAACGGTCCATCGCCAGCGGCTGGCACATGTCGCTCAGCACGGCGTTAATAGCCTGAGCCTGATCCGGCGTGGTTTCAAACGGGAAGCTGTCGCAGAACAGCTGATACTGTTCCTTATCATGCTTAAAGGCGAAGCCCTCTTTGGCCGCGCGCTGGGCGTAGATATCCAGCAGCTCGGCGGCCACGTCACGCACTTTTTCCGCGGCCTTCTGGCGCGCGCGCGCCCAGGCGTCGCCGCCCAGCTTGTGCAGCGGCGCGTTCTCTTCGGCACCGCCCGCGTAGCGGCTGATCAGATGCAGGGACGACACCGGGACATACAGTTTGGCGTCGTTAGCGTAGGTCAGCATCAGGTATTCACCTTTAATGCCGCCCGCCTCGAGCGTGGTCATCCCCTGATAGCGTCCAACGCCATGCTCCAGGTGAACAATCGGCTGGCCCGGATGCAGTTCGGCCAGGTTGCGGATCAGCGTGTCCGGGTTGATGGTTCGACGGCTGTCCTGACGACGGCGCGCGACGCGCTCGCCCAGCAGGTCGCTTTCGCAAATCAGCGCCAGGTTGTTGAGCGTGTCGATGAACCCATGCTCGGCGGCGCCAATCATCAGGTAACGGCCGTTTCCGGTCGCTTCGCTCAGGCGCAGGATGCGCTTCGGCGCCACCTTAATGCGTCCCAGCAGCTCACCTAACGCTTCGCGACGGCCTTCACTCTCAACGGAGAACACCACCGGGCCGGTAAAGGACTCCAGGAACTTGCGCAGATTATCCAGCGGGGATTTCTGCTGCGCCTGGACGGCCAGGTCCGGCAGCGTCCGGAAGGCGAGGTTGGTGTTGGCGGCCTTATCGGCAAGCGAATCGGTTTTCAGCTGCATGCGCGGCCAGCGATTCAGCTCGGCGTTGAGCTCGTCGGTACGCAGCCACAGCGCTTCCGGCGGCAGCAGCGGACGCATCGGGTCAACGCCCCGGTTTTCGAAGCGAGCGCGGGTTTCGCTTTCAAAGCGGCTGGCGCTGGCGTCGATATCCCCGGTGTTAACAATCAGGGTATTCGCCGGGAAGTAGCTGAACAGGGCAGGGAGCGGCTCGCTGAAGAACAGCGGCTGCCAGTATTCAATCCCGGCAGGCAGCGTGCCTTTGCTGACCTGCTGATAAATATGTTCCGCGTCGCGCTTCACCTCGAACTTATCGCGCCACTGGCTGCGGAACAGTTCGATAGCGGTTTTGTCCGTCGGGAACTCATGCGCGGGCAGTAAATTGATGGACTCCACTTCCTCCAGCGTGCGCTGCGTATCGGCGTCGAAGACGCGCAGGCTGTCGATTTCATCATCGAAAAAGTCCAGACGATACGGCTGGTCGCTGCCCATCGGGTAAAGGTCGAGCAGCGCGCCGCGGGTCGCATATTCCCCGTGCTCCATCACCTGATCGACGTGGCGATACCCGGCGCCGTCAAGCTGCGCCCGCAGGGCATCACGGGACAGGCGCTGACCTTTTTTCATTACCAGCGCGTGACCGTGCAGGTAGCTGTGCGGACAGACGCGTTGCATCAGGGTGTTTACCGGCACAATCAGCACGCCGCGCTGCATGGTCGGGAGTTGATACAGCGTCGACAGGCGCGAGGAGATGATCTCCTGGTGCGGAGAGAAGCTGTCATAGGGCAGCGTTTCCCAGTCGGCTAGGCTGAACACCAGATTATCGGTGAACTGGCGAATTTCATCGTGCAGGCGCAGGGCGTTTTGCATATCCGGGGCAACCAGGATCACCGGGCCAGGATGACGCTCAGCAATTTCCGCCACCAGCGTGGCGCACGCTGCGCCCGTGAGTTCACCCAGCTGGCGCTGGTCGCCCGCTTTGACAGGCAAGGAATAACGATAGTGTTCAGGCATGGCTATGTCAGAGTCTCTTATGGATATACCAACAGTATTGGGGCATATCACTGATACGCAATGTCTTTATTATCCTCGATCGTTTTACATAAGCAAATCGTAACCGCACGGCGGGGTTATACGCCCCCGAAAGGGGGCGGAGAGGGCATTAACGGGTGGTCGGCGAGAGCGTAAGCGTCGAAGGCGGAGAAAAGAAAATGTCCCCGAACAGCGCGGTGGAGAGTTTACGCACCCCCAGCCCGGCCAGGGTACAGATAAGCAGGCTGGCAAACGGGTAGACCAGAATTAAGGTGAGTTCAGCCCAGAGCGGCCAGTACGCGGCATTCATCTCGCCAATCAGGAACAGGCTAAAGGCCTCAATGAGGATGCGGTGGGTGGTATAAATCGCAATGGTATTGGAGCCAATCACGTTCAGCAGGTTGTCAGGGTGAACGGCATAGCGCTGCTCAACGCTGTAGAACAGCTTCATGATCAGCACAATCGACAGCAAGGAGAGCAGCAGCGGAACGTTAGCAAACAACAGCACCACGGAGACGGCGGCGAAAGCGCCCGTTGCCAGCCAGGTGCGGCGCAGGTTTAGATTTTTCATCCATGCCATCAGCTCAGCGCCATACCACGCCCCGAGGCTGTAGTAGATCATGTTGCGGACCACGCTGTTCATTCCCCACCACGGCAGCGGCAGGAAGTTGATCGCGATGCTTGCCAGCGCCAGCAGTCCCAGCATCGGCAGCTTCCAGCGGCTCAGCAGTTTACACAACGTGAAGTAGACCACCAGGGCATACAGATACCACAGGCTGGTGCTGGCGGTGAGCATCCCTTGCACAAATCCCAGGAGCGAATCGGCGTAGGCCGCGTTCGACGAGGTGGTAACCTCGCGATCGGGCGCCAGCCAGGCGTTCAGGTGGGTCAGCGCCTGCCATTGCAGAATCCCCCACAGCGCCAGAACCCAGACAATGCTCCAGATTCGCTTGTCGAGGCTGGTTCGCCAGTCCACCTCGTCAATATAACGACGGATCAGATAGCCGGAGATAAAGAAAAAGACCGGCATACGGAAGGGGGCGAGATAGAGATTAAAATAGATCCAGCATTTGGCGAGAAGGCCAGAGAGCGGGTGTTGCAGCCCGATCAGGTGCGGATAAAACGTGATAACTGAATGGTAGATAACCACCAGGCAGATGCACAGCCCTTTTATCTGGTTAATCCATAATGCTTTTTGCTTCATTGTTCGCAACTACCTTATTGCCATAGACGAACGAGCAATTGTTGTTAAACGAAACCGGGCTGTAATGGGTAACAGTCTGTATCAGGAGGTTTTTCGGAAAAGGTGGAGGTTACGAGGTGCGGTTTCAGATATTAGTATCCTGATTTATCTGAATTTTTTGGAAAAATGATTACCAAAGCTTACGGTTTCAGTCATTTACGCTTAACGGATTCGCTTATATACTCGTGGGTCTGCTATCAGCAAACAGACGGACTTCATGTATCAACCTGTCGCACTCTTCATAGGCTTACGCTACATGCGTGGGCGCGCCGCGGACCGCTTCGGTCGCTTTGTCTCCTGGCTTTCGACTATTGGCATTACGCTTGGCGTGATGGCACTGGTGACGGTGCTTTCCGTCATGAATGGCTTCGAGCGCGAGCTGCAAAACAACATCCTGGGGCTGATGCCGCAGGCCGTACTCTCATCGACTAACGGTTCGGTTAACCCACAGCAGCTGCCGGAAAGCGCGGCGAAGTTACAGGGCGTCACGCGCGTTGCGCCACTGACCACCGGCGACGTGGTGCTGCAAAGCGCCCGCAGCGTGGCGGTCGGCGTGATGCTGGGTATCGACCCGGCACAAAAAGATCCGCTGACGCCGTATCTCGTTAACGTGAAGCAGACCGACCTGGAAGCCGGGAAATACAACGTGATTCTGGGTGAGCAGCTTGCCGGTCAGCTTGGCGTCAACCGTGGCGACCAGCTGCGCGTGATGGTGCCTTCAGCCAGCCAGTTTACGCCGATGGGGCGCCTGCCAAGCCAGCGCCTGTTCACCGTGATTGGGACCTTTGCCGCCAACAGTGAAGTCGATGGTTACCAGATGCTGGTTAACATTCAGGACGCGTCACGCCTGATGCGCTACCCGGCCGGCAATATCACCGGCTGGCGCCTGTGGCTCGACGCGCCGCTGAAGGTCGATACCCTCAGCCAGCAAAAACTGCCGGACGGCACCAAATGGCAGGACTGGCGCGAGCGTAAAGGCGAGCTGTTCCAGGCCGTGCGGATGGAGAAAAACATGATGGGGCTGCTGCTGAGCCTGATCGTCGCCGTGGCTGCTTTTAACATCATCACCTCGCTAGGGCTGATGGTGATGGAGAAGCAGGGCGAGGTCGCTATCCTGCAAACCCAGGGGCTGACGCCGCGGCAGATCATGGCCGTGTTTATGGTGCAGGGGGCCAGCGCCGGTATCATCGGCGCGCTGCTCGGGGCGGTGCTGGGTGCGCTGCTTGCCAGCCAGCTCAACAATTTAATGCCGATCATCGGCGCGCTGCTTGACGGCGCGGCGCTGCCGGTGGCCATCGAGCCGCTGCAGGTGGTCGGTATTGCGCTGGCCGCGATGGCCATTGCGCTGCTTTCTACGCTTTATCCTTCCTGGCGCGCTGCCGCCACTCAACCCGCTGAGGCTTTACGTTATGAATAAGATCCTGTTGCAATGCGACAACCTGTCCAAACGCTATCAGGAAGGCACTGTGCAAACCGACGTGCTGCACAATGTGAGCTTTAGCGTGGGTGAAGGCGAGATGATGGCGATTGTCGGCAGCTCCGGCTCCGGTAAGAGTACCTTATTACATCTGCTGGGCGGGCTGGATACCCCAACCAACGGCGACGTGATTTTCTCCGGCCAGCCGATGAGCAAAATGTCCTCGGCGGCGAAGGCCGAGCTGCGTAACCGCGAGCTGGGCTTTATCTACCAGTTCCACCACCTGCTGCCGGATTTCACGGCGCTGGAAAACGTGGCGATGCCGCTGCTGATTGGCAAAAAGAAACCGGCTGAGATTAACGCCCGCGCCAGCGACATGCTGAAAGCGGTAGGGCTGGGCCATCGCGGAAACCACCGTCCGTCGGAGCTGTCCGGCGGCGAGCGTCAGCGCGTGGCGATTGCCCGTGCGCTGGTCAACAACCCGCGTCTGGTGCTGGCGGATGAGCCTACCGGTAACCTGGACGCCCGCAACGCGGACAGTATTTTCCAGCTTCTGGGCGAGCTGAACGCCTCGCAGGGCACCGCGTTTCTGGTGGTGACCCACGATCTGCAGCTGGCAAAACGCATGGGGCGCCAGCTTGAGATGCGCGACGGCCATCTGAACGCGGAACTGACCCTGATGGGAGCAGAGTAATGGCGTCACCGTTATCGTTACTCATCGGTTTACGTTTTAGCCGCGGCCGCCGTCGCGGCGGCATGGTGTCGCTGATCTCCGTTATCTCGACCATCGGTATTGCGCTGGGTGTGGCGGTGCTGATCGTGGGCTTAAGCGCCATGAACGGCTTCGAGCGCGAGCTGAATAACCGTATTCTGGCGGTCGTGCCGCACGGGGAGATCGAACCGGTTAACCAGCCGTGGACTAACTGGAGCGACGCCCTGAACAAAGTGGAAAAAGTGCCCGGCATCGCCGCGGCTGCGCCCTACATTAACTTTACCGGGCTGGTGGAGAGCGGGGTAAACCTGCGCGCTATCCAGGTGAAAGGGGTGAATCCGACGCAGGAAGCGCGCCTCAGCGCGCTGCCGAACTACGTGCAGAACGGCGCGTGGGCCAACTTCAAGGCGGGCGAGCAGCAGATCATCATGGGTAAAGGCGTTGCTGATGCCCTGAAGGTGAAGCAGGGCGACTGGGTGTCAATCATGATCCCGAATGCCAGCGCCGATCACAAACTGCAGCAGCCAAAGCGCGTGCGCCTGCACGTTACCGGTATTCTTCAGCTGAGCGGTCAGCTTGACCACAGCTTTGCGATGGTGCCGATGGAGGATGCACGCCAGTATCTCGACATGGGCGACAGCGTGACGGGCATTGCCATTAAGGTGAACGACGTCTTTAACGCTAACAAACTGGTGCGCGACGCGGGCAGCGTGACCAATAACTATGTCTACATCAAAAGCTGGATCGGCACTTACGGCTATATGTACCGTGATATCCAGATGATCCGCGCCATTATGTATCTGGCGATGGTGCTGGTGATCGGTGTCGCGTGCTTTAATATCGTCTCGACGCTGGTGATGGCGGTCAAAGACAAGAGCGGCGACATCGCCGTGCTGCGTACCCTTGGGGCAAAAGACGGTCTTATTCGCGCCATCTTCGTCTGGTACGGTTTGCTGGCAGGACTGTTCGGCAGCCTGTGCGGCGTGGTGATTGGCGTGGTGGTTTCCCTGCAGCTAACGCCGATTATCAACGGGATTGAAAAGCTTATTGGTCACCAGTTCCTGTCGGGTGATATCTATTTTATTGACTTCCTGCCGTCTGAACTGCACTGGCTGGATGTTTTTTATGTGCTGCTTACAGCACTTTTACTGAGTCTGCTGGCAAGCTGGTATCCGGCGCGTCGCGCAAGCCGAATTGATCCGGCGAGGGTATTAAGTGGCCAGTAATTACGTCACGATCTAGCGGCTTTCGGGTCGCCAGATCGAAAGAGGAATGCGTTATGTATTATGGATTTGATATTGGCGGCACCAAGATTGCGCTCGGCGTGTTTGATAAAGACCTCAAACTGCAGTGGGAAACCCGCGTTCCCACGCCGCGCGACAGCTACGATGAATTTTTAACCGCCATTGCCGCGCTGGTGGCGCAGGCTGATGAACGCTTTGGCGTGAAAGGCAGCGTCGGCATTGGTATTCCGGGCATGCCGGAAACCGACGACGGTACGCTTTACGCGGCCAACGTGCCTGCCGCCAGCGGTAAACCGCTGCGCGCCGATCTCTCTGCGCTCCTTGAACGCGACGTGCGTTTAGATAACGACGCCAACTGCTTTGCGCTCTCCGAAGCCTGGGATGATGAGTTCCGTCAATATCCGCTGGTGATGGGGCTGATCCTCGGTACCGGCGTCGGCGGAGGAATCGTCATCAACGGTAAGCCCATCACCGGCCGCAGCTACATCACCGGCGAGTTTGGTCATATCCGCCTGCCGGTGGATGCGCTGGAGGTCGTCGGCCGTGATTTCCCGCTGACCCGCTGCGGCTGCGGGCAGCACGGCTGTATTGAGAACTACCTGTCAGGCCGCGGGTTTGCATGGCTTTACGAACACTTCTATCATCAGAAACTTGAGGCCCCTCAAATCATTACCCTGTGGGAGCAAGGGGATGCGCAGGCGCGTGAGCACGTCGAGCGCTATCTGGATCTGCTGGCGGTGTGTCTGGGCAATATTCTCACCATCGTCGACCCGGATCTGCTGGTGATTGGGGGAGGGCTCTCAAACTTTACCGCGATTACGGAACGGTTGTCCGGGCGTTTGCCCCGACATTTATTGCCGGTTGCCCGCGTGCCGCGTATTGAACGCGCGCGACACGGGGACGCAGGAGGCATGCGCGGAGCCGCATTCCTTCATCTCACCGATTAGTTTACGAGGTTTCTATGCTGTCGCGTCGCCAGGGTCGACTCAGCCGTTTTCGCAAAAATAAACGCCGCTTGCGTGAGCGCTTGCGCCAGCGGATCTTTTTCAGAGACAGAATGATGCCAGAAGCGATGGATAAACCCAGAGTGGTGGTGCTGACCGGGGCGGGGATCTCCGCCGAGTCAGGAATTCGAACCTTCCGCGCGGCGGACGGGCTGTGGGAAGAGCACCGCGTGGAGGATGTTGCCACGCCGGAAGGCTTTGCCCGCGATCCGGATCTTGTGCAGGCGTTTTATAACGCCCGCCGTCGTCAGCTTCAGCAGCCTGACGTCGCGCCGAATGCGGCGCATCTGGCGCTGGCGAAGCTGGAAGAGGCGCTGGGCGATCGTTTTCTGCTGGTGACGCAGAATATCGACAACCTGCATGAGCGAGCCGGTAACAGGAACATCATCCATATGCACGGTGAGCTGCTCAAGGTTCGCTGTGCCTGGAGCGGTCAGGTGCTGGACTGGAAAGAGGACGTGCTGCCGGAGGATAAGTGCCACTGCTGCCAGTTCCCGTCTCGCCTGCGTCCGCACGTGGTCTGGTTTGGCGAAATGCCGCTGGGAATGGATGAGATCTACAGCGCGCTGGCGATGGCCGACGTGTTTATCGCTATCGGTACATCCGGCCACGTTTACCCGGCGGCGGGGTTTGTTCACGAAGCGCGGCTGCACGGTGCGCATACGGTAGAGCTCAATCTTGAGCCGAGCCAGGTGGGCAGCGAGTTTGAAGAGAAACACTACGGCCTGGCAAGCACGGTTGTTCCGGAATTTGTCGACAAGCTGCTGAAAGGTCTGTAACGCGAATCGCGTGAAAAGGCACCCGCCCGGCGGGTGCCTTTTTATTTAAGAATGAAAGAACGCCAGCGTCTTCTCCAGCGATTTAGCCTGCTCGTCCAGCGAGAGCGCCGCCGCTGAGATCTGCTGAACCAGTGAAGCGTTCTGCTGGGTGGTGCTGTCCATCTGGTTGACGGCGGTACTGACCTGGCTAATCCCCCGATTCTGTTCGTCCAGCGCCTGAACAATGTCGTTGATGACCAGATGCACGTGCGACACCGCTTCAATCACCTGTTTCATCATCACGCCAGTTTCATTGACCAGCTCGACGCCTTTGCTGACGCGGCCTGAGGACTCGGCAATCAGCTGAGAGATCTCTTTGGCCGCGTTAGCGCTTCGCTGGGCAAGGTTGCGTACTTCACCTGCGACTACCGCGAAACCGCGTCCCTGTTCACCTGCGCGCGCCGCTTCAACGGCAGCATTCAGCGCCAGGATATTGGTCTGGAAGGCGATGCCATCGACGATACTGTTAATCTCACCGATCTTGCGCGCGCTCTCATCAATCTCGCCGATCACCACGACCACGTCGTTCACCAGCGTTTCGCCATGCCCGGCAAGGCTCGCGGCGCGATCGGTCAGGGTGGTCGCCTTGTGGGCGTTATCGGCATTGTTCTTCACCGTAACCGAAATCTCTTCCATGCTGGCAGCGGTTTCAACAATCGCCGCCGCCTGTTCCTCGGTACGCGAGGCGAGATCAAGGTTGCCCGCCGAAATTTCGCTGGTCCCGCCGTGCACGGAGTGGCTGGCTTCGCTGATGTTGTCGACGATGCGCTTGAGCTGCGTCTGCATGGTGTGCAGGGCATAAAAAATGCTGTGGGTATCCCCGGATCGCACCGGGATGGTGTTGTTCAGATCCCCGCGGGCGACGGCCAGGGCGATCCCGGCGGCCTCGGAAGGTTCTCCCCCCACCGGACGGTCAACCTTGCGGGTAAAAATCTGGGCCATCACCAGGCTAACCGCAACGATGCTTAACACCATCATGACGATGGCCTTCAGTAAAAATGCGCGCGCTTCGGCCATCACTTCGCTGACCGGGGTGATGATGGCGAGTTTCCACGGCGTCTGGCTATTACCGACGGCGATCGCCTGCCAGGTGATAAATACCTCTTCTTTCAGCAGCGGATCGTTTACCCGAGTGACGTCATGTCCTGCAATGTGACCCGCGTAAGGCTTGCCTGCCGCACCTTTGTCCGGGCTGGACACCACGTTATTGCCCGCAGACAGGAGCAGGGCGTAGCCTGTGCCGTTCCACGGTTTAATGGCGCCAATCATGGACTGCAGCGTGGCGAGCGAGAAGTCAGAGGTGACTGAGCCCAGAAACTGACCGTCACGCATGATGGGGGCGGCAATTGAGGTGAGCATCACGTCCACGCCGTTGTAGGGGTAAATATAGGGTTCGATGATCACATCTTTATGCCGCTGTTTCGGCAACAGATAGTAATCGCCGCTGCCGGGCGTTTCGATGTCCGTCAGCAGGTGCAACGCCGGTTTGCCGGTGGCATCGCGGTCGACGTAGCGGGCGTAGCGCCCGGCAGGATCTTCACCGCTCTGACCGGCAAAGACGGCATCTTTATCGTCAAACGCGTTGGGCTCAAAGGCCATCGACATGGAGAGAAACGACGGGTGAGCCGAGAGGTAGTGGACGAGCAGCTGGTTCAGGCTCTGGCGGTCGGAAATGCCCGCTTCGCGCAGCGCGAGGGCGCTGTTGCCCATATCCCGGGCGGCAGTCAGGGCAGAATCCAGCTGTTTGCTGACCTGTAAAGCTTGTACCTCGGCTATCTGGCGGATATGGTTTTTGGCCAGCACCTCTTGCTGCGCCATCCATTGCCACATCATAAACCCGATCGTTGCCGTAAAGCCCACCGTCACGGTGAGGAAAATGGACAATAGCATCAACGTCTTGACTCTTATTTTTTGTCTTCGGACCATGGCGTCTTTCATTCTCATCTCCCGTAATGTCGTGCATGTCGGGCAGGCACAAAGTACTTATCGGATATTTCATCTCCTTTCTGTAGAGCGAAGGATATATTTAATTTAAATCCAGACGGTTAATTCCCGTTAATTAGTGTGGATGCTTTTATTTTGTGCATTCAATCAAAATAGTGCTCGATAAAACTCGTTATCGTCGTGTAGAAAGAGGATGCTAATAAATATAAAGTGGTAGAGGAGGATGGGATATGTACGGATTTATCGCGCGACAACCCATTTTTAACCCTGAAATGAATACCGTAGCCTATGAGCTGCTTTTCAGAGACGGGATGACAAATCGTTTTCCGGATGTGTCGGCAGAATATGCCACGTCCAGGATGATATCAGATCAGTTCTTATGTGTGCCGTCCCAGCGCATTGCCGGGGCACATACGTCGTTTATTAATTTCCCTTCAAGGATGGTTATTGACCGCAGTGGAGAAGCGCTTGATAAAGAGAGCGTGGTGATTGAGATTCTTGAAGATGCTGTGCCGGGGGCCGAACTGCTGCAGGCCGTCAGGGAGATGAATGCGCACGGCTATCAGTTTGCGCTTGATGATTTCACCCTTGCGCCAGAATGGGATGTTTTTTTACCCTTTATTTCAATCCTGAAATTTGACGTCAGAAATTATACCTTAGCGCAAATTAAAGCGTATCTGAAAGTACGTAAACATCTGACCGGTCACATTAAATATCTTGCTGAAAAAATTGAGACTAAAGAAGAATTCAACCAATACAGAGACGAGGGATTTTCCCTTTTTCAGGGCTATTTTTTCTGCCGTCCCGAGGTCATTAAATATAAACGGCTGTCGCAAAATCAGCTGGCGATTTTTCGGCTGCAAATGGAGGTCGGACGCAATAAACCTGATTTTCGAATCATCGAGTCGTTGATAAAAACCGATCTCACGCTCTCTTATAAAATCATGCGCTATATGAAGCATACGGCGTTTAAACATGTCGGCGCCTGTAATTTCAGCAAGTTAACCCTGAGCGAGGTGCTCAGGTATCTTGGCGAAAACCAGCTCCGACGGTTTGTTGCCGTCGTGGTCCTCGCCAGTGCGGGCAATGACACCGTCAGCGAGCTTTACCCGCTGAGCATGATGCGCGGCAAATTCTGCGAACTGCTAGCTGAGACGATGAACGAACCTACTCTGGCTGAAAATGCGTTCATGTGCGGCCTGTTTTCTCTGCTCGATACCCTCCTGGAGCTTCCGATGGCAGAGCTGATGAAGCAAATTGCGGTGCCGCAGAGCGTGAGCAACGCGCTGTGCCATCAGGAGGGACGGTTAGCCGACATGATTAACCTCTGCCGTTACTATGAACAGCAGCGGTGGGACGAGGCGACCCGGATTCGACAGGCGCTGGGCCTGTCAGATGAAGAGGTGGTTGAGGCGATGCGAAAAGCGACGCTCTGGGCTGGAGAGAATACGGTCAGTTAATCCTTCCTCACGCCGCGCAGGCGGCGTGAGGAAGAACGCGATACCGGTTAGCGGCCCGCTTTTAACTTCTGGTAATACTCTTCGTAGAGCCGGCTGGCGTCGCCGACATCGTTCTGCCACTCACCTTTGCTGATGGTTTCCGCATCCGGGTAGAGCGACTTATCGTTAGCCACTTCAGGCTTCAGCAGCTTGCGTGCGGCCAGGTTTGGCGTCGGGTAGCCAATCGTCTCGGCAACCTGTTTCGCCACATCCGGGCGCAGCAGGAAGTTAATCAGCTTCAGCGCCCCATCCACATTTTTCGCGTTAGCCGGAATGGAGAGGCTGTCCATCCAGAAGATCCCGCCTTCTTTTGGCCAGACTACCTCAAGCGGCGTACCGGCCTGGCGGGCCACATACGCGGAGCCGTTCCACACCATCCCCAGGTTTACTTCGCCTTCCATATACGGGTTTGCAGGGTTATCAGAGTTGAATGCCGCCACGTTAGGCATCAGCTTTTTCAGCTCGGCATATGCCGCTTCAATCTCTTTAGGATCCGTCGTGTTGCCAGAGTAGCCAAGCTTGCGCAGCGCCACCTGGAAGACTTCGCGCGCGTCGTCGGTCAACAGCAGGCTGCCTTTGTATTGCGGTTTCCACAGATCGGCCCAGCTTGTCACCGATTTCGGATCGACGGCCTCGCTGTTAACGCCAATCGCGGTTGCCCCCCAGATATACGGAATGGAGTAGTCGTTATTTGGGTCAAACGGCTTGTTGAGCATCTCAGGATCGAGGTTTGAAAAATGGGTTAGCTTCGTTTTGTCGATCTTCTGGATCATGCCCTCTTTGCGCATTTTGTCGACAAAATAGGTGGACGGAACCACCAGATCGTACGCGCCATCTTTGTAGGTTTTGAGCTTGGCGTACATGGTTTCATTCGACTCGTAGGTCGAGTAGATCACCTTGATGCCCGTCTCCTTGGTGAACTGCTCCAGCAGGCCCGGCGGCACGTACTCGGTCCAGTTGTAGAAGTAGAGCGTTTTGCTGTCATCAGCGTGTGCGGCACCCATACCAAGCACCAGCGCCGCAGCGGCGAGCATTTTTTTCATTTCATTGTCCCCTGAGATTTTGTTTTATCACGAGCAATAACCTGGCTGGCGATCACCAGAACCAGCGAAAACACCAGCAGAATGGTCGCCAGCGCGTTCACCTCAGGTGAAACGCCGACTTTCACCATCGAATAAATTTTCAACGGCAGAATTTCATAGCTCGGCCCGGTCACGAAGGAGGAGACCACCACGTCATCCATCGACAGGGTAAAGCTCAGCAGCCATCCGGCCGCCACGGCGGGCATCGCCAGCGGCAGGATGATTTTGCGCAGGATGGTCATCTCGCTGGCGCCCAGATCCTTCGCCGCCTCCAGCATACGCACGTCGAACCCTTTCAGGCGTGCAAAGACCGTCACCACCACAAACGGCAGGCAGAAGGTGATATGGGAAAACAGCAGTGACCAGAAGCCAAGCTGAACGCCCAGCAGCATAAACAGCACCAGCAGCGAAATCGCCATCACGATGTCCGGGGACATCATCACCACAAACAGCATACCGCTGACGAACGGTTTTCCGCGGAATCGGTAGCGATACAACGCCACGGCGGTGAGCGAACCAATCAGCGTGGCGAAGGTGGCGGAGAAGATCGCCATCGTCAGTGAGTGCTGTGCGGCCTGCAGCAGGCTGTCGTTGTTCATCAGCAGGCTGTACCAGTCGGTGGTAAAGCCCTGCCAGTTAATCCCAAAGCGCGAGCTGTTAAACGAGTTCACGATCAAAATAATGATCGGGATATACAGGTAAGCGTAAATGGCGGTCATAAAACCGCCGCGAAGCAGTCGACCGATCATTCGAGTTCCACCTTCTTGTTCAGCAGCCGTGAGGCGCGCCAGTAAACCAGCAGCATCAGACCCATCACCACCGTCAATGTAATGCTGGTGGCGGAGCCGAACGGCCAGTCGCGAATGTTGAGGAACTGACTCTTGATCACATTCCCAATCAGCAGGTTTTTCGCGCCACCCATCAGGTCCGAAACGTAGAACAGACCCATGGCCGGAAGCATGACCAGCAGACAGCCCGCGATAATGCCGGGCATGGTCAGCGGAATGATAATGCGGATAAAGGTCTGGAACTTGCTGGCACCCAGATCTTTTGCCGCTTCCAGCAGCGGTTTATCCAGCTTCTCAATGCTGGAGTAGAGCGGCATCACCATAAACGGCAGCAGGATATAGACCAGACCCACAATTACCGCGCTCGGGGTAAACATGATGCGGATCGGCGTATCAATCACCCCCAGCCACAGCAGAAATTCATTGAGGTAGCCTTTGGTGCTGAGGAAGATTTTCAGCCCGTAGATGCGAATCAGCGAGTTGGTCCAGAACGGCACAATCAGCAGAAACAACAGCAGCGGACGCACCTTTTGCGGCAGACCCGCGAGGAACCATGCGAACGGATAACCCAGCACCAGGCAGGCAATGGTGGCAATCAGCGCCATATTGAGCGAATGCAGCAGCACGTCAAAATAGAGCGGATCGAGCAGGCGCGCGTAGTTGTCCAGCGTAAAAACCAGCGAAACGAAGTTTGTGTCGTCACGGGTCAGGAAGCTGGTGGCGATGATCATCAGGTTGGGTAAAAAGACAAACAACACAAGCCAACCGACGATCGTGGCAATCACCACATTCTGGAACTTACTTGTGTTCTTCATCAGCCAGTACAACCTCCCAGCTTTCTACCCAGTTGATAACCATTTTCTGGTCGAGAGAGTGGTCGAAGTCCGGGTCGTCCTCGTTAAAGAACTCGCTGACCATCACCATTTTGCCGTTCTCCAGCTCGACGACAGACTCCAGCGTCATCCCTTTGTAGTTGCGCTCGCGGATATAGCCGATTAACCCTTCGGCCTCGGTATTGCCGTGAATTTCATCGACGCGCAGATCTTCCGGGCGCAGCAGAACGTTGAGCTTTTGTCCCTTTTCGACGGGGAAATTCACCGTGATGACGCACTCGCGTCCTTCGACGCACGCGCGAACGCGCTGGTCGTCCAGACGCTCAATCACCGTGGCGTCGAAGATATTGATCTCACCAATGAAGCTGGCGACAAACAGATTTTTCGGCTCTTCGTAGATTTCACGCGGCGTGCCGTCCTGCTCGATTTTGCCGTCGCGCATCACCACGATGCGGTCGGACATGGTCAGGGCTTCTTCCTGGTCGTGGGTGACGAAGACAAAGGTAATGCCGAGCTTGCGCTGCAGGGCTTTAAGCTCGTTCTGCATCTGCTTGCGCAGCTTGTAATCCAGCGCGGAGAGGGATTCATCCAGCAGGAGCAGACGCGGCTTGTTGACCACGGCGCGGGCGATGGCCACGCGCTGCTGCTGGCCGCCGGAAAGCTGATGCGGTTTTCGCTGGGCAAACGTCTCGAGCTGCACCATGCGCAGGGCTTCGGTGACGCGCGGTTCGATCTCACTCGCCGGAGTTTTTTGCATCCGCAGGCCAAACGCCACGTTTTCAAACACGGTCATGTGCGGGAAGAGGGCATAGCTCTGAAAGACAGTGTTGACGTGGCGGTCTTCGGCGGGAACCTGGGTGATGTCCTGACTTTCAAGATGGATATGGCCGTTATCGACGCTTTCCAGCCCGGCGATAAGGCGCAGTACGGTGGTTTTGCCGCAGCCGGAGGGGCCAAGCAGCGTCAGAAACTCACCGTCATTGATGGTGAGAGTGAGGTCGGAAATGACGTCTTTGCCATCAAAACTTTTACGAATTCGTTCCAGTTGCACCAGCGGTGAACGTGAACGGGATTGTGTATTCAATTTTTGCGCTGTCCCATATAGACGCCTCAGGCAGCAGACTGAAGCGGGGTTTGTGTGTAACCACCTTGGTGACTCGTAATGAGGGCGGACATTCTACGGCAATCCCCCGCAATCGCCAATCCTTGTCACTGATTCATAAGCTACATTTACTAACGCATAACGATATAAACGGAAAATATTCTCGTTTGCGGGATAAAAGTGACCTGACGCAATATTTGCGTTTTGATGCTTATTGATAATGTTGTCACAAAAAGTGAGGGTGACTGCATGGATAAATTACTTGAGCGTTTTTTACAGTACGTTTCGCTGGATACCCAATCTAAGCCGGGTGTTCGCCAGGTGCCGAGCACCGAAGGCCAGTGGAAGCTATTAAACCTGCTTAAAGAGCAGCTTGACGCCATGGGGCTGGTCAACGTCACGTTAAGCGAGAAAGGCACTGTGATGGGAACGCTGCCGGCGAATGTCCCGGGCGACATTCCGGCGATTGGCTTTATCTCCCATGTCGACACCTCTCCGGATTTTAGTGGTAAACATGTGAACCCGCAGATTGTTGAAAACTACCGCGGCGGCGACATTGCGCTGGGGATCGGTGATGAAGTGCTCTCGCCCGTGATGTTCCCGGTGCTGCACCAGCTGCTCGGTCAGACGCTGATCACCACCGATGGTAAAACGCTGCTGGGGGCGGATGACAAAGCGGGCATCGCGGAGATCATGACGGCGCTGGCGGTGCTGAAGGGCAACGATATTCCGCACGGCGATATCCGCGTGGCCTTTACGCCGGATGAAGAGGTCGGCAAGGGCGCGAAGCACTTCGACGTGGACGCATTCAACGCGCAGTGGGCCTATACCGTTGACGGTGGCGGCGTCGGTGAGCTGGAATATGAAAACTTCAATGCCGCGTCAGTCACGATCAAAATTGTCGGCAACAACGTTCACCCCGGTTCGGCGAAAGGCGTCATGGTCAACGCGCTGTCGCTGGCGTCGCGAATTCATGCGGAAGTCCCGGCGGAAGAGAGCCCCGAACAGACCGAAGGGTATGAAGGTTTCTACCACCTGACCAGCATCAAAGGCACCGTGGACAGCGCGCAGATGCACTACATCATCCGCGATTTTGACCGTAAAGCCTTTGAGGCGCGCAAGCGTAAGATGATGGAGATCGCTAAGAAGGTTGGTAAAGGATTACATCCTGACTGCTATATTGAGCTCATCATCGAAGACAGCTATTACAATATGCGCGAGAAGGTGATGGCCCATCCGCATATTCTCGATATCGCCCAGCAGGCGATGCGCGACTGCGATATTGAACCGATATTAAAACCGATTCGCGGCGGTACCGACGGTTCTCAGCTGTCGTTTATGGGACTACCGTGCCCGAACCTGTTTACCGGTGGCTATAACTACCACGGTAAACATGAGTTTGTGACGCTGGAAGGGATGGAAAAGGCGGTGAAGGTGATAGTGCGGATAGCTGAGTTGACCGCTAAACGCTAAAAAATGCCCGGTGGCACCTGGTTTTTCACCGTTAACCTGCAAAACCGTCAAAGCGATTTGCTTACCCGCCATATCGATAACCTGCGTTCCGCCACCTCAACGGTTAAGCGTGCGAAGCCCTTCACCATCAACGCGTGGGTTATTTTGCCTGAACATATGCACTGTATCTGGAGCCTACCGGACGGGGACAGCGATTTTTCCGCACGCTGGCGGGATATCAAAAAGACATTCAGCCGCAGCATCGACATGCGCTATATCTGGCAGCCACGATTCTGGGAGCACACTATCCGCAACGAAGAGGACTACCGGCGACATGTGGATTACATTTATATCAATCCGCTGAAGCACGGCTATGTGGGTAAAGTCAGCGACTGGCCGTATTCAACGTTTCATCGGGACGTGGCTGAAGGGTTGTATCCGGTGGATTGGGCAGGAGAGATTGAGGATTTTGCCGCGGGGGAGCGGAAGTGAAAAGCCGGGTGGCGGCTACGCCTTACCCGGCCTACAAAAGCTCGATCCCGTAGGCCCGGTAAGCGCAGCGCCACCGGGCACTAAAGCGACTCAGTCCTCAAAGAACCAGTACCCGCTGTTGACCAGCGCGGCCAGCATCGCGAGGAAGGACGGGTCTTCCAGCGCATCGCCAAAGGTATCAGCAGTCAGCACCAGATGGCTGGCAATCGCTTCCAGCGCCGGTCGGTGCGGTGAGTCCAGCTTCTCGCCGTTGACGAACACGTCCTCACCAATGCGCAGCACGCGCAACCCGCCCAGGCGCGTCAGCTTGTCGCCTTGCTGAAGCGCATCGTAAATCTCGTCAGCCTGATACGGCGGCTCCGGAGGCGCAACGTCCAGCTCGTGGCGGGACTGGCTAATAAACTCGCCAAACCACTGACGGAAATGTTCCGGCTCGTTGATCAGATCCAGCATCATGCCGCGCAGCTTATCCAGCTCCGCGGGCAGGATGTCTGCCGGGTGCTCACGCGCAGGCACGTCGGGATCGCTGTAACGATAGCTGCCCAGCTCGCGCTGCAGAACATAGTCGGCAAATCCGCTGATCATCTCGCGGCCGCTTGGCGCGCGGAACCCGACGGAGTAGTTGAGGGAATTCTCCAGGGAGTAACCTTCGTGAGGGAATCCCGGCGGGATGTAGAGAATGTCGCCCGGCTCCAGCTCTTCGTCGATAATCCCTTCAAAGGGATCAACCTGAAGCAGGTCCGGATGCGGGCAGTGCTGCTTCATCGGCACTTTTTCGCCCACGCGCCAGCGGCGGCGGCCCGTACCCTGAATGATGAACACATCGTACTGGTCCAGATGCGGGCCTACGCCGCCGCCCGGCACGGAGAAGGAGATCATCAGATCGTCCATGCGCCAGTCGGGCAGGGCGCGGAACGGACGCATTAAGGCGGCCGTTGGCTCGTGCCAGTGGTTGACAGCCTGTACCAGCAGCGACCAGTTGTTTTCACCGAGATGATCGTAGCTTTCGAAAGGACCGTGGCTAACCTGCCATTTCCCGTCCTGGTGGCTGACCAGGCGGCTGTCGACTTCGTTTTCCATGGCCAGACCGGCCAGCTCGTCAGGCGAGATAGGGTCGACAAAATTGCTGAACCCGCGTTTCAGAACGACCGGGCGTTTTTGCCAGTAACGTTCAATAAACTCGGGCCAGTTAAGCGTTAAGTGATAATCCATATTTTTTTATTCCGCAGGCTCTTACTGACTCGGATTATAACGGAAGCTCAGCCCCCCGGCTGCGAGATCCTCGCATTTTTCACATAACGGGTTAACTATCGTTCGATGTGGGCTGCTGGCGACCAAAAATGACCTCCATTCGCGCGCCGCCCAGCAAACTTTCGCTGGTTTCGATTTTCCCGTCGTACTGGTCGACAATCTCCCGGGCGACGGCTAATCCAACGCCCTGGCCAGGACGTAGCGTATCGGCGCGTTGACCGCGATCGAACACCACATCACGTTTATTGCGCGGGATCCCCGGGCCATCATCCTCCACGATGATATGCAGTTCGTTATCCGTCTGGCGCGCCGACACTTCCACGAACTCCAGACAGTATTTGCAGGCGTTATCTAACAGGTTGCCCATCACTTCCATGAAGTCATTTTTTTCACCCACAAAGCTTATCTCTGGCGAGATATCGAGGCTGATATTCACCCCTTTACGCTGATACACCTTGTTGAGGGCGGACGTGAGGTTATCCAGAAGCGGGGCGACCGGATGCAGCTCGCGGCTCAGCAGGGCGCTGCCGGAACGCATGCTGGCGCGGTGGAGGTAATAGCCAATTTGCTGGGAAATACGGCTGATCTGCTCCAGCATCACCGGCTCGGCATCGTCGACGCTCAGCTTCGAACTGCGCATGGAACGCAGGGTGCTTTGCATCACCGCGAGCGGGGTTTTCAGGCTGTGGGTCAGATCGGTAAGCGTCGTACGGTATTTATCATAGCGTTCGCGTTCACTTTTCAGCAGGCGGTTGAGGTTACGCACCAGGCTGGTGAGCTCGCGGGTGGTTTCCGGATTAAGCTTTTCGCGATGATGTTCTTCCAGCTCGCGAACCTCTTTCGCCAGTGATTCAATGGGGCGCAGGCTCCACCACGCCGCTATCCACAGCAGCGGGATCACCAGCAGCAGATTTGCCGCCAGAACGTAGATGAACCAGCTCCAGACCATATAAGAACGCTTCAGCTCGACCGGAATGGTGTCGATCACCACGATGGTCAGCTGCGGCATGTTTAGCGTCGCCGGATAAAGGTTAATCGCAACGGAGTGCGTCATCTCCGTTTCCGCGTCGTCGGCGCGGATCTCGTTCAGCTTTTGCTGCAGGGAACGATCTTCACGGATCAGCGAGCTGGTGGTGTTGAGATCGGCTTCAATTTCGTGAAAACCGTTGGTTTTAAGCCACTCCGGACGAATGCTTTTGACCAGCCACGGAATATCGCGCTGCGCCCACAGCAGCTTCCCCTTTTCGTTGTAAATCAGGGCGAGGGTGGGGCTTTGCTGATTAAGGTTTTCCGGCATTTCGACGGTGATTCGGTTGTCTTCCCATTTCGCCAGGGTATAAAACAGATTGCTTTCGCCGCGTAAGAGACGAAAGGTCGTTTTATCGAAGCTGACGCTGTACCCCACCAGGGCGACCATGCCGTAGGAGAGCGACAGCACCAGCACCACCGCAGCCGTTGCCAGTAAAAAACGAACCCGCAGTGAGAGGGGCAGAAGATGACGCAAAATCCGTCTCATTTAGCGTAATTCAAACAGGTAGCCCTGACCGCGGACGGTGGTAATCACATCCTGCGGGTACTGGGCCTGAATTTTCTTACGCAGTCGTCCCATCAGCACGTCAATGGTATGGCTCTCGCGCAGTTCAGCGTCAGGGTAGAGCTGAAGCATTAAAGAATCTTTACTCACCACCTTGCCGCTGTTGCGGATCAGCGTTTCCATAATCGTATATTCGAATGCGGTCAGCTTGATGACTTCATCGTTAATTGAGAGCTCGCGGCGGGAGAGATCGACCTGGAAAGGCGGGATGGAAATAACCTGCGACGCCAGCCCGCTGTTGCGACGGAGCAGCGCCTGCATGCGGGCCGCCACCTCTTCAATATGGAACGGCTTAGTGACGTAATCATCTGCGCCCGCGCTGAGCACTTCAACCTTATCCTGCCAGCCTTCACGAGCGGTCAGCACCAGAACCGGCAGGGAAACATCGTGGCTGCGCCAGCGACGAATCAACGACAGGCCGTCCTCGTCAGGCAACCCTAAATCGACAATGGCGATATCCGGCAGGTGTTCATTGAGATAATAATCGGCTTCTTTTGCATCTTCAGCATCGTCCACCTGATGTCCCATCTCCTGAAGCTGAACCTTCAGGTGATGGCGTAGCAATGCGTTATCCTCAACAACCAGTACGCGCATCATCTTTTCTCCCAGAATAAATAGTATGAATAGTTTAACGCTGATTATGTTGCTGTGGGGATAAACATTGAGTAAACCGGGGAAAAGCAACCCCCTTTCCGGGCGGAAAGGGGGGAGAAGGGATTATTTCAGCTCGTCAACCATGGTGATGGCGCGGCCAATGTAGTTCGCCGGAGTCATCGCCTTCAGGCGGGTTTTCTCTTCTTCCGGCAGCGCCAGGCCGTCGATAAACTGCTTCATACCTTCGGCATCAACGCGTTTGCCGCGGGTCAGCTCTTTCAGCTTCTCGTACGGTTTTTCGATGCCGTAACGACGCATCACGGTCTGAATCGGCTCCGCCAGCACTTCCCAGTTGTGATCCAGTTCGTCCAGCAGACGATCGCGGTTCACTTCCAGCTTGCTCACGCCTTTCAGCGTGGACTGGTACGCGATCAGCGCGTAGCCGATGCCCACGCCCAGGTTACGCAGTACGGTGGAGTCGGTCAGGTCGCGCTGCCAGCGGGATACCGGCAGTTTGCTCGCCATATGCTGCAGCACGGCGTTCGCCAGACCCAGGTTACCTTCGGAGTTTTCGAAGTCGATCGGGTTCACTTTGTGCGGCATGGTGGAAGAGCCGATTTCACCGGCGATGGTTTTCTGCTTGAAGTGGTTCAGGGCGATGTAGCCCCACACGTCACGATCGAAGTCGATCAGGATGGTGTTGAAGCGCGCGATGCAGTCAAACAGCTCCGCAATATAGTCGTGCGGCTCAATCTGGGTGGTGTACGGGTTCCACTGAATGCCCAGCGAGGTCACGAACTCTTCGCTGAACTGGTGCCAGTCCACTTCCGGATACGCGGCGATGTGGGCGTTATAGTTACCGACCGCGCCGTTGATTTTGCCCAGAATTTCAACCTGTTCCAGCTGACGGTACTGGCGCTCCATACGGTACGCGACGTTCGCCATCTCTTTACCCATCGTGGATGGGGTGGCTGGCTGGCCGTGGGTACGGGAGAGCAGCGGAATGTCGCGGTATTCCACGGACAGCGCTTTCACCGCGTCGATGATTTTACGCCAGTAAGGCAGCACCACCTCTTTGCGCGCGGTGGAGAGCATCAGCGCATGAGAGAGGTTGTTGATGTCTTCAGACGTACAGGCGAAGTGAATGAACTCAGACACGGCGTGCAGCGCAGGAACGCTTTCCACTTTCTCCTTCAGGAAGTACTCAACCGCCTTCACGTCGTGGTTGGTGGTGCGCTCAATGGTTTTAATGCGCGCGGCGTCTTGTTCGCTAAACTCGGCAACGATTTTATCAAGGTAATCGTTTGCCTTTTCGTCAAAAGCAGGAACTTCCTTGATTGCTGCCTGGGCGGCCAGCTTTTGCAGCCAGCGTACTTCAACCTGAACACGGAACTTCAGCAAACCATATTCGCTGAAGATCCCGCGCAGCGCGCTGACTTTATCGCCGTAGCGTCCGTCGACAGGGGATACGGCGGTCAGTGAGGATAATTCCATAATTCGCAACTCCGGGAGGTTAACAATGAGCAAGAATTTGTTTTGCCTGAGTGGTCAGGCGATTACGAGAAAACATTAGCTGCAGGCGGCCACCGCCAACCTGGTGCCACAGCACGGCGGCACGGATCCCTGCCAGCAGGGAGGCGCGTACTTTTGCCTGTACCTGCGGGCTTTGCAGCACGGCAGGGGAGCCGGTGACCTGAATCCGTGGGCCCAGCGGGCTGATGACGTCAACATAAATGCCGGCCATGGCGCTCAGCAGCGTGTCGGACTGCAGGTCAAAATGGTCAAGCTGACGCTGTAACCCGGCAATGCGATCGCCCAGGGTATTAAGCGCGCCTTTTGCTGCGCTCAGCTTACGCTCCAGCACCATCAGGCTCAACGTGTAGCGGGTCAGCTCTGCGTTTAACCCCTGACGGCTGCTGGCGTTAAGCACGCCAAGCAGGGTTTCAAGACCGAGACGAAGATTGGTTTCACTGCCACCGAACACGCCCAGGGTCGAACCGGGGTTGAGGTCGATAACGCTATTGAGTGAAACGTGCAGGGCATCAGCGTCGCAATGACCCTGATGCGCCAGCTGTTGCACCAGACGGGCTGACTGGCAAATTCCCGCCAGCGCCAGGGTGATGTCATAGTAGTTCTTCGCCACACGGTCTCCTTTATGTGTGCAAACGCTGTTAAACAGCGGGCAGCGGCAGGCGCTGTTCAATGATCCCGCCGCCCAGGCAGATTTCGCCGCTGTAGAAGACAGCGGACTGACCCGGGGTGACGGCGGCGACCGGCTCGTCGAAGCGCACGTCAATACGGTCGTCATCAAGCGCGGTAACGGTGCAAGGAATATCGGTCTGACGGTAGCGTGTTTTCACCGTGCAGCGCAGCGTGCCCTTCAGCGGCTCACGATCGACCCAGTGCAGCTGCTGCGCGATCAGGCCAACGGACATCAGACGCGGATGGTCATGGCCCTGAGCAACAACCAGAACATTGTTTTCGACGTCTTTGTCGACCACGTACCACGGATCTTCGCTACCTTCTTTCGTCCCGCCGATACCCAGGCCTTTACGCTGGCCTAAGGTGTGGTACATCAGCCCCTGATGCTGGCCAATCTCTTCCCCGTCGACGGTGACAATTTTACCCGGCTGTGCGGGCAGGTAACGTCCGAGGAAATCGCGGAATTTGCGCTCGCCGATGAAGCAGATACCCGTAGAGTCTTTTTTCTTCGCAGTGATCAGGTCCAGCTCTTCGGCGATTTTACGCACCTGAGGCTTTTCCAGCTCGCCAACCGGGAACAGGCTCTGGGCGATTTGCTCGTGGCTCAGCGTATAGAGGAAGTAGCTTTGATCTTTGTTGCCGTCCAGACCGCGCAGCAGCTGGCTTTTGCCATTCACGTCAGCGCGACGCACGTAGTGACCGGTCGCAATGTAGTCTGCGCCCAGATCTTCCGCGGCGAATTCCAGGAAGGCCTTAAATTTGATCTCTTTGTTGCACAGAATATCCGGGTTCGGCGTACGGCCCGCTTTGTACTCTTCGAGGAAGAGTTCAAAAACGTTGTCCCAGTATTCTGCGGCAAAGTTAACGGTGTGCAGTTCAATGCCGAGCTTATCGCACACGGCCTGCGCATCAGCGAGATCCGCTGCGGCAGTGCAGTATTCCTCGCCGTCATCTTCCTCCCAGTTCTTCATGAACAGGCCCTCCACCTTATAGCCCTGTTGCTGTAACAGGTAGGCGGAAACGGAGGAATCGACACCGCCGGACATGCCGACGATCACTTTTTTCTGGCTGTTATCTGACATGGAATACTCACGACATTGAACTTCAAGGCGGCGTATTCTATCACGCCCCCCCACCATTGGCACCCTCTGTAAACGGCCAGTTAAATGCGCCGATGACATCCAGCGGCAGGCGTGCGCCTGACTGCCAGCAGCGGATGCTTTCCGCAACCAGCGGCGAGCGCAGGTTTGGCGCGTTCAGGATCTCGTCGGCGGTGACCCACAGGCAGCGGTCGATATCGTTATCCTGCGGTTCAGTGGCGCACGTTTCGCTAAGCTCAACGGCAAATAAAAAACGCAGGAACGGCGTGTGGTCGGGCGCAATCCACTGGTGCATACGGATGAAGTGCTGGGGCTCGGCGTGAATACCGGTCTCTTCCCACAGCTCGCGTTTTGCCGCCTGCAGGAGGGTCTCATTGGCTTCAAGGTGCCCGGCAGGCTGGTTCCACAGCGCTTTGCCGTTAATGCTCTCTTCGACAACAAGGAATTTCCCCCGGGCGTGGACCACGCAGGCTACCGTGACATGAGGTTTAAACATAGTGACTCCTTAAGAGGTAACGTCCCGCCATTCACCGTTTGCCAGCGTTTCCAGGGTGTAGTTGCCCATGGCGTAACGAATCAGGCGCAGGGTGGGGAAGCCGACGTGTGCGGTCATGCGCCGAACCTGGCGGTTGCGGCCTTCATAAAGGGTGATTTTGAGCCAGCTTGTCGGAATCGATTTGCGTTCGCGGATAGGTGGGTTACGCGGCCACAGCCACTCCGGTTCATTCACGCGTTCAATACCTGCCGGCAGGGTGGGACCGTCGTTTAGCGCGACGCCTTTGCGCAATTTTTCCAGCGTCTCGTCATCCGGCTCGCCTTCTACCTGGACGAAGTAAATTTTGCCGGTGCGTTTCCCCGGCTGTGTGAGCTTCGCCTGTAAGGCGCCATCGTTGGTCAAGACCAGCAGGCCTTCGCTGTCGCGGTCCAGACGCCCGGCCGCGTAGACCCCCTGAACCGGGATGTAGTCCTTAAGCGTGCTGCGCCCGGCTTCGTCGGTGAACTGCGGCAAAACATCGTAGGGTTTATTGAACAGAATCACCCGCTTTGGCTGGGTTTCTTGCGGTCGTCTGGCGGCTTGTCGCGAGCTGAATCGCTCAACCCGGTGTTTTGTAAAAGAAGTTTTCTTCATGGTATTTTCAGGCGTTATCAATTGCCGCATTATAGCCTAATAACGAAGACCTTTCATGGCGTCGGACAATCAGGTACTATCGAAGGGCTCATTACAATTTATTAACATAAGATCAGTAACAACCAGAAGCGCTCGAAGGAGAGGTTAATGGAAAGCAAAGTAGTTGTTCCGGCGGAAGGTAAAAAGATCACCCTGCAAAACGGCAAGATTAACGTTCCTCACAATCCGATCATTCCATTCATCGAAGGTGATGGTATCGGTGTAGACGTTACCCCGGCAATGCTGAAAGTGGTTGATGCCGCTGTTGAGAAAGCCTACAAAGGCGAGCGTAAAATTTCCTGGATGGAAATTTACACCGGTGAGAAATCGACGCAAGTTTATGGCCAGGACGTCTGGCTGCCAGCCGAAACGCTGGACCTGATCCGCGACTACCGCGTTGCTATCAAAGGCCCACTGACGACGCCAGTTGGCGGCGGTATCCGTTCCCTGAACGTGGCACTGCGTCAGGAGCTGGACCTGTACGTCTGTCTGCGTCCGGTTCGTTACTATCAGGGCACCCCAAGCCCGGTTAAGCACCCAGAACTGACCGACATGGTCATCTTCCGCGAAAACTCAGAAGACATCTACGCGGGTATCGAATGGAAA
The DNA here is from genome assembly GCF_000612205.1 of Enterobacter sp. 5-4. Lineage (NCBI taxonomy): Bacteria > Pseudomonadati > Pseudomonadota > Gammaproteobacteria > Enterobacterales > Enterobacteriaceae > Enterobacter > Enterobacter sp. 5-4. The sequence continues at coordinate 308,709 of NZ_JFHW01000009.1, read as the reverse complement.
GCGGACTCTGCTGATGCAGAGAAAGTGATTAAATTCCTGCGCGAAGAGATGGGCGTGAAGAAAATTCGCTTCCCTGAGCATTGCGGTATCGGCATTAAGCCGTGCTCCGAAGAAGGGACCAAGCGTCTGGTGCGCGCGGCCATCGAATATGCGATCACCAACGACCGAGACTCTGTGACCCTGGTTCACAAAGGCAACATCATGAAGTTCACCGAAGGCGCGTTCAAAGACTGGGGCTACCAGTTGGCGAAAGAAGAGTTCGGCGGTGAGCTGATCGACGGCGGCCCATGGCAGAAGATCAAAAACCCGAACACCGGCAAAGAGATCATCATTAAAGATGTGATCGCCGATGCGTTCCTGCAGCAGATCCTGCTGCGTCCTGCGGAATACGACGTGATTGCCTGTATGAACCTGAACGGTGACTACATCTCTGACGCCCTGGCAGCTCAGGTTGGCGGTATCGGTATCGCCCCTGGCGCGAACATCGGTGACGAGTGCGCCCTGTTCGAAGCAACCCACGGTACTGCACCAAAATACGCAGGCCAGGACAAAGTGAACCCGGGCTCTATCATCCTGTCCGCAGAGATGATGCTGCGTCATATGGAATGGTTCGAAGCCGCAGACCTGATCGTTAAAGGTATGGAAGGCGCAATCAACGCGAAAACCGTCACCTATGACTTCGAACGTCTGATGGAAGGCGCTAAGCTGCTGAAATGTTCAGAGTTTGGCGACGCGATTATCGCGAACATGTAATCCAGATTCTGGGTTAAACAAGAGCGGGGGCCTGATGGTTCCCGTTTTTATTACTAGTTTTTGAATCGTTATCAAAATTTTCTCAAAATGGTTTAACAAAACGAACAGGGATAGCTTAGGAAATGATTCGTCTTTTAATGCTGATTAGCGCAGTTTTTGGAATCGGCTATGGTTACGCAATATCGCACGACGTTTGGCCATTTGAAGGTATGGATGCGAACCAGCGAGGAGTTTTTGGTGATTCTTGGGGCGCCTTTACCTCAATCTTTTCTGCTATGGGTTTTTGTGGCGTTTTATGGACGATTAAACTGCAGATGGATGCAACAAAAAAAATAGAAGATGATTCTAGTAAGAGGGAGGAAGCGGAAAAAATCAGGGATTTCGAAAATTCCTTCTTTAATATGTTGAGTATATTACAAACGCTAATTAAAGATATGAGAGTTGAAGGTTCCTCAGGAAGAACTTTGGCTGAGGGGCGTCATGTTTTTCTTTATTTTTTTAGAAGATTCAAAAAAGAGGTTAGACAAAAAAATGGAATGTTATTAGATTACGACTCTAGTGATGAATCTGAAATAAAAAAAGCCTCTTTGCGAATGTCTAATGAGTATCGTTTTTATTTCAGAAACAGAGCTCAAAACCTTTCTCATTATTATAGATATATCTATAATATGTTCAAGATAATCCATGAGTCTGATTTGAATAGTGCTAATAAGAAAAAATATGCTAATATTTTACGCGCTCAACTATCTAATTACGAATTGTTAATGCTTTTTTATAATGCCAATTTTGTTCATGGTAGGAAGTTTGAAACGTATATGAATTCGTATGCGATCCTGGACAATCTACCAGCCGAGAAACTTATAAATAAAAAACATGTCGCATTCTTTGATAAGAAGGCATGGGGAGAAAATTATGATGCGCTTAAGTATCACCCCAAACATCTTGATTCTTAAGGCTAGTTATTATTAATTTTTATGCATTCTTTGCCTATATCATCATGGTATCTGGGGGTTTGCTGGGTAGAACTATGCCCCAGCAATTTTTAGGTTTCGATACCTTAAGTTTCATAAAGATGTTCTGCTAAAGATCATTGTTCATGGAAAGTAGCTGGTGTACCATCTCGCCAATTTATGTCTTCTTTATTACGTGCCTTACTGAAATTTATTATTATTGTGTTCGACATTACCTATGCCCCTCGTTCTGAAATTGAGGTAGCTTGGAAGAAGTGGGTAAGATACGGACTCACTTCATAGCCGAGACAACTCGCAACAACATATAAAAAACTCCAGTCAATCGCGTGTAGTCTCAGATAAAGTAAAATCACAAGCTTGTTCCCTTTTTTCTCCTGAACGACATGAAGAATGCCATCTCAAATATCGTTGAAATTCATAATCGAAATTTTACCGAGTCGCTGACCAGCAACGAGCGCCAATAGCATTTTATTACCCACATACTGATGGCGTGATCGCTATGGTTCTTGCTAACTATGATTATCGCGCTCTTTACAGTGTGGTAGATGATCGTTACTGCTATCGCGAGAGTAAATTAGAGATGGCATGCGAGCTGAATAAAAAAAAACTAGCTGGACTATGATCACCTGGCGCTGCCATGCTGACTCGTGGTTGAGCTTGGCTATATAAAGCTGTTTCGCTCCATTATGAGAAGAGTTTGGCAAAGATACTAATAGATTTAAGTTGCAAATTAAGCAAGAAAATGGTTAGGTGGTGATATCTATGGCTTTTTTTAAGAACTTTTTAAAAATTAGGATGTGGCCTGCTTTTTATAGTAGGTTTGTTTTTTTCTAGTTCCAATTGCCAGCCATAAGATGTTATTATTAAAGAGGATGATTTCTTATGCGAGCAGAAAAAATGGATGTCTTTAAAGCTTTCAAAGAAGAGAAAGAAAAAAGCCATAGAGTTGATGCTTTTTACACCCCTTCAAAACCAGTGTCCTCTCCTTCAAATCTTAGAGGTCGTGATGAAGAGATTCAAAAGATATTAGGTGCGTTAACGACTCCCGGTCGGCATTGTATGATTTACGGAGATCGTGGAATTGGCAAGAGCTCACTTGCGTTATCAACTCTTGAAGGTGGTAAAGAGCATGAAATTTTACCAGAGATTGTTTTCCAGTATAGATGTATTAAAACCACTTCATTCAAAGATATTATTGAAAAAGCTGCTATTTTTATAGATGAAGCTTACAAGCATGATAAAGTTGAAACTACTAAAAAATATGGAGCAAGGGCAAAGCTTCTAGATATATTTAGTCTTGAAGGTTCTCGAGAAGAAAAGATTACAATAGAAAAGGAAGAACTCACTGCCAACAAAGCAGCCTCAGTTTTACATCATTTGGAATCAGTTCTACTTATTGATGAATTTGATGTTGTAAAGGATGATGTTAAGCATGAGGTTGCTGAATTTGTTAAACAATTAAGTGACGCAGGTAGTCCATTTAAAGTCCTAATAGTAGGAATTGGCTCCGATGGCGCAGCTCTAATTGCCGGGCACCAATCGGTCATCCGGTGCATGCATGAAATTAAACTGCCTCGTGTTGAAGACAAATATTTAGCGGAAATAATTGAGAGCGGCGAGAGCGGTTTAGGTCTGACGTTTGCACCTGAAATTAAAAAATCCATTATTGAAATAAGCAGTGGTTTCCCGTATTTTACACATTTGCTATGTAAGGAAAGTGCAGAGGAAGCGATTAGGAAATCACAAAAAATAATTGATAGAACTGTATTTGAACAAGCTTTGATTGTTGCGGTGAAAAACACGGAAGGTCAGTTGAAACGTTGTTATGATTTAGCTGTCACTTCTTCTAGAACAGATATGTATCCTAAAATCCTCTTATCTGCCGCAAAATTCAATAATGATCAATTTAGTGTAAAAAGCTGGATTGAACAAATTTCAGTTGACCATAATATTGATTTAACATATGGCAGTATGAATAACTACACAGGTAAGCTTATAAAACCTGAGCGTGGAGAAATCCTTCAACTTGTAAGGAGAGGGGTTTATAAAATTACAGATCCCCGTATGCCAAGCTATATATTAATGTGTCACAATGCTGTGCCATAAATAACAATATTATTAATCAATAGACTATCTTTTTGTCAAAAATGTGTGATGAATCCGTCAATTATGGATTATTCTACTGAAAAATCAATGCATCAGGATTGATTTAATGAAATACTGCTACGTTATATGGAATGGTTCGAAGCCGCAGACCTGATCGTTAAAGGTATGGAAGGCGCGATTATCGCGAACATGTAATCCAGATTCTGGGTTAAACAAGAGCGGGGGCCTGAGGGTTCCCGTTTTTTTTGCCTCTGCCCGCGGGAGACAACCCGATGTTAGCCACTGTCCTTATCACTGTCGTTGCACTTATTCATCTCTACATTCTTGTGCTGGAAATGTTCCTGTGGAATACCAAAACAGGGCACAAGGCCTTTAATCTGCGTCCTGATTTTGCACGCGACACCCGCGTGCTGGCGGCGAATCAGGGGCTGTATAACGGGTTCCTGGCGGCGGGCCTGCTGTGGAGCCTCTGGCTCGGCGAAAACGGGATTCAGGTGGCCATCTTCTTCCTGACCTGCGTGCTGATCGCCGGGCTTTTTGGCGCAGCCACCGCCAGCCGTAAAATTTTGTACGTGCAGGCCATTCCCGCGCTCGCTGCGCTGCTTGCGTTACTCATCTGAAGCAATGCTTTGGTTGAGATAATGCGTCCGATATACTCGTGACGTTACCTTTATTGACCAGAGACGAGACTGTTATGCACAACGATATCCCCCTGAAATATTATGATATTGCCGATGAGTACGCGACGGAGGCTGCAGAGCAAGTCGCGGAATCAGAGCGCGACGCGCTGGCACACTATTTCCAGCTGCTGCTTACCCGCTTAGCGAATAATGAGGAGATCAGCGAGGAAGCCCAGCAGGAGATGGCCACAGAAGCCGGGATCCGTGCGGGTCGCATTGATGATGTTGCGAACTTCCTCAATCAGTGGGGAAATGAATAGCCTGCCTCAAAAACCGTTATGGTGATGCTTTGCGATACAGCTCAGCATCACGCTATCGGACCACATGCATTTTTTCCGCAGAATAGGCGAAGCGGGTTTATCGACAAGCAGCGCGAAAATAACGATCAGAAAAAAGAGTACTGCTGGAAAAACTAAGGATAATTTCACGTTTTTAACCAAAATAAGAGTGTGCTTCAGGGTAATCTACCGTCTGAATATGACGACTATATGTTTTGGCGGAAAAAATGGAAACGTCCGAGTGTAAAAAAACGAGCAGGACAGGCTTCATGTTAGGGGGCGACGCCGGTGAGTCGCTTCGCCAGCTCGCTCCGGGTGAGTGCTTTTGAAAAATACCATCCCTGGATCAGCGCGTCGGGATATCTGTTCGCAATAAAGCGATACTGAGTTTCATTTTCCACGCCCTCGAACACAAGGGTTTTATTCAACTTCGCGAGGGCATCGCTGAAGATAACAAAGATGTTTTGCTTATAATCTTCGCTGATGCCATCCACCAGCGATTTGTCAATTTTGATTTCATCATATTCAAGCTGCGACAGCCGCGCCAGATTTGAATTTTGCACGCCGAAATCATCGATTGAAATTTTAACGCCAAGCGATTTTAGTTCCTGGCAGAATCCCTCAAGGATATCCGCCGTGGAAACGGCTTTCTCAGAAAGCTCGACCTTCATCAGGGAAAGGGGAAGGTTGTTGACTAAGCACTCGCGACGCAAAATGTTAATAAACTGTCCGTCTTCAATTTCTTTCCGCCCAACGTTGATTGAAACGATCAGCTGATGCTTAATCGCCAGCGGGGCAATTTCTGAGAGCGATTTACCGATAACATTGCCATAATATCTTTTATACAGCCCGATTTTCTTAATTAATGGGATAAACAGCTCTGGCGAGACGTCTCCGTGTTTTTGATCGCGCCATCGCGACAGAACTTCCACGCCCACGATTTTTTGATCGCGAATGCGAATAATGGGCTGATAGTTAACGCTGAAGGTATTTGTTATCACGGCTTTGATTAGCGTACGTTCCAGCGAAAAACGATCTTCATGGATACGGAAGACAAATAACGTTATCGCGACCCAGATAAAGTAGAGAATGATCGCGAGAAACGTCAAGATAAACGGGGGTAACGAGGCCAGTCCCGCATCGTGATGTTTTACAATCACGCATAAATCCCACACGGCGCTGCACTGTGTAATGGTCAGGGTGAACAACGTGGAGTGCAGCCAGCTCCGCGCTCGCAGGTCGGGGGCAGCCGAAAAAAAGATCCGGCCAAAGTCCTTTGTGGTGGCACTCAGAGAATAGCTTGCGGTCACCGGGGTGAATTTATCGTAAGCATAGCGGGAGGTGAAGATAATAATATTATTATAAATGGCCGCATTGCCCGTGAAAAAGTCTTTTCTTGAAAACTGCGCGAGGAGAAAACCTCTTGGCGTTTTATGCAGTTCCGCAGGAAGTGGAACGGGCGTCGCGAGTTTACCCCAAAAAGCGGTACAGATAATTTTTCCTTTTTCAATAAAACCGATATCGCCGAAATAGAGGTTGTTAAGCTTTATTTGTCTGTAGCTATCTAGGCTGGTTTTATCACACCCCTGCGTCGTTATGCTTTTAAGGCCCAGCGCCACGTTTTGGGACAGGTCTTCGGAATAATGTAAAAGGGTCCGGGATATTTCAAGCTGTTTGGTTTTTTGCTGACCAAGGATAACCGCATTGACCGCATAAAGAGACAGGATGACCAGAAGCGTTGAAACGATCGCAACGGCAATACGCTTTTTCATTTTCCGGTTATCCTGTCCGCTCCCTGAATTCATAAATCTTAACACAGCCTGGGCAAGGCACAAGCCTGATAGTCACGCCGGGTGAGCAAATTCGGGCGGGTGAACTCATACGAAAGCATCAGTTTTTTAAGATAATTCTCAGCTAAGCTATTTTCATTGTTATAAGCAATACTGGGTTAGCACAGGCTCTTCTACCAGAACATCCATGCTTGTTTTTTCTATTAAGGAAAACATCGTGCGCAACGTGATGATCCCTATTCTCAGTGCCCTGTTTCTTTTTCTGATCGGCATACTGATTATTAACTGGCAGTTATGGCAGATGGCGAAAATGAATAACGTTCATACCGCCACGGTAAGCACCCAGAAAATAGAAAGCATTTTGTCGGAAGCCGTCAGTGCGGCCAGCACGGCGAAGCGCGTTGCGGAGCAGGGGTGTACCAGCAGCGGGCAGCTGGCGCTGGGGACAGAAGCTGCGCTAAAACCGCATCTGCGCGCCATCATGATCCAGCAGCAGGGGGAAATCATCTGTACATCCCTTCCGGGGAATGGCGTATTGATTGTTCATCCGGAGACGCTACCTGAAAAAGAATTAATGCTGCTCCCCGGTAATCGACTGGTGAACGGCATTCCGGTACTTGTCTTCCAGATGCCCATCGCAGGCGGGCGCATCATCGTCAGCGTCAGCGATGCGCATTTGCAGGACGTCATCGCGAATGCATCAAACAGCGTTGACCTGGGGTTGGTTGTCGGCGAAAGCATGTTTACGCGCAACGGTGACGTGACCGGCTGGAAAGCGGCCTCGTGGACGGGTTCACTTACGGCATCTTCGCAATTCCCCTTTAGTCTGGCCTGGCAACCGCCTGCCTTTTTTAGCCTGACGCGGCTACTGCACCAGGGCTGGAGCCTGATACTGCTGATTCTCGCGCTATCCCTGGCGGTGGGCATTTTGATCCGCCGATACAAGGGAAAAAGCACCACCTTTGAAGACGATTTGCGTAAGGCCATTTTGCAGGGAGAGATCGTGCCTTATTATCAGCCGATCGTGAACGGGGACACCGGCGGGTTATACGGGGTTGAAGTCCTGGCAAGGTGGAAGCATCCAAAGTCTGGGTTTATCCCGCCGGATGTCTTTATTCCGATTGCTGAACGTAGCGGGTTGATTATTCCGCTGACCAAAGGCTTGATGGCGAAAGTGGTCACACAGCTTAAGCCGCTGTTGCCGAAGCTACCGGATGGGTTCCATATCGGAGTGAACATCAGCGCCAGACACATTGATGCCCCTTCTTTCCTCGGTGACTGTCGTCTCTTCGGCAAGGGGTTTCAGGGTAAAGCCGTGAAGCTGGTTCTCGAGGTGACCGAGCGTGAACCGTTGATCGATAATCCTCATCTGGTGGAAAACCTCAACGCGCTGCATAACGCCGGTTTTGTCATTGCACTGGATGATTTTGGGACGGGGTATTCCGGGCTGTCATGTCTTAATGCGCTTGCCATAGATTATATTAAAATTGATAAAAGCTTTGTTAACCGGGTTTCTGAGGAGAAGGACTCAACGATCCTGCTGGACTGCGTTATTGACCTGGCGAAAAAACTCTCATTGCGTATCGTGGCCGAAGGTGTAGAAACGAAAGAGCAGCTGGAGTATCTCAACCGTAATGAAATTACCCTGCTGCAGGGGTATTATTTTGGTAAACCCGTCTCCTATATCGATTTTATTAAAGTCATTTTATCTAAGCCCAGGGAGGCCGTAATGCTGTAAAACGTCAGGCGCTGTAAAAAAAATCAGGAATAGAGCGGGTTGCCTGGCGGTGAAACACAAAATAAAGACGAGCTTCTGTTGTATGCTTAAGTGCAATTCATTTTCCTCTTATCCTGAGCTTTGTTACAGTGACAAGAGTTGTCAGCCAGGGATATCAGGCGTGATAAGGTGGAAAAGCTCGTGCATGTGAAAAATACTTTTTACACAACAACCATTACCGTCATCATTGTCTCATTGATCATCTCGCTGGCGCTTGCCGTCCAAATTGCCACGTCCAGACAGCAGTCAATCCAGCAAATTAATACCAGCGTCGCTAATCTTAGCCACACCCTGGATGTTTATACTGAAGGGATCATGCGCCAGAGTGAAATGTTAATTACTACCGTTTCCGACATAATCGAAATTTATGGCATGACCCCGCAGCAGGCGACCAATATTCAGCACATGATCCATAATCAGGATAACCTTCTTACCCAGATTAATAATGTGGTTGTTTACGATGCTCAGGGCGATATCTTCACCGCGCTGCATGAAAGTTTCACGGGGCCACGCAAAGGCTCGGACAGAGAGTTTTTTATCTATCACAAGGAAAATAAAACTCAGCAGGTCTTTATTGGGGAGCCGGTGGTAAGCAGAACCAATGGCAAATGGGTTATCACCCTCAGTCGGCGCCTTGAAACTCAGTCCGGAGCATTTAACGGTGTCGTGGTGGTGACGCTCGGTATTGAAAATTTTCTGGCACTCTACGGGCAGATTAATATCGGTCACTCGGGCGTCATCGGCTTAACGACGCAATCAGGCGTGCTGCTGGTCCGTTATCCCTTTAAAAATACCTATATCGGCACGATTGTTTCTGATTCACCGCTCTTCAGGAAATATCTCAAAGTACAAAATACGGGGATAGCCAGCTCCATCTCACGGTTTGATAAAATCGAGCGCATCTATGCCTATGAGAAAAACCGACGCTACGGACTGGTCACCACAGTGGCCGTCAGCATTGATGAAGCTCTTGCACCCTGGCGCAAGCAGGCGATTCAGCTGGCGGTACTCATTTTCGTGTTTACGGCGATACTCATCGTGGCGTCGTACTTCCTGTATTCCGACCTGTCCCGAAAAACACGGGATAACAAAGCGCTGAAGATTATCGCTTCAGAATATGCGTTGACCGGGCTGTACAACCGCCGCGTCTTTGATGAAAAAATCCTCTCGGAAATTGCTACGTGCGCCGCGCATGACGCGCCGATTTCGGTACTGATCGTGGACGTGGACTACTTCAAAAAATACAACGATAACTATGGTCATCCTGAAGGGGACCGGTGTCTGGCAATGCTCGGAAACAGCCTCAGGGAGAGCCTTACCCGTGATAATCAGCTTGTGGCGCGCTACGGCGGAGAGGAGTTTGCGCTGATATTGCCGGATACGGATATTCAGGAGGCACTTCGTCTGGCCCAGACGATTATTCGCAATGTGTTCTCGCTGCAAATCGCGCATGCCTTTAGCCCCTTCGGCCGGGTGACGGTAAGCGTCGGAATTTCCACCGCCCGTGCCGTCGACATTGCAGGCAGCCAGCAAAATATCATTATTGCCGCAGACCAAGCGCTCTATCAGGCGAAACGCGCGGGACGTAACCGGTACGCGTTTGTTGGGGTATGAGCAAAAAAAAAGCCCACTCAGGAGTGGGCAAGAAATACTGGAAGCAATGTGAGCAATGTCGTACTGAATACTTGAGTGTTTCTCTCAACTATTCAGTGTTGAGAAAGATAATCTTTCTCAACAAAAGATGCAACCCCACAGTTTCTGTGGCCCGTACATTTTTTTGATGAATAATTCCCCACTCTCTCATTGTGATGCTTATCACAAATTTCCTTTCTGGAATCCTGTGCTATCCTTTTTTGTGTCGTTGATTTAATGACAAAAACCATACAGAGAGGAAAGTTATGGGAATTTTATCCTGGATTATCTTTGGGCTTATTGCGGGTATTCTGGCGAAGTGGATCATGCCGGGCAAAGATGGCGGTGGGTTTATCGTCACCGTAATACTGGGTATTGTCGGCGCGGTAGTCGGCGGCTGGATCAGTACGCTGTTCGGTTTTGGCAAGGTCGATGGCTTTAACTTCGGCAGTTTCGCCGTCGCGGTGATCGGTGCGCTGGTTGTTCTGTTTATCTACAGAAAGATCAAAAGCTAAGGTCTGAAAGCGTTGAAAAAGGCTGCCAGATGGCGGCCTTTTTACGTACTGGCGTTTACCACCAGCCAAGCTGCGTGCCGGCAAACGCCGCGATGGCAACGATCAGCATAATGACGGTTGTCTTCCGCATTTATGCCCCCGGCGCCGCGTAACCGCCGACAAAAAACCACGCTAAAAATACCACCGCCGTTATAAATATAACGACCGGGAAGAGGATCCCTATTCTCATACCATCACCTGTTTCGGTTTCTGTAACGCCGTAGAGTGTACGGGGTTAATCCATAGTGAGAAAGCGTGATTTGCTTTTTCCTTTCTTATCCTGATACATCGCGACATCCGCAGCGCGTAACGCGCTGTCAGGATCGGTTGCGGCAGGGTCCACTTCGATCACGCCGAAGCTGGCGCCCGGATAAATAATATGAACGCTGCCCAGCCAGTATTCGCCAGCGATGCAGGCGCTGAGGCGCGTTTTGAGCAGCGTAAGCTGCGCGTTATCCCCGTCCTGGTGGGGCTGGCTTAGCGACGCCACCAGAAATTCATCCCCGCCCAGACGACCGATAATATCGTCCTGCTGTTTCTCTTCGGTCAAACGCTTGCCCACTTCTATCAGGAACTGGTCGCCAGCCTCGTGGCCGTAACGATCGTTAATCAGCTTGAAATCATCCAGATCGATAAACGCGATGATGGCGTTACGCTTCAGGTGCCGGGCCAGAGAAAAGAGGGTGGTCAGATCTTCAAAAATGGCGCGACGGTTGGGTAAACCGGTAAGGGCATCCGTATAGGAGTGCGCGATGAGGGCCGCATTGGCTTCGCGAAGCTGGGTCACCAGCGACTCTTTCTGAATGGACTGGGCAATCAGCCCGGCGAAGAGCTTCAGCACCTGTTCTGCGCGCTCGCTCAGCGGCTTTCTGGCCGTGCTGGTGGCGCAGAGCGTTCCGTAAAGTGAACCATCCGCAAGATGGACAGGAATACTCATGTAGGTGGTAATGCCAAGTGCTTTCGCTGCTTCACACTCGGGCCAACGCTCGGGCACGTCATTGCTGAATATCGTGTCACTATCCAGCGCGCGCTTGCACAGCGTCTCATCCCATGGGACGCTCAGCCCCTCCGGGATCGTCATCTGCTTGCTGTTGCGGGCGTAGAGAATGTGCTGCAGCCGCGCTTCGATATCCACCTTCGTCAGGTAGGTCGACTCCATGTCGGTGACAATCTCCAGCATCTCCAGCAGCTGGCGAACGAGGCTTTCAAGGGATTGCTCGGTGGCAAGGGTTTCTGAAACGCGAGCGAGGATAAGATCCGACATGACGTAGAATGACTCCCTGGCAGAAGACGTCTGCATCTGCATGTTATGCTGAATTTTTAGGCTTCAGACATAGTAAAACATGAATACAGAAAATTTAATATATGCAGGGGGCGGGCAGCAGGCGAGAAAAAAAGCCCCGTTGTTGAGACCGGGGCAAAGACATCTTGATTACGGAATGATGTTCTCTGGTCATATCGAGAACATGCCACACTATAGTGCTGAAAAGTGCAGTTAAAATGGAGAAATCATGGAGAACGTGGCGATGACCCGTTACCCTTAGACTCTGATGACGTCAAAAGGATCAATGAGATGAGATTTCTGCTTCTGGCGCTGGCGCTTCCCCTGGCCGCCTGCACCGCCAAAACCACGCCACCTGATGCACCGAAACCGCCGCACGTTATCGGTATGGCGAACCCAGCTTCCGTCTACTGTCTGGAGAAAGGCGGGGAACAGGTCCCGGTTCAAAGCCCGCAGGGCGTGCGTACCGAGTGCAAATTACCGGGCGGCGAAGTGATTGATGAATGGACGCTCTATCGTCGCGACCATCCGCAACCCGCCAGGTGACAAAGTAATATTGCCTGCGATACACTTCTCTTTAAGATTATTCTTAGCCAGTTCCTGGCGTTCGTTATCGTGAGAGAAGTATGTTTCAGCTAAAACCGGGCAGCATGGCGATGATCGTTGGCGCCCGCACGGCGTCAGGCCGTCGCAATATTGGTAAATCCGTTGAGCTGTTTGGCCTTTGCCAGCCTGGCCTGCGTTTTGTTAACCCCGTCAACGGCGTGATGACGCAATTACCGGTCACCGCAGATCGCGCGCTTTGGCTGGTGACGGGTGACGTCTACGCCTTTGACAATCAGCATGGCTTTGCGTTTGTCCGCGCCGAACATCTGATGCCGCTCACCCCGGATGAAGCGCCGCAAATTCTGGATGAACTGACGATCGGCTGATCACAGATGGCGCAGCCAGTCGGCTAAGACCAGAGCGTGATTTTGCTCCGTGTTTTTGGCAGCAAAGAGCAGGGTGACGGTCTGCCTGCGCGCCAGCGTCGCCAGACGCGCGCCCTCGTCAGCCTGCTGCGCCAGCTCTTCCCGATAGGCCTGACTGAAGGCGGTGAAATCAATCGTGTCGCTGTGAAAAGCCTTGCGTAATTCATTCGAAGGCGTGAGCGCTTTACACCATTCGTCATACGCGAGATCCGTTTTCTTCAGCCCGCGCGGCCACAGCCTGTCCACCAGTACCCGATAGCCGTCGTCAGGGCTTGCCTGTTCGTATACCCGTTTGCACTGAATCATGATTCCACCCTCCCAATTTAAGGTATTGTGATAATTGCAAAAGATCGGTAGTCTGAGGTTCCTTATGTTATCTGATAATACTCTGGCATAAGGAACCTTTCATGGAACACCTCCCGGTTAAAACAACGCTGCGCATTGCGCTGGTTGGCGATTACAATCCCAATGTTATTGCGCATCAGGCTATCCCGCTGGCCATTGACGACGCCGCTGCAGTGCTTGACCTCACCGCCGATTACGACTGGCTGGCCACGACGGAGCTAACAAGCGCTGAAGATCTGGTGGGCTACGATGCCATCTGGCTGGTTCCTGCCAGCCCCTATAAAAACACGGCGGCCGCTTTTATTGCCTCGCGCTACGCCCGTGAGAACGGCATCCCGTTCCTGGGCACCTGCGGCGGGTTCCAGCATGCGCTGATTGAGTATGCCCGAAACGTGCTGGGCTGGGCTGATGCGGCACACGCTGAGACGGATACCGAAGGCACCATGGTGATTGCGCCGCTGACCTGCTCGCTGGTGGAAAAAACGGATGCCATTGAGCTGCGCAATAATACGCTGATCGCCAAAGCGTACGGCAAGCCCGAAATTGAAGAGGGGTATCACTGTAACTATGGCGTGTCGCCGGCGTTTGCGCAGGCGCTGGAAAGCGGTGATATGCATGTAACGGGCTGGGACGATCGGGGTGAAATTCGTGCCGCGGAGCTGGTGACGCACCCGTTCTTCGTGATCACCTTATTCCAGCATGAACGTGCCGCGCTGGAAGGACGCCCGGTCGTGCTGGTGCAGGCGATGCTGCGCGCAGCGCGCGGGTAAAAAAGGCAGACCCGGTGGTCTGCCTAAGGATTTAACGGGGCGCGATCTCCCGGTCTCGCCCGGCTAACACACCGCAGATAGCCATTATCACAGCGGCCAGCGCACAGCCCAGAAGCGGGATTTGCCAGTCTCCTGCGGTATCGTGAATTTTCCCCATCAGCGGCGGGCCGCAGGCGGCAAGCAGGTAGCCAATCGACTGTGCCATTCCGGAGAGCGCCGCCGCCTGGTGCGCAGAGCTGGCGCGCAGGCCGATGAACGTCAGGCCGAGGATCATTGTTGCCCCTGTGCCAAAGCCAAACATCAGCGTCCACATCACCGCCATTCCGGGCATAAACCATAATCCTGCCGCGCTTATCGCGCACATCAGGGCCACTAAGCCTGCGATCGCTCGCTGATCTTTCAGGCGGTGGAGGATCAGCGGAACGGCGAGTCCCGGCACGGCCGTGGCCAGCTGCAACAGACCGTGCACCGAACCGGCCTGCGCTTCGCTGTAGCCGTGGCTCAGCAATATCGCCGGCAGCCAGCCGATGATGACGTAGTAGATCAGCGAGTTAATTCCTAAAAAGAGCGTCACCTGCCAGGCGAGGGCCGAGCGCCAGAGCGCGCGGTTTTGCAGCGCGCCTGCGCCCGTTACCGTTGCGACGTGTTTCTGACGCCACTGCGGCAGCCAGAGCAGCAGCGCGACCAGCGGAAACGCCATCAGCATCAGCAGCGCGCCATGCCAGCCCGCGCTCCCCTGTGCAAGGGGAACGATCATTGCTGAGCCAAACGCCGCCGAGACGCCCATCGTCAGGGAATAGGCGCCGGTGAGCTTCGCCACCTGCCCCGGAAAATCACGCTTAATTAATCCCGGTAACAGCACGTTCCCGAGCGCAATACCGCAGCCGACGATCGCCGTTCCGATGAAAAGCAAAGCGGCGGAAGGCAGCGAGCGAACGGCAATCCCGGCGCAAATGAGCAGCAGGGCGATAAACAGACTGCGCTCCATGCCGATACGCCGGGCAACGCCTGCGGCGAGCGGCGAGACAAGGGCGAAAGCCAGCAGGGGCAGGGTGGTCAGCAGACCGGTTTGCGCCGTGCTTAAGCCATAATCAAGACGAATGGTATCGAGCAGCGGCGCTGCGCCAGTAAAGGTGACGCGAAGCGTGGTGGCAATCATCAGGATGCCTGCAATCAACAGCGCGCCGTGTTTTCCTGAGGTGCGAATAGCAGTAGTCATTATGTTCTCATACGTTCAAGCGAGCGCACACAATACCGATTTTCTCAGCGGTTGAAATCAGGCTAAAATGACAGTTTATCGCTCATATCGGACAAACTGATGATTGGTCTGGGACTGGAAGGCTACGATCCAGATAGCCAGTACGATGCGGCCGTCGCATTTCGCATTCAGGTAGTGGCGGAGGAACAATATATTCCGCTTCATCACCACCGTAAGGGGCAGCTGATTCTGGCCCTCGGCGGCGCAATCACCTGTGAAGTGGAAAATGCCATGCTGATGGTGCCGCCCCAGTATGCCGTCTGGATCCCTGGACAGATGCCGCACAGTAACAGGGCCACGCCGGGCGCGCAGCTCTGCTTTTTGTTCATTGAGCCGGGGGCTGCCAGCCTGCCCGAGCGCTGCTGTACCCTGAAAATCTCCCCCCTGGTGCGGGAGCTGATTTTATCGCTCGCGGAAAAATCACGTGAACAGCTGCAGCTCGCGGCCACCTCGCGTCTGGTGGACGTCCTGTTTGACGAGCTGCCGCTCCAGCGACAGGAGCATCTGCAGCTGCCCGTGTCACCCCATCCCAAAATCAGGCTGATGAGCGAGAAGATGGCGGAAGAGCCCGCCGCCTGGCAGACGCTGGCGCAGTGGGCGAGCCACTTCGCCATGAGCGAGCGCAACCTGGCGCGGCTGGTAGTGAAGGAGACCGGTCTGAGCTTCCGCCGCTGGCGTCACCAGCTGCAGCTGATTGTGGCGTTACAGCATTTAATAAGCGGCAAATCGGTGCAGCAGGTGGCCCAGTCACTGGGCTATGACTCGACCACCGCGTTTATCACCATGTTCAGGAAGGGACTGGGCCAGACGCCGGCGCGTTATATGGCCAGCCTGACTACGACTTCCCAATAAACAGCGAGACAAGGCCTGCCGCAATCAGCGGGCCGACCGGCACGCCGCGAAAGAGCGCCACGCCCAGCACGGTGCCCACCAGCAGGCCCGCCACCAGCGAGGGCTGGCTGCTCATCAGCGTGACGCCGCGTCCGCCCAGCCATGACACAAAAACCCCCACCGCGATCGCCACCAGCGATTTCCAGTTTACAAACGAATGCAGCAGCGTTGAGGCGGGAAGCGTGCCGCTGGCGATGGGCGCCATTACCCCGATGGTTAAGATGATGATCCCGATGGTGAGGCCTTGTTTTTCTATCCACGGGAAAAAGGTATTTAACGGGGTCACGCGCACAATAATCAGCACCAGAATCGAGATGGCGACAGTGGTGTTATGGCTGATAAAGCCGAGCGCGGCGAGTGCCAGAAGAATGAGCAGAGTAGGGTCAAACATAGGGAATCCTTGCCAGAATAATGGTCCTGTTTACTGTACGCGCAAACGCGGTAGAGAACAGTGTTAAAAAGATTTTATCGTTGTCATAACCTTGTCATTTACGCGGATTAAAACGAAAGCAGATATCGCAAAAGGGTCGCCATCATGAACGATCACATGTTTGTGGAAACGCTGATTATCTCCTCATCGTTTTTCGCTATTGCCGTTATTCTCGTTGCCTCCGTGCTGTTCCTGGAACGAAAAGGCTGACAGGGCGTCAGCCGTTGCAGTTACGCTTTATGGAAGGTGACAAGCTCAGGACGGGCGATGCGCAGGTAATCCTGGGTATCCATAATCACGGATTTCTCCAGCAGGCCGGCGTTAAATGCGATTTCGTCAAAGCGCTCGAAAAGCAGCGGGTCGGCAACCAGCGCCAGGTCAGGATGGAAGCTAAAGGGCGGGATAGCGCCGAAAACGCAGGCGGTCAGGGCATCGACTTCGGCCGGGCTGGCGAGGGAGGCCTTTAGTCCGCCAAAATGGCTGGCAAGCTGGCTCAGGTCAGCCTGCAGGTCGGCGGCGAGGATCGCCAGAACATGTTTCTTTACGCCGTTTCCCTTCACCTTGCAGACCAGGGCTTTGGCGCCTTGCCGCAGGTCGGTTCCGCGAATTTCACTTACCGCTTCACATTTCCCGACCGCCTCGTGCTCCATGACGCGAAAACGCGCGCCCTGCTCGGTGAGTAAGGTAATGAGCTGCTGGTGGGTTCCTGTGCCAATAACGTCGTCAGTCATAACGATTTTCCCGGTGATAATCCAGTATGCAGGGGTCTACATTAGCACGGGATGAACGGGGTCGAAAGAAAACAGCCAGCGGGTTCGCTGGCTGTGGGATTATGCGTTGCTGGTAGCAGACTGCTTGTGGAACAGCTCCCTGAACACCGGATAAATGTCATCCTGGTCACGGATATGCTGCATGGCAAAATTATCGAACATCGACTGCAGATGCTCATACTCCCGCCACAGGGTCTGGTGCGCACGACGGGTGATTTCGATATAGCTGTAGTAACGCACGACCGGCAGAATTTTCTTCGCCAGAATCTCGTGACACAGCGGCGAGTCGTCGGCCCAGTTATCGCCATCCGACGCCTGCGCGGCATAAATGTTCCACTGTGCCGGGTCGTAGCGCTCTTTGACCACTTCATCCATCAGCTTCAGCGCGCTCGAGACGATGGTGCCCCCGGTTTCCTGCGAGTAGAAGAACTCATGTTCATCCACTTCTTTTGCCTGGGTGTGGTGACGGATATAGACCACCTCGACATTCTTATAGGTTCTGCTCAGGAACAGATAGAGCAGGATATAAAAACGCTTCGCCATATCTTTGGTGGCCTGATCCATCGAGCCGGACACGTCCATCAGACAGAACATCACCGCCTGGCTGGAGGGCTCAGGGCGTTTCTCGTAGTTCTTGTAGCGCAGGTCGAAGGTGTCGATAAACGGGACCCGTTCGATCTTCGCCCTCAGCTCTGCAATCTCTTTACGCAGGCGCTCCTCTTCCAGCAGTTGCGCCGGTTCCGTATTTTCCACCACCTTCAGGCTGCTCTCCAGCTCGCGCAGTTCGCGACGTTTGCCTGCCGTCATGGCCGTGCGTCGCGCCAGCGAGTTCTGCAACGAACGCACGACGCTGATGTTGGCGGGCACGCCGTTGGCGGTATAGCCCGCGCGGTGGGTTTTATATTCATTAAGCTGACGATGCTGATTCTTTTTCAGATTCGGCAGCGCCAGGTCTTCGAACAGCAGGTCGAGATATTCATCTTTTGAGATCTGGAAGACAAATTCGTCCTGACCTTCACCGTCCTGGCTGGCCTGTCCCTGACCGCTTCCTGAACCACCGCCGCCGCCCTGAGGGCGCTCAATTCTGTCGTTCTGAACGAAGTGATCATTACCTGGGTGTACGCGATGGCGCAGGCCGCCTCGCCCCTGATGAAACATCGGTTCGCTGATGTCATCGGTGGGGATGGAGACAGACTCGCCGCTGTCGACGTCGGTCACCGAGCGTTTGTTGATGGCCTCGGAGATAGACTGTTTAATTTGCGCTTTATAACGACGCAAGAAGCGCTGGCGGTTCACCGTGCTCTTGTTTTTGCCGTTAAGACGCCGGTCAATAAACCAGGTCATATACCCCCCGTACTGCATTTGCCAACTTGCATTTTGTAGGCCCGGCAGGCGCTAAGCGCCGCCGGGCACTTGTTTTAAGACGATTTACGCACGCGCAGGTACCATTCGCAGAGCAGGCGGACCTGTTTGCGGGTGTAGCCTTTTTCCATCATACGGTCGACAAAATCGTCGTGCTTTTTCTGTTCATCGGTTGAGGTTTTGGCGTTAAACGAGATCACCGGCAGCAGCTCTTCGGTATTGGAGAACATTTTCTTCTCAATGACCGTGCGCAGCTTCTCGTAGCTGGTCCAGTTCGGATTGCGCCCGTTGTTATGCGCTCTGGCGCGCAGGACGAAGTTCACAATCTCATTACGGAAGTCTTTCGGGTTGCTGATCCCGGCAGGCTTCTCGATTTTTTCCAGCTCCGCGTTCAGGGATTCACGGTCAAACAGCTGGCCGGTATCCGGGTCGCGGTACTCCTGATCCTGGATCCAGAAGTCAGCGTAGGTGACATAACGGTCAAAAATGTTCTGCCCGTATTCTGAATAGGATTCCAGGTAGGCCGTCTGGATCTCTTTGCCAATGAACTCGGCGTATTTCGGGATCAGGTAACCTTTCAGGAACTCAAGGTAGCGTTCAGCCTGCTCCTGGGGGAACTGCTCGCGCTCGATTTGCTGCTCCAGCACGTAGAACAGATGCACCGGGTTGGCCGCTACTTCCGCATGGTCGAAGTTAAAGACGCGGGAGAGGATCTTAAACGCGAAGCGCGTGGACAGACCGTTCATCCCTTCATCAACCCCGGCGTAGTCGCGATACTCCTGATACGACTTCGCTTTCGGATCGGTATCCTTCAGGCTCTCACCGTCATAGACGCGCATTTTCGAGTAGATGCTGGAGTTTTCCGGCTCTTTCAGGCGCGACAGGATGGAGAAGCGAGACAGCGTTTCCAGCGTGCCCGGCGCGCACGGCGCATGCACCAGCTCACTGTGGTTAAGCAGTTTCTCGTAAATTTTGATCTCTTCGGAGATCCGCAGGCAGTAAGGCACCTTGACGATGTACACGCGGTCAAGGAAGGCCTCGTTGTTTTTGTTGTTACGGAAGGTCACCCATTCAGATTCGTTCGAGTGGGCAAGAATGATCCCGTTAAACGGCAGGGCGGAGATACCTTCCGTCCCGTTGTAGTTTCCTTCCTGAGTGGCCGTCAGCAGCGGATGCAGCACCTTGATGGGCGCTTTAAACATCTCGACGAATTCCATAATCCCCTGGTTAGCCCGGCACAGCGCGCCGGAGTAACCGTAGGCATCCGGGTCGTTTTGCGCGAAGTTTTCCAGCTTGCGGATGTCGACCTTACCGACCAGCGCCGAAATATCCTGGTTGTTCTCATCACCGGGTTCCGTTTTAGCGATGGCGATCTGTTCCAGGATCGACGGCCAGACTTTCACCACGCGGAATTTGGTGATGTCGCCACCAAACTCATGCAGGCGTTTTGCCGCCCACGGCGACATGATGGTGCCGAGGTAGCGACGCGGGATGCCGTACTCTTTATCCAGAATCTGCGCATCTTCCTGCGGATTGAACAAGCACAGCGGGTGGTCGTTCACTGGGCTGCGCTCGCCGTTGGCGCTCAGGACATAGATAGGCACGCGCTGCATCAGCGACTTCAGGCGTTCCGCCAGCGAGGATTTACCGCCGCCCACGGGGCCAAGTAAATAGAGGATCTGTTTCTTCTCTTCCAGACCCTGAGCGGCATGCTTCAGGTAGGAGACAATCTGCTCTATGGCATCTTCCATGCCATAGAACTCTTCAAACGCCGGGTATCGGGCGACCACCCGATTCGAAAAGAGACGGGAAAGCCGGGGTTCCAGGGCAGTGTCAACCATGTTTGGCTCACCAATAGCCATCAATAGCCGTTCTGCCGCATTGGCATAGGCACTGCGATCTTGCCGACAGATGGTAAGAAACTCCTGCAGTGTGAACTCTTCGTCCTTGGCAGCTTCATAGCGCTGGCGATAGTGATCGAATATATTCATGGCATGCCGTCCTTTCGTTTTTTAGCACAGGATAAGAGCCGTTCGTATGAGTAGTGGAGGCTCCCGGAAGAGAATCTCTCGCACCTCACTGCCAGAGCAGCAACCTGTGTGCCAGGTCAGACGCTAAGAACCGCAGGGTGTTCAGGAAAACTCTTCTTAAATTAAAGCGTAGATGGCATTTGCAAAACTTGCATGCCCATAAAATCTACTTTCAATGACATATCAATAACTCATCCAAAAATTTCCACTCTGGTAATAAGGCAAAAGCACATTTTTCATTCAGCGGTCATGTAAATGAAAGCCGGTTGTCATCTGATAAGTTAAAAATAATGGGTTAATCAGACTGATTAGCAGGCAAAAAATTTTGGGATGTACGGGAATGGCGGTTACACTTCACCCGCTGATTATTTGACTACAGGAAAGAATGGATTGTGACCAAACTCAAACTTCTGGCATTAGGCATCCTTGCCGCGACCGCAGTAAGCACCGCACAGGCGGAAAGTCAGTGGAAGGTTGGCGCGGGTGTTGGCGTCATTAACAGCCCGTACAAACAGTATGACCGTGATGTTTATCCTGTGCCGGTTATCACCTATGAAGGCGATAACGTCTGGTTCCGTGGGCTCGGCGGCGGCTACTATCTGTGGAACGATACGGCCGATAAGCTCTCCATCATGGCGTACTACGATCCTACGCACTTCAAGCCGGGTGACAGCGACAGCCACGCGCTTCGCCAGCTCGACAAGCGTAAAAGCTCGATGATGGCCGGCCTCTCTTATGTGCATAACACCCAGTATGGCTTCCTGCGTACGGCCCTGGCAGGCGATACGCTGGATAACAGCAACGGCTTTATCTGGGATCTGGCGTGGCTGTACCGTTACACCAACGGTGGTCTGACCCTGACGCCGGGTATCGGTGTGCAGTACAACAGCGAGAACTACAATGACTACTATTATGGCGTCTCTAAAAACGAGTCCCGTCGTAGCGGTCTGAAGAGCTACAGCGCAGATGACGGCTGGGATCCGTACCTGGAGCTGACCGCGAGCTATAACTTCCTTGGCGACTGGAGCGTGTACGGTACTGGCCGTTATGAGCGTCTGAGCGATGAAGTGAAAGACAGCCCGATGGTCGATAAGTCCTGGGCAGGCATCTTCTCTGTCGGTGTGACCTACAAGTTCTGATTGCGCACTTATATTGTGCAATTGGTGCATCAAAACGGGGCGCTTGCGCCCCGTTTGCTTTAGTGTGGTGCAGCGAGATTATCGCTTAATAATGCGGATCGTCTGACCTAAACGAGATGGCTTTTCTTCACTCGCTTTTTGCGGGGTAGTCACGCAGGCCGTTTCCACGCAGACAAAGGTTTTATAACCGTCGTCAGGCACGTCGGCCATGCTGACAGACAGTGCAGGACCCGGGTTCCAGCCCACCACGTTGCTGTGATGGTGATGTACTACCTCAATGCCGCGGTTCAGGGCACCGTCGTGGATCATGCTGCATGCTTCCGGATGCAGATAGACGCGGTCGGTACGGTCAGGAAACGCCTGAACGCCGTCGCTGAGTTTGCCTTCTTTCGCGTTGTCGACTTTATCGATAAAGGTATCGCCAAGGCCACTCACCTTCACAGCGCTGATGTCACCCACGTTGAAATAGGTGTGCAGGGCGGAGGTGGTTTCGAACTCGCCGTGGGCTTCCAGTTCGATTTCACAGGTTTTACCCAGCTTAAAGCGGGCGTACAGGGTGAAATCGTGCGGCCACAGGGCGCGCGTTTCGTCATTTGCCTGCAGCTCAAAGGTCAGCACGGCGCCGCTGTCGTCTTCGTTATGCGCTTTCAGGGTCCACTGCTGGTTACGGGCAAAACCGTGAGAAGGCAAACCCGGCTGTGCGGACGGGCCGAACCACGGCCAGCAGATCGGTACGCCACCACGGATTGCAGCCCCTTTTTTGAAGGAGGTCGCATCACTGAGCCACAATCCCTCAACTTCACCTTCCGGCTTCCAGGAGAGCAGGTGGGCGCCGTTCAGCGCCACGGAGGCCTTAACGCGTGGATGGTCAACGACGATAACGTCGGCACCGTCAATCTGGCGGCGGGAGAGCACAGGGGTAAGTTGTTCGACTACCGGAAGTGCAAAAATTTTATTAATCATTAAGCAATCCTCTGTCTTATAAATAAAAAAGGCGACCGAAGTCGCCTTTTTGGATCAAACACTCATCTCAACTTATTTGGAGATGTGAGCGATCAGGTCCAGTACTTTGTTAGAGTAGCCGGTTTCGTTGTCGTACCAGGATACCAGTTTAACGAAGTTGTCGTTCAGTGCGATACCTGCTTTAGCATCGAACACGGAAGTGCACACTTCGCCGTTGAAATCGGTAGAAACAACGTCGTCTTCGGTGTAACCCAGAACGCCTTTCATTGGGCCTTCGGAAGCAGCTTTGATTGCTTTCTTAATTTCTTCATAAGAAGCAGCTTTTTCCAGACGAACGGTCAGGTCAACAACGGATACGTTAGGAGTTGGAACGCGGAACGCCATACCAGTCAGTTTGCCATTCAGTTCTGGCAGTACTTTACCTACAGCTTTAGCCGCACCGGTAGAGGATGGGATGATGTTCTGAGCCGCGCCACGGCCGCCGCGCCAGTCTTTGTGAGACGGGCCATCAACGGTTTTCTGAGTAGCGGTGGTTGCGTGAACGGTGGTCATCAGACCTTCGATGATGCCGAAGTTGTCGTTGATAACTTTAGCCAGCGGTGCCAGGCAGTTGGTGGTGCAGGATGCGTTGGAAACGATGTCCTGGCCAGCGTAAGTTTCGAAGTTTGCACCACGAACGAACATTGGGGTGTTGTCTTTGGAAGGACCCGTCAGAACAACTTTCTTCGCACCCGCAGTGATGTGTTTACGTGCAGTTTCGTCGGTCAGGAAGATACCGGTTGCTTCAGCAACAACGTCAACACCAATTTCGTTCCATTTCAGGTTAGCTGGGTCTTTCTCAGCAGTAACGCGGATGGTTTTGCCATTTACAACCAGGTGGCCGTCTTTCACTTCAACGGTGCCGTCGAAACGACCGTGAGTTGAGTCGTACTTCAGCATGTACGCCATGTATTCAGCGTCCAGGAGATCGTTGATACCAACGATTTCGATGTCAGAACGTTTCTGAGCAGCACGGAAAACAATACGGCCGATACGGCCAAAACCGTTGATACCTACTTTGATAGTCATATATTCCACCAGCTATTTGTTAGTGAATAAAAGGTTGCCTGTAAAATTACAAAAACCTTACGCAGCGTCAAGCGGAATCGTGTCAATCATTGCGACAAATCAATCCTGTGACTAACGTTTGTGCGACTGACTCGCCTCACTTTCCCTTTGAGCTTGCAACCACATGGGGGCTGCGCCCGGAATTTTAAAGTCCTCGCAGGATAAAAATGTGAATATGATCACAATTGCCTGACCGCCTTTTCGCGACACATAAGTTTAGATCAAAAGTGCACGCAAGGGTGTTAATGTTTTGTTAGAATGCGGGGTAAAAGATGTCTGTTTCTACAGCGAGATGTAAGCATATGTCGAACCAACGTAACCCCGACGATTTGAAAAAAAACCTCACAGAAATGCAGTTTTACGTGACGCAAAACCACGGGACGGAACCGCCGTTCACCGGGCGTTTACTGCACAACAAGCGAGACGGCGTCTACCACTGCCTGGTCTGTGATGCCCCGCTGTTTAATTCCCAAACGAAATTTGATTCGGGCTGCGGCTGGCCGAGCTTTTACGAGCCGGTGAGCGATGAGGCTATCCGCTATCTGACCGACGCGTCGCACGGCATGGTGCGCACGGAAATTCGCTGTGGCAACTGTGATGCGCACCTTGGACACGTCTTCCCGGATGGCCCTCAGCCAACGGGCGAGCGTTTCTGCGTGAATTCCGCCTCAATGAGCTTCACTGACGACGAAAACGGCGACCAGATCAAGGGTTGAAAAAACGATTCAGCAAATTATTCCTTTAAAAGGGCGGGATTGTGAATATTGAAGACATGATTAGCGGGATGACGCCGGAGATTTATCAGCGTCTGGTCACCGCCGTAGAGCTGGGAAAATGGCCCGATGGCGTCGCGCTGACCCCGGAGCAGAAAGAGAACAGCCTGCAGCTGGTGATGCTGTGGCAGGCGCGCAACAACACCGACGCGCAGCACATGACGATCGACACCCGTGGTCAGATGGTGATGAAGAGCAAGCGTGAGCTGAAAGAGGACTTCGGTATCACCCCGAAGCCGATTGCGACTTTCAAATAATGCTCTCATGTAGGCCGGGTAAGCGCTAGCGCCACCCGGCACGCTACACTTTAGTGCGGGATCCCGAGCGACGCCGCCAGCTGCTTCGCTAATTGGTTTTCATCATCCGCGCCGTACTCCCAGAACATCGCCCCGGCGAGACCTTTCTCTTTGATGTAGTCCGCTTTGATCGCCACGGATCGCGGGTTCTCATACGAAATCGCAAACAGCGCGTTGCCATCGGCACCCTTCACCGAAAGCCACGGCACTTTCGCCTGGTCGTCCCAGTGCTCGGTAAAGCGTTTCTGCGGATCGTTCAGCAGCTTTTTGACGATATCGTTGTACTTCACGTAGGTATCTTTGGTCAGGTCATAGCCGAGCGACTTGAACAACCCGATCTCCTGCGGCCCGAAGTAGGGCTGAGTGGCCGGATTTTTTTGCGCATCGGGTTTCGTCCAGTCAATGCCCGGCTCCACGGCGCGTTTCGGTACGCGGCCATAGAAACCAATCCCGAGATTCATCTGCTGTGGCTTCAGCCCGGCGGCCAGATAGTTGTTCACCACAAAATCGACGCTGTATTTGTCCGCGGCGGCCACCGTCGGCCAGGCGCTGGAGTCGTACAGGTTGGCATTGAAATACTGCGTGCCGTACGCCATGTCGTAGGTCATCAGGTTGATGTAATCGAGCAGGGGCGCAATGGCTTTCACATCCACCCAGCTTTTCGGACTTTCCGCATTCGCGCCTACCGCAATGGTCACCAGCTTTTTATGCCCGAACGCGTCGCGCATCTCCTTCAGCAGGGCGGTAAAGTTTTCCCTGTCGGTGGGCTGGCTTGCCACCAGGCCCCAGGCGCCGTTGACCGGATACTCCCAGTCGAGGTCGATCCCGTCCAGACCATATTTTTCAACAATCTCCTGCGCGGAGCGGATGAACACCGCGCGGCTCTCTTGGGTTGCCGCTGCGCCAGAGAAACCACGCGCGCCCCAGCCGCCGACGGAGAGCAGGACCTTAAGATTTGGGTTTTGCTTACGCAGCGTGGGGATTAAGGCCAGATCGGACGCCACTTTTGGCGATAGCCAGATTTGATGCAGCTTCGCCGGATCTTTCAGCGCGGCGTTGGTTTCGTCTTTTTCGTCGTTATAGACCAGACCAAACGAGTAGTTCAGGTGGGTGATCTGGCGAACGTCCAGCTTATTGATATCGCCACCCGGTCCGGCGGTGACGTCGCCACCCCCGTTAAAGTAGCCTACGGACATCAGGGAACTGGCGGAGGCAACTGATGCGCAAAGCAAGGGTAGTGCTGCCAGCAAGGGCAAACGTTTCATACAAGTTCCTCTTTGACTTAATAAAAATAACCACGCCACGGAAAAGGCGTGGCGAAAAAACAGCCTGAAGAGAATAGCATTGCCGCTTCGCTGAGGTTGCGAGGGAGTTCACTTTATGGGGATCGGAGGGGGAGTTTTGCCGGGTGGCGCTGACGCTTACCCGGCCTACCAGACCAAAGAAGTAGGCAGAGTAAGGGCGCAGCCGCCACCCGGCTTAAAAGACTACGCCTGCGTTTCCAGCCAGTCTTCGAGCGTATACAGCGTCGCGCCTTCCGCAGCCATATCCATAAACGCCTGAGCGCTATCCTGCGGTTGAATGTTCACCCCGCGGCAGCCGTCGGTGATGACGCTGACGGTGTAGCCAAGCTGAAGCGCATCCAGCACGGTGAACTTCACGCAGTAGTCCGTTGCCAGCCCCAGCACAATCAGCTCGGTGATTTCATGGTGACGTAACCAGGCGTCCAGCGCCGTTTTCTGGCGATGCCCGTTATCAAAAAACGCGCTATAGCTGTCGATAGCCGGGTTTTCACCTTTATGGAACACCGCGTCGATGGCTTTCTGGTTCAGGAGCGGATGTAACACCGCGCCTTCCGTTTGCTGTACGCAGTGATCCGGCCAGAAAGTTTGCGCCAGCCCGTCGAGTTCACCCTGGGTGAAGGGCTCGACATTGTGCTGGCTGGCAAAGCTGCCGTGATTTGCCGGGTGCCAGTCCTGGCTTGCGACAACTGCTTCACCACGGGCTTTGCACCAGTCAATCAGCGTGTTGGCCACGTCAACGGTGCTGTCACCTTCGGCGACGGCCAGCGCACCGCCCGCGCAGAAATCATTTTGCAAATCGACCAGGAGCAGGGCGCGTTGCTTCATGAGACCTCCTTATTCGTCAGGCGTCAGTTCGCCGCGCAGGTTTTGCATCATCGCGCTGCGAATGGACTGAATGTCCAGATCCTGACTCAGTAAATAGTGAAGTTTAGTCAGCGTTGCCTCAACGGTCATATCGAAACCGCTGATCACCCCCGCATGCGCCAGCGCGTTGCCGGTGGCATAGCCGCCCATATTCACTTTACCGGACATACACTGGGTCAGGTTCACCACCACAATTCCGCGTTCGCTGGCTTCCTGAAGCTCTTTCAGAAACTCGCCGTTTTGCGGCGCATTGCCCACGCCATAGGAGCGCAGGATAAGCGCTTTCACCGGCTGGCGCAGGAAGTTACGCACCACGTCCGCAGAGATACCCGGATAAATGGTCACCACGCCAATCGGTTGCGGAGTAATCGGATGCACAATCAGCTCGCCCGCGGTGTTCGGTGCAGGCGGGGTTCCCAGACGACGGATATGAATCCCGGCCTCCAGCAGCGGCTGCAGGTTAGGTGAGGCAAAGGCGTCAAAGCCGTCGGCGTGGGCTTTGGTGGTGCGGTTACCGCGATACAGACGGTTGTTAAAGAACAACGACACTTCGTTAATCGGGTAATTCGCCGCCACGTACAGGGAGTTCAGCAGGTTGATCTGCCCGTCGGAGCGCAGCTCCGCCAGCGGAATTTGCGACCCGGTGACGATAACCGGCTTGCTCAGGTTCTCCAGCATGAAGGAGAGCGCCGAGGCGGTAAACGCCATGGTGTCGGTACCGTGCAGGATCACGAAGCCGTCGTACTGGTCGTAATGGGCTTTAATGTCATCCGCGATGTGCTGCCAGTCTTCCGGCGTCATGTCGGAGGAGTCCATCAGCGGCTCGTATTCGTGGATGGTAAAGTCAGGCATTTCCGGACGGTGGAATTCGGGCATCAGCGCAAGCTGACGCTGCAGGTGGCCGGAGACGGGGATATAGCCGTTTTCGGAGCGCTGCATACCGATGGTACCGCCAGTGTAGGCTACATAAATCGATTTCTTCTGCATGGTAGTGAGTTCTTGTTCTTCAAAAGAAAAAAATCCCCTCTTCGTAGGAAGAGGGGACGGTTTTTAACGGACGTTCGCGCAGGTCAGGCAAAACGCGTAACGACTCTGTGGATCGTTAAAGGCCGCAAGCTTATCGCTTTCTGCCTTCATCGCTTTTGCCGCCGTGGCGACCGGCGCAGGCAGGTAAGCCTGCAGCGCCTCCGGCAGCATGGCGCGTACCGAGCCGGACATGCTGTCCATGACCATATCGAAGAACGACGGTTCGTCCTGGTAATACTCGATATGCCACTGCTTCAGCTTCGCCAGTTCGGCGGCTTTCTTCACCGCGTCATCGAAGTCGCCCAGGCTGTCCACCAGTCCGTTGCTCTTCGCATCCTGACCGGTCCAGACGTGGCCCTGCGCAATCTGGTCGATCTGCTCAGGCGTCTTTTTGCGCGAGTCGGCGACCAGGGTGATAAAGCGTTTATAGCCGTTCTCAATGCTGAGCTGCATCATCTCAGAGACTTCCGGCGGCAGGGATTTGGTCACCGCGACATCCGCGAGCGGAGAGGTCGCTACGCCGTCAGTATGCACGCCCAGAGAACCCAGGCTGTTTTCTACGGTGTTGATCACCCCGAAGATGCCAATCGAGCCGGTGAGCGTGCTTGGGTTCGCCACGATGTAGTTGGCTGGCGTTGAGATCCAGTAACCCCCGGAGGCGGCCATTCCGCCCATTGAGACGACGACCGGCTTACCGGCGGCGCGGGCCGCGGCCAGTTCAGCGCGGATCACTTCGGAGGCGCTGACGCTACCGCCAGGGCTGTTGACCCGCAGGACAATCGCCTTCACTTTCGGATCGAGGCGCGCATCGCGGATTTGTGACGCGGTGGTGTCGCCGCCCACGTTCCCCGGAGTCTCCTGACCGTCCATGATCGCACCGTTAGCAAAGACCACCGCGACGCTGTCCCCGTTCTCATCCGGTTTCTTCGTCGAGTAATCATACATGCTGATGGCGCTGTAATTTTTGTCCTCTTTGCTCCAGCCAAACTGTTTGCTCAGGGATTTTTCAATCTCGGCGCTGGTGCCCAGGGCATCAACCAGTTTGTTATCGAGCGCGTATTTCGCGGTATCGCCGTCAACCTTACGCAGGCCTTCCAGCACGCCCTGCGCGCCAGGGAACACCTGCTCAGGCGTAATCTGACGGTTAGCGGCAACGGTGCCGAGATAGTTCTGCCACAGCTCGCCAATCCAGCGGCTGTCCGCTTCGCGGGCGGCAGGGGACATATCGTCGCGGATAAACGGCTCCACGGCGGATTTGTACGTACCGACGCGGAAGACGTGGGTGGTGACCTTCAGCTTATCGAGCAGCGATTTATAGTACAGGCCGTTGGTGGCAAAGCCGTGCAGATCGACCGTACCCTGCGGGGAGAGCCAGATTTTATTGGCGAAGCTCGCCAGATAATATTGCCCCTGGCTGTAGCTGTCGCCCACGGCAATGACCGGCTTGCCGCTGTCGCGGAATTCGCGCAGCGCTTTACCGATGTACTGCATAGACGGCTGATCGCCGCCGGCAAAATCTTTCAGATCCAGCACGATGCCGGTGATGTTGCGGTCATCTTTGGCCTGACGGATGGCATCGACGATATCGAACAGGGAGTTTTCCTGCAGGCGGTCGGACGTGGCGCCAAACAGCTGACGGCTGATCACACCCAGACGGTTGCTGGCTGACGGTTTATCAACGATGACGCCGGTGATATCGAGTAACAGGGCCCCGCGAGTCGAATGCTGCGCCTGATTTGCGTTGCTGATGTGCATCCAGATGCCCGCGCAAACCAGAACCAGCAGGATGAAGAAGATATTCATCACCAGGTTGCGGACGAAGTTGAGCAGTCGCCACGTCCATTTAAAGAAACCGGCAATAATTCGCCAAAGGGTTCGCATGTATTCTCCCTAACCAGAAAATGACTGTTTCCGTCGCCACTGGACGGTAATGTTGGGTTATCGTAATGACCCAACCGCCACTTGTCAGCAGGAATCGCCTGCCAGGCTGTAACAAAATCTGCCGTCGTGTTAATTTTGTGAGTAAATTTCAAGAAAGGAGTTAACCAATGGACGCACTCGAACTGCTTGTTAACCGCCGTAGCGCTTCCCGTCTGGCCGAACCTGCCCCGGCAGGCGAGCAGCTGGAGAACATTCTGCGTGCCGGCATGCGTGCCCCCGATCATGGCACGCTGCAGCCGTGGCACTTCTTTGTGATTGAAGGCGAAGGCCGCGATCGTTTCAGTAAACTGCTCGAGCAGGGGGCGGTGGCCGCAGGGCAGGATGAGAAAGGAATCGAGAAGGCGCGTAATGCCCCATTCCGCGCCCCGATGATCATCGCTGTCGTGGCAAAATGCCAGGCGGATCATAAAGTCCCGGTCTGGGAACAGGAAATGTCTGCGGGCTGTGCGGTGATGGCGATGCAGATGGCCGCCGTCGCGCAAGGCTTTAACGGTATCTGGCGCACCGGTGCGCTGACCGAAAGCCCGGCGGTCCGGGACGGTTTTGCCTGCGGTGAGCATGACAAAATTGTCGGTTTCCTCTATCTCGGTACTCCGCAGCTTAAAGCCTCCAGCACCATCAGCGTGCCGGACACCACGCCTTTCGTCAGCCGTTTCTGATAGCGCGCGCTAAACTGTCTGGATTCTGAGCATCTGCCGCAGAATTCAGACAGTCATACTTACCTCTTTATGGAATGAGCGCTACCATAGCGCGATTGAGATGACAGGAGACGTCCATGAGCGAGCAAACCATTCGTTTAACGCAGTACAGCCACGGAGCCGGTTGCGGTTGTAAAATTTCCCCTAAAGTGCTGGAGACCATCCTGCACAGCGAACAGGCGAAGTTTGTCGACCCGAACCTGCTTGTCGGCAACGAAACGCGTGACGATGCAGCGGTTTATGACCTGGGTAACGGCACCAGCATTATCAGCACCACCGACTTCTTTATGCCGATTGTCGACAACCCGTTCGATTTCGGGCGTATTGCGGCCACTAACGCCATCAGCGATATCTTCGCCATGGGCGGCAAACCGATTATGGCGATCGCTATTCTGGGCTGGCCGATCAACACCATCCCGCCGGAAGTAGCCCGTGAAGTGATTGATGGCGGCCGTTTCGCCTGCCAGCAGGCGGGGATTGCGCTGGCCGGTGGTCACTCTATCGATGCGCCGGAGCCTATCTTCGGCCTGGCCGTGACCGGCGTGGTCCCGACCGAGCGCGTGAAGCGCAACAGTACCGCGCAGGCGGGCTGCAAGCTGTTCCTCACCAAGCCGTTGGGCATTGGCGTGCTGACCACCGCCGAGAAAAAATCCCTGCTCAAACCGGAGCACAAAGGGCTGGCAACCGAAGTCATGTGCCAGATGAACCTCGCGGGTGCGGCGTTCGCCAATATCGACGGCGTGAAGGCGATGACCGACGTGACCGGTTTTGGTCTGCTGGGGCACCTCTCCGAAGTGTGTCAGGGCGCGGGCGTGCAGGCGCAGGTCTGGTATCAGGACGTGCCGAAGCTACCGGGCGTGGAAGAGTATATTGCTCAGGGCGCGGTCCCGGGCGGTACCCAGCGCAACTTCGCCAGCTATGGTCACCTGATGGGCGAAATGCCAGAAGAATGGCGCAACCTGCTGTGCGATCCGCAAACCTCCGGCGGCCTGCTGCTGGCGGTCACGCCAGAATCCGAAGCCGAGGTTCAGGCAACGGCCGCCGAGTTCGGCATTACCCTGACGGCGATCGGCGAGCTGGTGACCGCGCGCGGTGGCCGACCGATGATTGAGATCCGTTAATTCGATGCGGTTGTTTATTGCCGAAAAGCCGAGCCTGGCCCGTGCCATTGCCGATGTGCTGCCTAAGCCGCATCGCAAAGGCGACGGCTTTATCGAATGCGGTAACGGGCAGGTGGTCACCTGGTGTATCGGTCACCTGCTTGAGCAGGCGCAGCCGGATGTCTATGACAGCCGCTACGCCCGCTGGAATTTAAACGATCTGCCCATCGTGCCGGAAAAATGGCGCCTGCAGCCCCGACCTTCGGTGACCAAACAGCTCAACGTGATCAAGCGCTTCCTGCATGAAGCCGATGAAATCGTGCACGCGGGTGACCCGGACAGGGAAGGACAGCTGCTGGTGGATGAGGTGCTGGACTATCTGGAGCTGGCGCCGGAAAAGCGCCAGCAGGTGCAGCGCTGTCTGATCAACGACCTCAACCCGCAGGCGGTGGAGCGTGCGATCTCGCGCCTGCGCGCCAACAGCGAATTTATTCCGCTGTGCGTCTCGGCGCTGGCCCGCGCGCGCGCCGACTGGCTGTACGGCATCAACATGACCCGCGCCTACACCATCCTCGGGCGCAACGCGGGCTATCAGGGCGTGCTCTCGGTGGGGCGCGTGCAGACGCCGGTGCTGGGGCTGGTCGTGCGTCGTGATGAAGAGATTGAGAACTTCGTCGCCAAAGATTTCTTTGAAGTGAAAGCGCATATCGTCACGCCTAAAGACGAACGCTTTACCGCCGTCTGGCAGCCGAGCGATGCCTGCGAGTCATATCAGGATGAAGAGGGACGTTTGCTGCACCGTCCGCTGGCGGATCATGTGGTTAACCGCATTACCGGACAGCCCGCTATCGTCACCAGCTATAACGATAAACGGGAATCAGAACCCGCGCCGCTGCCGTTCTCGCTGTCGGCCCTGCAGATCGAGGCCGCAAAGCGCTTTGGCCTCAGCGCGCAGAACGTGCTGGATATCTGCCAGAAGCTCTATGAAACCCATAAGCTGATCACCTATCCGCGTTCGGATAGCCGCTACCTGCCGGAAGAGCATTTTGCCGGTCGTCATTCGGTGATGAACGCCATTAGCGTGCACGCGCCGGATCTGCTGCCGCAGCCGGTGGTGAACCCAGATACCCATAACCGCTGCTGGGACGACAAAAAGGTGGACGCCCACCACGCGATTATCCCGACGGCGCGCGCCAGCAGCGTCAACCTGACGGATAACGAAGCGAAGGTCTACAACCTGATCGCTCGTCAGTACCTGATGCAGTTCTGCCCGGACGCGGTGTTCCGCAAATGCGTGATCGAGCTGGAAATCGCAAAAGGGAAGTTTATCGCCAAAGCCCGTTTCCTCGCGGAAGCAGGCTGGCGCACGCTGCTCGGCAACAAAGAGCGTGACGAAGAGAACGACGGTACGCCGCTGCCCGTGGTGGCTAAAGACGACGAACTGCTGTGCGAGAAAGGGGAAGTGGTGGAACGCCAGACCCAGCCGCCGCGCCATTTTACCGATGCGACGCTGCTGTCGGCTATGACCGGGATCGCCCGGTTCGTGCAGGATAAAGATCTGAAGAAAATCCTGCGCGCCACCGACGGTCTGGGCACGGAGGCAACCCGCGCGGGGATCATCGAGCTGCTCTTTAAGCGCGGTTTTCTTGAGAAAAAAGGGCGCTATATCCATTCGACCGAGCCGGGCCGCGCGCTGATTCATTCCCTGCCTGAGCTGGCCGCCAGGCCGGACATGACCGCGCACTGGGAGTCGGTGCTGACGCAGATCAGCGAGAAGCAGTGCCGCTATCAGGACTTTATGCAGCCGCTGGTGGGGACGCTTTACCAGCTGATCGATCAGGCGCGCAGCACGCCCGTGAAAACGTTCAGAGGGATGGTTGCACCCGGTGGTGGCGCGAAGAAACCGTTTAAAAAGAAAAAGAGCGCGGCCGCCTCTTAACCCGTAGGCCGGGTCAGGCGAAGCCGCCACCCGGCGATAGACAGCTCTGCGGCCTGAAAAAAGCCCGGTGGCGGCTACGCCTTACCGGGCCTACAGGGCGAGAACGCCGCGAAAACTTAAATCACACCCTGCCCAATCATCGCATCCGCCACCTTCACGAACCCGGCGATATTCGCCCCGCGCACGTAATTGGTTTGCGATGCTTCACCGCCGTACTCCACGCAGGCGTGGTGAATATCCAGCATGATATGGTGCAGGCGCGCATCCACTTTCTCTGCCTTCCAGCAGAGACGCGCGGCGTTTTGCGCCATCTCGAGGCCGGAGGTTGCCACGCCGCCCGCGTTGGCGGCCTTGCCCGGTGCAAACAGCACGCCTGCCTCCAGGAACAGGTCCGTCGCGTCGATCGTGGTCGGCATGTTTGCCCCTTCGGCGACCGCTTTTACGCCGTTGCTAATCAACGTGCGCGCGGCTTCAGCATCCAGCTCGTTCTGCGTGGCGCACGGCAGGGCGATATCCACCGGCACGCCCCACGGCTGTTTACCTTCGAGGTAGGTCAGGCCAAACTCCCGGGCGTAATCCGCTACGCGTCCATCGCGGCTGGCTTTGATTTCACACAGGCGCGTCAGCTTCTCTGCCGTGAAGCCCGCTTCATCCACCACCGTTCCGCTGGAGTCAGAGGCGGTCACCACGCGAGCGCCAAACTGCATCGCTTTCTCAATCGCGTACTGCGCCACGTTACCGGAGCCGGAAACGGCTACGCGCATGCCTTCGAAGCCTAAGCCGTGACGCTTGAGCATGGCCTCTGTGAAGTAAACCAGGCCGTACCCGGTCGCTTCCGGGCGGATCAGGCTCCCGCCAAACGACAGCCCTTTGCCGGTAAAGACGCAGGCGCTGTTGTTGGAAAGCTTTTTCATCATCCCGGCCATAAAGCCCACTTCACGTCCGCCCACGCCGATATCACCGGCAGGCACGTCGGTGTCCGGGCCGAGGTGACGGTAGAGTTCGGTCATCAGCGCCTGGCAGAAACGCATCACTTCACCTTCGCTTTTGCCTTTCGGGTCGAAATCGCTGCCGCCTTTTCCGCCGCCCATGGGCAGCGTGGTCAGCGCGTTTTTAAAGGTCTGCTCGAAGCCGAGGAATTTCAGAATCGACAGGTTCACGGACGGATGGAAACGCATGCCGCCCTTAAACGGGCCGATGGCCGAGTTAAACTGGACGCGCCACGCGCGGTTAACCTGCACCTGATTGCGATCGTCCACCCACGTCACGCGGAACTGGATCACGCGCTCTGGCTCGACAAGGCGTTCAAGCAAAGACATCTGGCGATAGCGCGGGTTTTGTTCAAGGAAGGGCCACAGGGTGGTCATCACTTCGCGCACGGCCTGGGCGAACTCGCTTTGGTGCGGGTCGCGCTGCTGAACATGGGCAAGGAAACTTTCCAGAGAGCGTGTCTGATCCATAGATATAAGAACCTCTTATAATAATGTTTGTATATGACTTATGCGTTTTGTGTTGTTTTTTTGACTATACCACCCGTACCGCTTTGTGTGGCAAGCAGAAATTCAGGACGAAAGGGAAATTAATGACAGGTGCTGCGTCATAACCAAAAGCGATGACGAGATAAATTAAAGGTTCCGCGCGGGTTTACCGTTATAGTCATTATCAAGGGAACAACAGGAAGATGTGTCTATGAACCGTTATGTACTTACCGCATTATGTGCGATTTTTACCGCAGGCGCGCAGGCTGAACGCATTCGCCCGGATGTGGAAGTGAATGTGCCGCCGGAAGTGTTTACCTCCAGCGGCCAGAATCAAACGGTGCAACCCTGTAATCAGTGCTGCATCTATCAGAATCAAAACTACTCGGAAGGGGCCGTCGTGAAGGCGGAGGGCGTGCTGTTGCAGTGCCAGCGCGACGAGCGCGCCATCAGCACGAACCCGCTGGTCTGGCGTCGCGTAAAACAATAAACGCCTCCAGCAGGGGAATATCCGCGGGGGCTAAGGTATAGCCAAACGCCTCTTCAGGCGTACACCACGCCAGCGCGCTGTGGTAGTGCGCCGTGAGCGCACCGCTAAACGCAGGAACGTGCCAGGCGTGCAGGTTGATTAAGCGCTGCGAGACTTCGCGCTGGTGGCTTGCCACGTATTGCGTAGGCCGCGCTTCAATACCTAACTCTTCACGCAGCTCGCGGATAAGCGCCTCGGGCTGGGTTTCACCTGCCTCGACTTTGCCGCCAGCAAATTCCCACATGCCAGGCTGGTCGGCGTGGGCAGGGCGCTGCGCCAGTAAAATTTTGTCGTCTTTTTCGATGATGGCGGCAACGACATCGAGTGTTTTCAGCATGGTCGTCAATAATTGATAGCGAAAAAAGACATATTATCGTGCCCTTTCTCAGAGTCCAGCTATCAGGAGAATCAGGTGAAAGAGACTACCGCCTGGGTTGCCCCTATCGAATCCCTTCCCGCCAGCCTTAAACCCATTGCCGTGATGCAGAAAAAGCATTTTGGCGCCGTGCTGAATCCCACGCGCTGGTGGGG
Organism: Enterobacter sp. 5-4; assembly: GCF_000612205.1. NCBI lineage: Bacteria > Pseudomonadati > Pseudomonadota > Gammaproteobacteria > Enterobacterales > Enterobacteriaceae > Enterobacter > Enterobacter sp. 5-4. The sequence goes on along the minus strand of NZ_JFHW01000009.1, from coordinate 272,371 downwards.
GCGCATGCCGCGTCTGTTCTGGCTGGTGGCGCTGTTCGTCGGTTTTCTGGAGCGTCGTCGCGCGCGCCTGTCACCCGTGCTGCGTTCGCTGCTCATGACGCGGGTGTCCCAGCTCTGCCACTGCGCTTTCTGTATTGATGCCAACAGCCTGCGGCTGGCCGAGCGCTGCGGTGCGCTGGAAAAGGTGCAGGCCGTGAGCGACTGGCAGGCATCCGCCTTGTTCACGGAGCAGGAGCGCGCGGCGCTGGCCTACGCCGAGGCGGTGACCGCCACGCCGCCCCGGGCGGATGAGGCCATCAGAACGGCGCTGAAGCGCCACTTTACGGATGACGCCATCACCGAGATGACGGCGCTCATTGCCTTTCAGAATCTCTCTGCCCGCTTTAACGCCGCGCTGGATATTCCGGCGCAGGGGCTATGCGCCACCTTTAACGAGACGCCCCATGCTTGATCGCCATTTTCACCCGCGGATAAAACCGGCTCTGAATCGTCTGGTCTCCGTGCTGGACAGGCCGGGCATCACGCCAGACGGATTGACCCTGACAGGGTTTGCCATCGGCGTGCTGGCGCTGCCGTTTCTGGCCCTCGGCTGGTATCCGGCGGCGCTGGTCGCCATCGTGCTTAACCGCCTGCTGGACGGTCTGGACGGGGCGCTGGCGCGCCGCAGAGGCCTGACCGATGCGGGGGGATTTCTCGATATCGCGCTCGACTTTCTGTTCTACGCCCTGGTGCCGTTTGGCTTTGCGCTGGCAGCACCGGCGGAAAATGCGCTGGCGGCCGCCTGGCTGCTGTTCGCGTTTATCGGGACCGGCAGCAGTTTTCTGGCGTTCGCGGCCCTGGCCGCGAAGCACGACATCGACAACCCCGGCTATGCGCACAAGTCGTTTTATTACATCGGCGGGTTAACGGAAGGGACGGAGACCATCGTGCTGTTTGTGCTGTGCTGCCTTTTTCCTGCGCACTTTACGCTCTTCGCGTGGGTATTCGGCGCGCTGTGCTGGCTGACCACCACAACGCGCATCTGGAGCGGCTACGTGACGCTGAAGTCACTTAACCCTTAGCGCGCACTTTCAGGCCCGCGCTCACCGGTCGTCACCGGGTTCTGCGGATGACTGCTCCATTCGTACCAGCCGCCGTCATAGACGGCGATATTCTTCCAGCCCATCGCCCGGGCGTACATAAAGGTTTCAGACGCCCGCCAGCCGGTGCCGCAGTAAAACGCGACGTGCTGTTCCGGCAGAATATTCCAGCGCTTCCACTGGGCGGCGATGTCGTCAGCGTTGCGCATGGTGCCATCCGGGTTATGGAAATCCTCCATGTGGGTGGCATCGCTGCCCGCGTGACCCCAGCGGGCACCGGCAATTTCACCTTTTGGCTTGATGTAGCTGTAGCCGCTGGTTTCGCCGATGAACTCCGGCCACGAGCGTATGCTGACCAGAGAGGCATCCTGACGGTGCAGCATGCCGCGCGCCTGTTCCATATCCACCATCAGCTGCGGCTGACCGGGGATCGGCGCGCCGAAATCGGGGGCGGGCGTCACTTTACCGGGCGTACCGCGCTCAACCGGCAGGCCTGCATCTGACCACGCCTTCCAGCCGCCGTCGAGAATACGCACATCCTTCACGCCCGCATACAGCATAATCTGCGCCACGCGCGCGGCGGCGTAGACGTCGCGGCCATATAAGATGACGGTGGTATCGTGACGGATCCCGTGCTTCGCCAGCATCGCTCTCAGCTTGTCGTCGGAGACTTTATTCCACAGCGGTTCGCTTTCCACCTCGTTGGTGTCGATATAGCCCGCGCCGGGAATGTGGTTCAGCAGGTAAAACTTCGGTGCACCCCAGGCGGCCTCAATCACTTTCCAGTCGCCCGCCGGTGCGGCAGCCACGGGTTTACCCTGCTGGAGCCGGTGGATCCACTGCGGGTAAACCAGCTGTTCAAAGTGAGGCAGGCGCTGAAGGCGCTCGGGCGTCTGCAGAGCATCGCTGAGCAGCGAAACGTGGCGGTACCCGGCTTTCTCCAGGCGGGCTTTCACCGCCTGGTTATCGTTCTCGTCGCCGTACAGGGCGATGGTCGTCGCAGGGGTAAGCTGATGCTGTTTTGCCCACAGCGCAATCTGCTCGTCGCTCATGGCGCTGAGCCAGGCGGCAGCAAGGTTGAGCGCGGCGGGTTCATGCCCGGAGGGGCCGCTAAGCGTCTGCGGCCAGCCGTTATAGAAGGCGCTGGCGCGGGTGTCGACAGGCGTGCCGTGCTGTGCCTGAAGCTGAGACAGCGTGATGGCGTTGGGCATATCAGCCGCCAGCGAGGAAAATGAAGCGAGGCCGCAGAGCAGGGCCAGCGCGGTCAGTTGAGAAACACGTTTCATCGAATAACCTGACGTCAGTAAAAGAGGGGGGCATTGTCGTCTCTCCCGAATCGGAAAACATTGCGTTAGCACATTATTGCCAGCGAGAAATCTCAATCAGCTCGCCGCCGGGTGGAATATCGTCCTTATCGTGCGTGACCAGCACCGCCGGAATATTGCGCGCGCGGACGGCGTCAAATACCCATGCCCGAAACGTGGCCCGTAACGCTTTATCGAGGCGGCTGAACGGTTCATCCAGCAGCAGCGCCTGCGGCTCCGCGAGCAGGGCCCGCAGCAGGCTGACCCGGGCGCGCTCCCCGCCGGAAAGGGTGGCTGGATCGCTGGCGTAATGGCCGCTCAGCCCGGCGGAATCCAGCGCCTGCGCGACCGCCTCCCACCGCGCGCGTCCGGTGATGCGCTCGGGCAGCGCCAGCAGCAAATTCTGCCCGACGCTGAACTGGTCGAACAGCAGCGCGTCCTGAAAGAGAATACCCAGCCCGCGGGACTCCACGGGAAGCGCGTCGCAGCGACGCGCGTCGAGCCACAGTTCGCCCCGCGCCTGGAAATCGTCTGACAGCGCGCCGACCATCCATGCAAAAAGGGTCGACTTTCCGCTGCCGGACGGCCCCATCAGAGTGACGATCTCCCCGCGGGGCACGCAAAAACTGACCTCGCGGAAAAGCGGTTCGATGGTGAGATTTTTTACCTTCAGCATTAACGTAACCCTTGTCGGTAGCGGCCCACGAGCCGGGATAGCAGGGCGGCAAGACCAAATACCGTGCCCGTGACCAGCAGTAATCCCAGCGCCCGGCTAGCGAGAATCGGGATGCTGCCCCCGCTGCTGAGCGCGACGGTTTCGGTGGTCAGCGTGGCGAAACGCCCCGCGCCCAGCCACAGCGTCGGCATGTATTGCGCCATGCTGACGGAAAAGCCGGTGGCAAAGGCCAGTAGCGCAGGGCGCACCAGCAGCGGGCATTTCAACAGTAAAAAGATTTTTGTCCGCCGCCAGCCGAGCGTTCTGGCGGTGAGGATAAGCCGGGGATCGATCCGGCGCCAGGCGGGTTGCAGCACCAGCAGCATCCACGGCAATACCCACAGAAGGTGGCTCCAGAGCACGGCGGCGTAGTGCCCGTCGATGCCCAGGTGCAACGCAATGGCATACTGGCCGGTGACGAGCGGGAGGGCCGGAAGGGCGAGCGGTAACCATACCCACAGCGTGCCGCGCTGCGGGCCCCACTCCAGCCAGAGTAACCCGACGACCAGGGCAATCAGGGCTGAAAGCAGACCGAATGACAGGCTGGTTCCCACCGGGCCAACGTCATCCCGTTGCGCCAGCATCAGCAGTACCGCGGCGCACAGGACGCCGCAGGCGGGCAGAAACCCGCTCAGTGCCCGCTCAGGCAGGACGCGCTGCGACCGGGGACGCGTTCCGGTGAGGTCCGCTAGTGTGCGAACCCATGCCTTCCAGAGTCCGTATCCCAGAGCGGCAAGCGCGGCCAGCAGCAGAAGGAGAAGCAGGCACAGCAGCGTCCCTTTTGCCTGCTGCTGCGCGTCGCCCTGGCTTAACCACTGCCAGGCCAGCACGGCCAGGGTAGGCGGGTTGCCGGGCCCGAGAACGATCGCCACGTCCACGACCGACAGCGACCATGCCAGCACCGCCAGCATGACTGCCCCGAGGACGGGCGCGATAGCTGGCAGAATCAGCCAGCTCAGCGTCTGAAATCGCCCGTAGCCGAGCGTCTGCAGGACGATCTTCTGCTGCGCGAGCCGTTTTTCCGGCAGTACGGCATAAATGGCCCACAGGACAAACGCGCTCTCTTTGACCGCGAGCGTCAGCCCCAGCCCGGCGCCGTAGCGGTCAAACGGCGGCGAACAGACGGTGCAGACCTGATAAAACAGTCCGCCCTCGGCAAACAGCAGTAGCGCGCCGGTGGCGAACGCCACATGGGGTATCGCCAGCAGCCACGGCAGACGGGTTGTGAGACGTCGCCAGCGTTTTCCGGGCCAGAGAAGGCTGACGAGGAGAAGGGCAATGAACAACGCCCCCAGCGTGGCGATGAGCGTTGAGACCAGCGTGGCGACGGCCGCCTGCGGGAGCTGCGGATCGTTCAGCAGCTGCTGCCAGTTTGTCAGCGAAAACGCCGGGGCAAGCAGCATGGCGCCGGCGGGCAGGATCGGCAGATAAATCACCGCCATCGCCAGCCGGACGAGCCCGCTCAGCGGGTGCCGTAACGACGCAGCCATTCCTGCTCCAGCGCGTTCACCCAGGCGGACTGCGGCTCGGCAAGCACCTCCGGCAGCCCCTGAGTCGTGTGGGCCAGCAGCTGTCTGGCTTCTTCTTCGGGCAGCGTTTTCGCATCCAGCACGCTCGGATCGCCCCAGATGGCCGGGTCAGCTTTACGGATCTGCGCCTGCGGCGACAGCAGGAAATTGGCGACCATTTTCGCCCCCGCGCTCGCGCTGGCGTTGGCCGGAATCGCCACAAAATGGACGTTGCCGAGCATCCCGCCCTGAAAACCAAAGCTATAGCCGTCGGCGGGCAGTTCGCCGCTCGCCACTTTCTGCTGCGCATGGGCCGGGTTAAAGGTCAGCGACAGATTCAGGCTGCCGCTGGCAAGCAGGGCATCCATCCGTGCAGGAGAAGGGGGAAAATCTTTCCCTTCGCGCCACAGCAGCGGGTGGAGCGTGTCCAGATAATCCCAGAGCGGGGCCGTGACCTCGGCAAAGGTGCTATCGGGGGCCTTTTGCAGCGCCTCCGGGTGAGCGGTTAGCGTCATCAGCAGCTGCTCAAGAAATGCCGTGCCGGTAAAATCGGGCGGGCGAGGATAGCTGATCTTGCCGGGATGCTGCTGCGCGTACGCCAGCAGTGCCTGAGGATCCACAGGCGGCGTCGGCATGCTGGCTTTGCGGGCGATAAAGGTCAGCTGCGCGCCGCCCCACGGCGATTCCGCGCCGTCTGTGGGGATAGCAAAATCCTCCGTAACCGGTTTGCGGGTATCAACATAGCGCCAGTTGGGCAACGTCTGCGCCCATCCGGTCTCCAGCAGGTTTGCCTCTTTCAGCGTGCGGAAGTTCTCGCCGTTAACCCACAGCAGGTCGACGGAGCCGTTGGTCTTACGCCCCGCGGCGGCTTCGGTCTGAATACGTTTTACCGCGTCGGCGGCATCCGCCAGCGGGACAATTTTAAGGGTAATGGCATAGTGCGTTTGCATCTCACCGCTGACCCACTCCAGATAGCGGTTGACCGCCGGATCGCCGCCCCAGGCGTTAAACCAGACGGTCTGGCCTTTAGCGTGTTGCTGAATGGCCTGCCAGCCGTCGGCGGCAAATAGGGGGGCTGCCAGCAGCAGACCGGTCAGAAACGTGCAAAAACGCACACGGCGCATAATGCCTCACTTTTTAGCAGACGGGAGAAAACGGGAAAACAGCCGGCGGGTGACCAGCGGCAATACCCCCAGTAGTGTAAAGGCGAATACCATGCCCGGCGACAAAATATCGCGCAACGAGGTCACTTTTCCCAGCTCGCGCCCGGCGTTCAGAAAGATAATCGTGGCGGGCAGCATGGCGAGCTGGCTCACCCACCAGTAGCGAAATACTCCCATGCGGGTCAGCCCCATCAGCAAATTCACCAGAAAAAACGGGAACAGCGGCATCAGGCGCAGGGCAAAAAGAAAGTTCGCGCCGTCGCGCGCCATGCCGGTATTCACCGTACCCATCTGTCGGGCAAACCGCCGTTGCACCCAGTCGCGCAAAAGATAGCGGCTGGCGAGCATCGCCAGCGTGGCCCCAAGCGTGGAGGCAAACGAGACCAGCACGGTGCCTTCCCACAGGCTAAACAACGTCCCGCCCAGCAGGGTCAGGATCGCCGCGCCGGGTATCGAGAGGGCGGAGACCGCCACATAGACCGCAAAAAAGATCAGCGCGCTGCGCAGCGGCGCGTGGTCGACATAGGCGAGTAACGCCTGATGGTGCGTTTTAATCCCTTCCAGGGAGAGGGTTCCCGGGGGAAGCATGACAAACGTCAACATAAATAATGCGCCCAGAAGGGCGCACAAGAAGAGTGTTTTTGGAATGTTCACGCGTCATTACAGCTTGAATTTAGCCCACACTGGCGCGTGGTCAGACGGTTTTTCCATGCTGCGGATGTCGTAGTCGATCCCGGTTTCGATGCAGCGCTCGGCCAGCGGTGTACTGGCCAGCAGAAGATCGATACGCAGGCCGCGGTTGTCGTCAAAGCCTTTAGAGCGATAGTCAAACCAGGAGAAGCGATCCTGCGTTTCCGGGTTGGCATTGCGGAAGGTATCCACCAGTCCCCAGCCCAGCAGGCGCTCCATCCACTCACGCTCTTCCGGCAGGAAGGAGCATTTGCCGGTGCGCAGCCAGCGTTTGCGGTTCTCTTCGCCAATACCGATATCGAGATCCGTCGGGCTGATATTCATGTCGCCCATGATCAGCACCGGATTCTCTTTTTTGAGTTCGGTGGTCAGGTAGTCCTGCAGATCCTGATAAAACTTCGCTTTAGCCGGGAATTTGGTCTCATGGTCACGGCTCTCACCCTGCGGGAAATAGCCGTTGATGACCGTGATATTGCCGATCGCAGAAGGGACTTCCGCCATGATAATGCGACGCTGCGCTTCTTCACCGTCGCCCGGGAAGCCGCGACGCACGGAAACCGGCGGCGCTTTGGTGAGCAGCGCGACGCCATAGTGACCTTTCTGGCCGTGATAAAAGACGTTGTAGCCGAGTTTCGCCACCTCTTCGAGGGGGAACATGTCGTCGTGAACCTTTGTCTCCTGCAGGCCGATCACATCTGGCTGATGTTGCTCAACGATAGCTTCAAGCTGATGAGGGCGGGCACGCAGGCCGTTGATATTAAAAGAGACAAATTTCATAGTCGCTGCCAGTGCAAGGTGAATAGTGCAAGGATGGTAGCAGAATTTGCGTCAACTGTTACCGGCTTCGACCAATAACTGCAACAGATAATGCCGGTGGTGCAATATTTGCACCATTCTGACGCGCTTCGCCCCCAAAGAGGGCGTAAATGGCCGATAAATTTCGCGAGCGATCACAATTCCAGAATTATATTTGGCCTGTGCATACTCTTTCTGATTTTCATGCGGCAAAGCGCCGCTTATCGTAAAAATATTCACTTTTTATGCACTAACAGTGAATAACTCCATGTTGTAACTTATTGATATTCTGTTCTCTCAACCCGTTTATGCATTTTTATCGCTGGCTGGCACGAAGGCTGCAATCTACATTCACAGTGCAAACACTCAATTATTTAACATTCAAATAACCTTTTATTTACCGGATGAGGTCGCTATGTCTCTGTCAATTACGCGTGAAAATTTCGATGAATGGATGATGCCGGTTTACGCTCCGGCGGCTTTTATTCCGGTTCGTGGGGAAGGCTCGCGCCTGTGGGATCAGCAGGGTAAAGAGTATATCGACTTTGCCGGTGGGATTGCGGTGAACGCGCTGGGGCATGCCCACCCGGCGCTGCGTCAGGCGCTCAATGACCAGGCAGCGAAGTTCTGGCATACCGGCAACGGCTTTACCAACGAGCCTGCGCTGCGCCTGGCCAAAAAACTGATCGACGCGACGTTTGCCGAAAAAGTCTTTTTCTGTAACTCGGGGGCGGAAGCCAACGAAGCGGCGCTGAAGCTGGCGCGCAAATATGCGCACGATAAGTTTGGTACCCACAAGAGCGGTATCGTGGCGTTTAAAAATGCCTTCCACGGACGCACGCTCTTTACCGTCAGCGCGGGTGGCCAGCCTTCCTACTCGCAGGATTTCGCACCGCTGCCGCCGGATATCCGTCACGGTATTTATAACGATCTGCAGTCTGCCAGCGAGCTGATTAACGACACCACCTGCGCGGTGATCGTCGAGCCGATGCAGGGCGAGGGCGGCGTGCTTCCGGCGAAAAAAGAATTCCTGCAGGGGCTGCGCGAGCTGTGCGATCGTCATAACGCGGTGCTGATTTTCGACGAAGTGCAGACCGGCGTGGGCCGCACCGGCGAGCTGTATGCCTATATGCACTACGGCGTCACGCCGGACGTGCTGTCGACCGCCAAAGCGCTGGGCGGCGGCTTCCCGATTGGCGCGACGCTGACCACCGAGAAATTCGCCAGCGTGATGACCGTCGGTACCCACGGCACCACCTACGGCGGCAACCCGCTGGCCACCGCCGTTGCCGGACAGGTGCTCGAAATCATTAATACCCCTGAGGTGCTGAAGGGCGTTAAGCAGCGCCACGACTGGTTTGTTGAGCGCCTGAATGCCATCAACGGCAAGGTTGGCCTGTTTAAAGAAATTCGTGGCCTGGGGCTGTTAATCGGCTGCGAGCTCACCGCTGAGTTTGCCGGAAAAGCTAAACTTATTTCACAGGAAGCGGCAAAAGTGGGCGTGATGGTGCTGATTGCCGGTGCCAACGTCGTGCGTTTTGCTCCCGCGCTGATTGTCAGCGAGGAAGAGGTGCAAACCGGTCTGGACCGCTTTGCGCTGGCGTGTGAAAAGGTGAAATCCGGGGTGTCATCATGATGGTCATCCGTCCCGTTGAGCGCGGCGATCTCGCCGGGCTCATGCAGCTTGCCGGTAAGACGGGAGGCGGGCTGACCTCGCTTCCTGCCGATGAAAAAACGCTGTCGGCGCGCATTGAGCGCGCCCTTCAAACCTGGCAGGGGACGTTGCCAAAAAGCGAACAGGGGTATGTGTTCGTGCTGGAAGACACCGACACGGGGACCGTGGCCGGGATCTGCGCCATTGAAGTGGCCGTCGGGCTTAACGACCCGTGGTACAACTACCGCGTCGGCACCATGGTTCATGCCTCGAAAGAGCTGAACGTCTATAACGCGCTGCCGACGCTGTTCCTCTGCAACGACCACACGGGCGCCAGCGAGCTTTGCACGCTGTTCCTCGACCCGGCGTGGCGCAAGGAGGGCAACGGCTACCTGCTTTCCAAATCGCGCTTTATGTTTATGGCCGCCTTCCGCGATCGCTTTAACGAAAAGGTGGTTGCGGAGATGCGCGGCGTGATCGACGACACCGGCTATTCACCGTTCTGGGAGAGCCTGGGCGAGCGCTTCTTCTCGATGGAGTTTAGCCGGGCGGACTATCTCTGCGGCACGGGTCAGAAAGCCTTTATTGCCGAACTGATGCCGAAGCATCCTATCTATACCCATTTCCTCAGCCCGGAAGCGCAGGCGGTGATCGGTGAAGTGCATCCGCAAACCGCGCCTGCCCGCGCGGTGCTGGAGAAAGAAGGGTTCCGCTACCGCAACTATGTCGACATCTTTGACGGCGGGCCCACGCTTGAGTGCGATATCGACCGCGTGCGCGCTATCCGTAAAAGCCGGCTGGTTGAGGTCTCTGAAGGCCAACCCGCGCCGGGCGACTGGCCGGCATGCCTGGTGGCGAACGAAAATTACGCCAACTTCCGTGCGATGCTGGTGCGGACCAACCCGAAATGTGAACGTCTGGTGCTGACGGCTGCAGAACTGGATGCCCTGAAATGTAACGCCGGCGATAAGGTTCGCCTGGTGCGTCTCTGCCCTGAGGAGAAAACAGTATGACATTATGGATTAACGGTGACTGGGTCACGGGCGAAGGCGAACAGCGCGTAAAGACCAATCCGGTAGGAAAAGAGGTGCTCTGGAAGGGGAACGACGCCAGCGCCGCGCAGGTGGAACAGGCCTGCCATGCCGCTCGCCGCGCGTTCCCGGCATGGGCAAAACAGCCTTTCGACGTGCGCCAGGCGCTTGTTGAAAAGTTTGCCGGGCTGCTGGAGGCAAATAAGGCCGAACTGACGCGCATCATCGCGTCTGAAACCAGTAAACCGCGCTGGGAAGCGGCAACCGAAGTGACAGCGATGATCAACAAAGTCGCCATTTCGGTGAAGGCGTACCACACCCGCACCGGCGAACAGCACACCGAGATGCCGGACGGCGCGGCCACGCTGCGCCACCGTCCGCACGGCGTGCTGGCGGTGTTTGGTCCGTACAACTTCCCGGGGCATCTGCCGAATGGCCACATTGTGCCCGCGCTGCTGGCGGGCAATACCGTGATTTTCAAGCCGAGCGAGCTCACCCCATTAACCGGCGAGGCGGTGGTTAAGCTGTGGGAACAGGCTGGCCTGCCGCCGGGCGTGCTGAACCTGGTGCAGGGCGGACGCGAAACCGGCCAGGCGCTGAGCGCGCTGAGCGATATCGACGGCCTGCTGTTTACCGGCAGCGCCGGGACGGGCTATCAGCTGCATCGCCAGCTGGCGGGGCAGCCGGAAAAAATCCTTGCTCTCGAGATGGGCGGCAACAACCCGCTGATTGTGGAAGACCCTGACGATATCGACGCCGCGGTGCACCTGACGATTCAGTCCGCCTTTATTACCGCCGGACAGCGCTGCACCTGCGCCCGCCGCCTGCTGGTGAAACGGGGCGCGCAGGGGGATGCGTTCCTCAAACGTCTGGTTGAGGTGAGCGCGCGTCTGGTGCCAGCCGCGTGGGATGCCGATCCGCAGCCGTTTATCGGCGGGCTGATTTCCGAGCAGGCCGCGCTGAACGTGCTGAAGGCCTGGCAGGACCACCTCACGCGCGGCGCGAAAACCCTGCTCGAACCGAAACAGGTTCAGCCGGGTGCCTCGCTGCTGACGCCGGGCATCGTTGAAATGAGCGGCGCGAGCAACGTGCCGGATGAAGAGGTCTTTGGCCCGCTGCTGTGCGTCTGGCGCTATGACGATTTTGACGACGCCATCGCAATGGCCAATAACACCCGCTACGGTCTGTCGAGCGGGCTGATTTCGCCGCATCGCGAGAAGTTTGACCAACTGCTGCTGGAAGCGCGCGCCGGGATTGTGAACTGGAATAAACCGCTGACCGGGGCCGCGAGCACCGCGCCGTTCGGCGGCGTGGGCGCGTCGGGGAACCATCGCGCCAGCGCGTGGTATGCCGCCGATTACTGCGCATGGCCGATGGCGAGCCTGGAAACCCCGGCGCTGACGCTGCCGGAGACGCTTAATCCGGGGCTGGACTTTACCGGAGGGGACCGTCATGAAAGCGCGTGAAGTCAACTTTGACGGGCTGGTGGGGCTGACGCACCACTACGCCGGTCTCTCTTTTGGTAATGAAGCCTCCACGAAGCACCGCTTTCAGGTCTCCAACCCGAAGCTGGCGGCGAAGCAGGGGCTGCTTAAGATGAAAGCGCTGGCGGATGCCGGTTTCCCACAGGCGGTGATCCCGCCGCAGGAGCGTCCGAACGTGGCGGTGCTGCGTCAGCTCGGCTTTAGCGGTACCGATGAGCAGGTGGTCGAAAAAGCGGGGACGCAGACGCCGCACCTGCTCTCGGCGGCAAGCTCCGCCTCTTCGATGTGGGTCGCCAACGCGGCAACCGTCGCGCCGTCAGCCGATACGCTGGATGGCAAAGTCCACCTGACGGTGGCGAACCTGAATAACAAGTTTCACCGCGCCACCGAAGCGGAAACCACCGAGCGCGTGCTGCGCGCCATTTTCAACCAGGATGCCCATTTCGCGGTGCATCAGGCCCTGCCGCAGGTGGCGATGTTTGGCGACGAAGGCGCGGCCAACCATAACCGCCTGGGGGGCGATTATGGCGAGCCGGGTGTGCAGCTGTTTATTTACGGGCGAGAAGAGGGGGGCCACGTCGCGCCAACCCGTTATCCTGCCCGTCAGACGCTGGCGGCCAGCCAGGCGGTTGCCCGCCTTAACCAGGTGAATCCTTCCCAGGTAATTTTTGCCCAGCAGAACCCGCATGTGATCGACCAGGGCGTGTTCCACAACGACGTGATTGCCGTTTCTAACCGCCAGGTGCTGTTCTGCCACGAGCAGGCGTTTGCCCATCAGGAAAAGCTGCTCGCCACGCTGCATGAGCGCGTGCGCGGCTTCACGCCTGTCCAGGTGCCAACGGAGGCGGTGAGCGTGCAGGACGCGGTTGAAACGTATCTGTTCAATAGCCAGCTGCTCAGCCGCGATGACGGCAGCATGATGCTGGTCCTGCCGCAGGAGTCCCGGGATCATCAGGGCGTATGGCGCTACCTGACCGAGCTGGTGAAGGCGGATAACCCGATTGACGAACTGCGCGTGTTTGACCTGCGTGAAAGCATGGCCAACGGCGGTGGTCCAGCCTGTTTACGTCTGCGCGTGGTCTTGACTCAGGACGAAATGCAGGCGGTTAACCCGGCGGTCATGATGAACGATACGCTCTTTACGCGCCTGAATGACTGGGTCGATCGCTACTATCGCGACCGTCTAACGCAGGCCGATCTGGTTGACCCGCAGCTTCTGCGCGAAGGTCGCGAGGCGCTGGACGCGTTGTCGACAATCCTGCAGCTGGGATCGGTTTATCCGTTCCAGCGCTAAAGGAGTGGGTATGGAAAATTTACTGGCGCTGACCCTGGCCGATGAAACGCCGGAACAGAAAGAGGGGGATGGCCCCTCATTTCGCTGGCGGTGGCTGGGGCGCGGGGTGCTTGAGCTGACGCCGACTGCAAAGAGCGATCTCTCGCTGCTGCTTTCAACGGGCATTCACGGGAATGAAACGGCGCCCGTTGAGATTGTCGATCTGCTGCTGCGCGCGCTGAATCGCAATGAAATTGCCCTGAAGTGCCGCGTGCTGGTGGTGCTCGGCAATCCCCCTGCGCTGGCGCAAAATAAACGGTATCTGGTGAGCGACATTAACCGCATGTTCGGCGGGCGCTGGTCGCAGTTTCCGCAGAGTGACGAAACGGCGCGGGCGGCGTGGCTGGAGAACGTGGTGACCGCGTTCTTTGCCGCTGCGGGTCCCGTGCGCTGGCATCTGGATCTGCATACGGCCATCCGCGCGTCCTACCATGTCCGCTTCGGCGTGCTGCCGCAGCGCAATCAGCCGTGGGAGGAAGATTTCCTGAGCTGGCTGGGAGATGCCGGGCTGGAGGCGCTGGTGTTTCACCAGTCGCCGGGCGGAACCTTTACGCACTTCACCTGTGAGCACTTTGGTGCGTTGTCCTGTACGCTGGAGCTGGGGAAAGCGCTGCCGTTTGGGCAAAACGATCTCACCCGCTTTGCGCCAACGCATCTCGCCCTGCGGGCGCTGCTGGGCGGGTCGGCTCCCGAGCCTACGCATCAGACCGTTGAGCGTTACCGGGTCGTACAGCAGATCACGCGCCGCAGCGATGCCTTCCTGCTCCACATGGCCGCACACACCCTCAACTTCACCCCGTTCCGCAAAGGGGCGCTGCTGGCCGAGGACGGGGAGGAACGTTACGAGGTGCAGAAAACCACCGAGTATGTTTTATTCCCTAACCCAACCGTCGCGTTTGGCCTGCGCGCCGGGCTGATGCTGGAAAAAATATCCTGAACCTTTCCCCTCTCATCATCCGGGAGGGGAAGTTAAATACCTTTTCTTAGCAATTAAAGCGCGTGAACGTGTTTTGCAGAATATTCCTGGTGAATTGCTTTATTATTCACCTTCACTCCGTTATACTTTTGCTAAATCGCTTTAAAATCATCGCATTGAATATTTTTGGTTGCAACTCTCCACGCTTTATCCTTATTTCCTCCATATTTGGCGAAAATTTGTTTTTTACACTTTCATTGTTTTACCGTTGCTCTGACTAATTGACGATAAACCCCGTAAAGTTAATCTCGTCAACACGGCATAGCGCCGAAGAATAACTGAAAGAAAGGAAATAAATTATGCGTAAGTTTACTGCACTGTTTGTTGCTTCTACCCTGGCTCTGGGCGCTACCAGCATGGCGTTCGCCGCAGATACTGCGACCACCACCGCTGCCGCGCCTGCTGAAGGCAAAATGATGATGCATCATAAAGGCCCGGGTATGCACAACGAGATGATGATGTTTAAGGATCTCAACCTGACGGATGCGCAGAAACAGCAGATCCGCGATATCCGGAAGAGCGAACGTGAGCAGATGAAGCGTCCGCCGCTGGAAGAGCGTCGTGCCATGCATGACATCATCGCCAGCGACAGCTTCGACAAGGCGAAAGCCGAAGCGCAGATCGACAAAATGGCCGAGCAGCACAAAGCCCGTATGCTGGCTCACCTGGAAACCCAGAACAAGATCTACAACATTCTGACCCCGGAACAGAAAAAACAATTTAATGCGAATTTTGAGAAGCGTCTGACAGAACGTCCGGCGATGGAAGGTAAAATGCCAGCACCAACCGAATAATCGGTTCACTCTCTTAAGACCGCCGGGATCCTGTCCACAAAAGCGCAATCGCTGTGGACAGGACCGGCGGTTTTTCTTTCCTGCCCTCTTGTCTGCCGCCGCCAGCGCGGTATGCTCCTGTAGTCGCATCAGAGAATGTTTGTAGAGTCATGGCGTTAGAATTTTTATTAACGTTCCGCTAAGGCCTGCCCGCTCTGCTGCCGATACTGTGTTGTGAATACCTAACGATAACAAACAAGACAGCAACGATAGCAATATCCTTGCCCTGGCACGGGTTGTGCCATTCAGGAGTGGTGATGGAGTTCTTTGATATCCGTAAGATGCCGGTCAGCCTCTGGCGCAATGGTGCGGGTGAAACGCGTGAGATTTGTTGTTTCCCTCCCGCGACGCGTGATTTTCACTGGCGTGCCAGTATCGCGACTATCGCCAGCAACGGCGAATTCTCCTCTTTCCCCGGCGTCGATCGGGTGATTACCTTGCTGGAAGGCGGGGAGGTGACGCTGGATGCCGGTCAGGCGTTCTTCCATACCCTGAAGCACCATCAGCCCTATAGCTTTGCCGGCGACCTGCCGGTGAAAGCGCTGCTGTCCGATGGGCGGATGGCGATGGACTTCAACATCATGACCCGTCGCGACTGCTGCCGGGCGAAGGTGCGCGTGGCTGACCGTACCTTTACCACCTTTGGCACACGCGGGGGCGTGGTGTTTGTGTTAAGCGGGGCGTGGCAGCTGGGTGATAAATTGCTGACGGCCGATCAGGGCGCCAGCTGGGAGGAGGGTACCCATACGCTGCGTCTGCTGGAGGCTCAGGGTACCTTATTGTTCAGCGAAATCACGTGGCTGCCAGGCCATTGAGCTCAATGATCTCAAACTTACCGGCCAGGACAGGTTTACAGAGAATTTTGTAGCCATCGTGGTCAAATCCGGCGGGCGTGCGCAGCAGGGTTGCCGCGTCGTTGATATCGTCGACAGCGCCCAGCCAGAGCCAGTTATTGACGATGTGATATTGGGTCATCGCGTCACCCACTTCTTTTAGCGCAACGGCGCTTTCCCAGGGCCAGCACTTCACGCTGATGGCCGCCAGACCGGCGAGGAGCCGGGCGTGGTGCGCCTCAACGCTCTCTTTCCCACAGCAGGCACCGGCACAGCGCTTCAGCGCGGATCGGAAACAGGCGCGTCCGCGCGTGGTCGCCTCAAGGCCCAAAAGGCTGTAGCAAAGCTGGAGTTCGTCCGCCAGCGTCTGCAGCGCCTGAAGTGCGGCTCTTTTATTAGCGAACAGCCCATAGAGATTCGGGGCATGAGAAAAATCGACGTCCCGCGCGTAGACGACCTGCGGCTTGCCTTCGTTGATCTGCAGGGAGCAGAGCTGACGGTTGCGGCGCAGGCGCTTGTTGAACAGCGGCTGCTGCTCTTTAATCAAACGCGCTTCCAGCAACAGCGCGCCCATTTCTCCCGCCGTCTGGAACCAGGTAATGCGTCGCGACTGGCGCAGCATGGCGGCCTCGTCCGGGGTACGCAGATGGGATAACACCCGACTGCGAATGTTAACGCTCTTGCCGATGTAAAGCGGCAGCGTGTCGCTTTCGCCGTGAAAGATGTACACGCCCGGCTGTTTAGGCAGTGCCTCAAGCCAGGGGCGAAGGTGCTCGGGGTATTCGTAGATAGCCGCCGCTTCAAACTCAAGACGCGGGGCGGATTGACGCCTGCTCACATACTGCTCCATATACTGTTCAGGCATACAGTGTAGCAGAGAGGGTTTGGTTAAAAAAGAGCCGGGTGGCGGCGACGCCTTACCCGGCCTACAAAACGGGGTTACCGTTTTGCGTTTATTTCCAGAAGTCGTCAAACACCGTTATCGGTGGGCGACGCTTGTGCTCGGTTTTCAGATACCAGCCTTCGATGATCTTCGCGGTACTCTCATCCAGCTTTTTGCCTTCCAGATAATCATCAATGTTGTCGTAGGTGACGCCAAGAGCCGCTTCATCCGGCAGGGAAGGGCGATCGTCCTCCAGATCGGCCGTCGGCGCTTTCTTATACAGATGCTCAGGACAGCCCAGCGCGGCAAGCAGCTGCTTGCCCTGACGCTTGTTCAGGCGGAAGATCGGGTTAATGTCGGTGCCGCCGTCGCCGTACTTGGTGAAGAAGCCGGTGATCGCTTCGGCCGCATGGTCGGTGCCGACCACGACGCCTTTGGTCATCCCGGCGATGCTGTACTGCGCTTTCATACGCTCGCGTGCCTTTTCATTGCCGCGAACGAAATCGCTTAACTCAATGCCCGCCTCGCGTAACGCCTGCTCGCTTGCCAGCACCGAGCCTTTAATATTCACGGTCAGCACGCGGTCAGGCTGAATGAAGGCAATGGCATCCTGGCAATCCTGCTCGTCTGCCTGTACGCCGTAAGGAAGGCGCACAGCGATAAACTGCAGCGTCTCATCGCCCGTCTCCTCGCGCAGCTCTGAAATTGCCATCTGGCAGAGCTTACCGGTCAGCGTTGAATCCTGGCCGCCGCTGATGCCCAGCACCAGAGATTTCAGGAAAGAGTTCTTCTTTAAATACGCTTTTAAAAAATCCACGCTGCGGCGGATCTCTTCATTTGCATCTACCGCAGGCTTCGCGCCCAGCGCCTGGATAATCTCTTGTTGCAGAGTCATCACGCTCTCCATAAACAGAATGTGTTAACTGTTAAAACTAACCCTTTGGACGTAAAACGACAAGGATCACAGTTTCGAGTGCGCTAATTTACGCCGTTTTAGCAGGTTATCGTTGTTTTATTAGAATTTTCCGAAATTCGTCTGGCGTAACGCACAAAGTTGAACAATAGTACTTTTTATCCCATGCTTAGATAACACGCTGATAAACAAGAGGACGGAATATGAACAAGAACGTAGCAGGAATTCTTAGCGCAGCGGCGGTACTGACTATGCTGGCAGGGTGTACGGCTTACGATCGCACCAAGGATCAGTTTACGCAGCCCGTAGTAAAAGACGTTAAAAAGGGGATGACCCGTTCGCAGGTCGCTGCGATTGCCGGTAAACCTTCTTCTGAAGTCACCATGATTCATGCGAAAGGGACCTGCCAGACCTATATCCTGGGTCAACGTGATGGTAAGGCAGAAACCTACTTTGTCGCCCTGGATGATACCGGTCATGTGATCAACTCCGGCTATCAGACCTGTGCTGAATACGACACTGACCCGCAGGCACCTAAGGCGTAGTCACCCTGCTTGCCTGAGGATGTTAACAAACCGGCCCTGAGGCCGGTTTTTTTATGCATCGGAAAATCTTATTTCTTTTCGCGAATTATTTGCCCGAAATGTGAGGGTAGTCAACAAGCCAGGTCAATGAGAGACAATTTGAGTCTGTTCAGAATTATCCCCTGTCTGTACCATTGCGTATACTCACTCCAACGATAAACAACAGTACGCAAACTACCTGTCTGCCGGGACAGCGAGTCGAGTGAGAACGCGACGGCAGGTAGTCATACAAGAGGGAAATTACGATGGAAAAGAAACATATCTACCTGTTCTGCTCAGCGGGCATGTCAACCTCGCTTCTGGTGTCAAAGATGCGTGCGCAGGCTGAAAAGTATGAAGTCCCTGTGGTGATCGAAGCGTTCCCGGAAACGCTGGCGGGCGAAAAAGGTCAGACAGCCGATGTTGTTTTACTGGGACCGCAAATTGCCTATATGTTGCCCGAAATTCAACGACTGTTACCC
This sequence comes from Enterobacter sp. 5-4, assembly GCF_000612205.1. NCBI lineage: Bacteria > Pseudomonadati > Pseudomonadota > Gammaproteobacteria > Enterobacterales > Enterobacteriaceae > Enterobacter > Enterobacter sp. 5-4. The sequence goes on along the minus strand of NZ_JFHW01000009.1, from coordinate 254,132 downwards.
AATAAACCGGTCGAAGTGATCGACTCGGGGCTGTACGGCAAGATTGATGGTTTAGGTGTTCTTAAAGCTGCTGTGGCAGCGATTAAAAAAGCTGCTAATTAATTTTTATTTTTCCCGTCAAAGAGTTATTTCACACACAATACGCCGTAACATGCGTTACGGCATTTAAGGGTATTTTCCTATGAGTAAAGTCATCGCTTCACTTGAAAAGGTACTCCTTCCTTTTGCTGTTAAAATAGGAAAGCAGCCTCACGTTAATGCCATCAAAAACGGCTTTATTAAATTAATGCCGTTGACGCTGGCCGGGGCCATGTTCGTTTTAATTAACAACGTTTTTCTGAGCTTTGGTGAAGGTTCCTTCTTTTATTCATTAGGAATTCGGTTAGACGCTTCCACAATTGAAACCCTTAATGGTTTTAAAGCCATCGGCGGCAACGTCTATAACGGTACGTTGGGGATTATGTCGCTGATGGCGCCTTTCTTTATTGGGATGGCGCTGGCAGAAGAGCGTAAGGTGGACCCACTGGCTGCCGGGTTATTATCCGTCGCCGCCTTTATGACAGTGACCCCGTACAGCGTCGGTGAAGCCTATGCTGTGGGCGCCAACTGGCTGGGTGGGGCTAACATCATCTCCGGTATTGTTATCGGCCTGGTGGTGGCAGAGATGTTCACCTTTATTATCCGTCGCAACTGGGTGATCCGCCTGCCGGATAGCGTACCGGCCTCCGTTTCCCGTTCATTTTCCGCGTTGATTCCAGGCTTCATTATTCTCTCTATCATGGGGATTATCGCCTGGGCGCTCTCCCACTGGGGCACAAACTTCCACCAGATCATCATGGACTCTATCTCTACGCCGCTGGCGTCGATGGGTGGCGTGGTCGGTTGGGCGTACGTGATTTTCACCTCTCTGCTGTGGTTCTTTGGCGTGCATGGTTCACTGGCACTGGCCGCGCTGGACAGCGGAATTATGACCCCGTGGGCACTGGAAAACGTTGCACTTTATCAGCAGTACGGCTCCGTTGATGCGGCGCTGGCAGCGGGTAAAACTTTCCATGTGTGGGCGAAGCCGATGCTTGACTCCTATATCTTCCTGGGCGGTACCGGGGCAACCTTGGGTCTGATCATCGCGGTCTTTATTGTCTCTCGTCGCGCAGACTACCGTCAGGTCGCGAAGCTGGCGCTGCCATCAGGCATCTTCCAGATTAACGAACCGATTCTGTTCGGTCTGCCAATCATCATGAACCCGGTCATGTTCATTCCGTTCATCCTGGTTCAGCCGCTGCTGGCCGCTATCACCCTGACGGCGTATTACATGGGCATCATTCCACCGGTCACCAACATTGCACCGTGGACCATGCCAGCGGGTCTGGGCGCCTTCTTCAACACCAACGGCAGCGTCGCAGCCTTCCTGCTGGCGATATTTAACCTCGGAATTGCCACCCTGCTGTACATGCCGTTCGTGGCGATTGCGAACAAAGCCGCCACCATCATTGATGAAGAAGAGAGCGAAGAGGATATCGCCCTCTCACTGAAATTCTAAGATTGACGGCGCGGGGAGACCCGCGCCAGCCACAAGGAGCTTAAAGATGTTAGATTTGGATAATATTGTCGCAGACGACGCCGTCGAGAACGATCTCGAAGAAGTGGTGATGGGGCTTATCATCAACTCCGGGCAGGCCCGCAGCCTGGCCTACGCCGCGCTGAAGCAGGCCAAGCAGGGGGATTTTGCCGCGGCGAAAACCATGATGGAACAGTCCCGCACGGCGCTGAACGAAGCGCACCTGGTACAGACGAAGCTGATTGAAAGCGATCAGGGCGAAGGGAAGATGAAGGTCAGCCTGGTGCTGGTCCACGCGCAGGATCACCTGATGACCTCGATGCTGGCACGCGAGCTGGTGGCGGAGCTCATTGAGCTTCACGAGAAGATGCAGTAAGTCAGACTGAGTAGCAGGAGGTCAGCACGATGGAAATTAAAACCGCACTTGAACAGCAGCTGTTTAATGGCAAAAATTTTCACGTGGTTATCTACAACAAAACGGAGAGCGCCAGCGGTCTGCATCAGCATGACTACTACGAGTTCACGATTGTTCTGACCGGCCGCTACTACCAGGAGATCAACGGTAAGCGCGTTCTGCTTGAACGAGGGGATTTTGTCTTCCTGCCGATGGGATCTTATCACCAGAGCTTTTACGAATTTGGTGCCACCCGCATTCTGAATGTGGGCGTCAGCAGACGTTTCTTCGAGAAGCACTATCTGCCGCTGGTGCCGTTCTGCTTTGTGGCCTCTCAGGTTTATCGCGTCAAAAACGAGTTCATGACCTGGATTGAAACGGTTATCGCCTCGCTTAACTTCCGCGACAATGAATTTGATGAGTTTATTGAAACGGTGACCTTCTACGTGATGAACCGGCTACGCCATCATCGTGAAGAGCAGCAGGTGACGGATGATATTCCGCAATGGCTGCGCAGCACCGTTGAGCTGATGCACGATAAAAGCCAGTTCAGCGAAAATGCGCTGGAAAATATGGTCTCCCTGTCGGGCAAATCCCAGGAATATCTGACCCGCGCGACGCAGCGTTATTACCGTAAAACGCCCGTGCAAATTATTAATGAAATCCGCATTAATTTTGCTAAAAAACAGCTGGAAATTACCAACTATTCTGTCACCGATATTGCATACGAGTCAGGATACAGCAGCCCCAGCCTGTTTATTAAAACCTTTAAGAAATTGACGTCATTCACACCGAACAGTTACCGGAAAAATTTGACGGTAATTAATTAGCTGTCGGCGGATTACCCGCCACGAATATTGCTTTAATGGCTTGCCCAAATAGCGGGAAGAGCACGCTATACCTTGCAGGCGATTAACCTGATACGCTAAGGGAGATATTATGCAGAAGAAATTAAAAGTCGTAACCATTGGTGGCGGCAGCAGCTATACCCCGGAATTACTCGAAGGTTTCCTGAAACGTTATCATGAATTACCGGTCAGCGAATTATGGCTGGTGGACGTTGAGGAAGGTCAGGAGAAGCTGAATATTATTTTCGACCTGTGCAAGCGCATGGTGGAAAAAGCGGGCGTGCCTCTGACCGTGCATAAAACCCTCGATCGTCGTCTGGCGCTGAAAGATGCGGATTTCGTCACCACCCAGCTGCGCGTCGGCCAGCTGAAAGCGCGTGAGCTGGACGAGCGTATTCCCCTGAGCCACGGGTATCTGGGGCAGGAGACCAACGGCGCGGGCGGCCTGTTTAAAGGACTGCGCACTATCCCGGTGATTTTCGACATCGTCAAAGACGTGCAGGAGATCTGCCCGAACGCGTGGGTCATTAACTTCACCAACCCGGCCGGTATGGTGACCGAGGCGGTCTATCGTCATACGAACTTCAAACGCTTTATCGGCGTCTGTAATATTCCGATCGGCATGAAGATGTTCATCCGCGACGTGCTGGCGCTGACCGACAACGACGATCTCTCCATCGATCTGTTCGGCCTGAACCACATGGTGTTTATTAAAGATGTCATCGTGAACGGGGAATCGCGCTTTGCCGAGCTCCTCGACGGCGTAGCCTCCGGTCGTCTGACGGCGGCATCGGTGAAAAACATCTTTGACCTGCCGTTCAGCGAAGGGCTGATCCGCTCGCTGAATCTGCTGCCTTGCTCGTACCTGCTTTACTACTTCAAGCAGAAAGAGATGCTGGCCATCGAAATGGGCGAGTATTATAAGGGCGGCGCGCGCGCGCAGATCGTTCAGAAGGTCGAAAAGCAGCTGTTCGATTTGTATAAAGACCCGAACCTGAACGTCAAACCGAAAGAGCTGGAGCAGCGCGGCGGGGCCTATTACTCCGATGCGGCGTGTGAAGTGATCAACGCCATCTACAACGACAAGCAGGCGGAGCACTATGTCAACGTGCCGCACCACGGCCATGTCGACAATATTCCGGCTGACTGGGCCGTCGAAATGACCTGCATCCTGGGGCGCGAGGGCGCTAAACCGCATCCACGCATCACCCACTTCGATGACAAGGTCATGGGGCTGATCCACACCATCAAAGGCTTTGAAGTGGCGGCAAGCAACGCGGCGCTGAGCGGTGAGCTCAATGACGTGCTGCTGGCCCTGAACCTCAGCCCGCTGGTGCATTCTGACCGCGACGCGGAGCAGCTGGCCAGCGAGATGATCCTGGCGCATGAAAAGTGGTTGCCGAACTTTGCCGCCACGATCGAGAAGCTGAAGTTCCAACAGTAATAAGAGGACGCACAATGGAAAACCTGCTGATCGTTAATGCTGATGATTTTGGCCTCTCGAAAGGCCAGAACTACGGCATTATTGAAGCCTGTCGCCGGGGGGTTGTGACCTCTACAACGGCGCTGGTTAACGCTGAGGCGGTTGAACACGCGGCGCAGCTGAGCCGCGAGGTGCCAGAGCTGGGCGTCGGCATGCATTTTGTGCTGACGCTCGGGATGCCGCTTTCGCCAATGCCGGGCCTGACGCGCGACGGCCAGCTGGGTAAATGGATTTGGGAACGGGCGGAGCAGGGTGCTCTGCCGCTTGAAGAGATTGCCCGCGAGCTGGACTGTCAGTTCAACCGCTTCGTTGATGTGTTTGGTCAGGCGCCGACGCACATCGACAGCCATCACCACGTGCATATGATCCCGGCGATTTTCCCGCTTGTCGCCGGGTTTGCACAGCGCAAAGGCGTGGCGATGCGCGTGGATCGCAATGTGCACGGATTGCCGGACTGCGCTGTTACGTCCACTGAGGGGTTCAGCAGCGCGTTTTACGGAGAAGAGATCAGCGAAGCGCTGTTCCTGAAGGTGCTGGATGATTCCGCTGCCCGCGGTGAAACGTCGGTAGAAGTGATGGCGCATCCTGCCTTTGTCGATAACACCGTGCGTAAAAGTGCCTACTGTTGGCCGCGGCTGGCGGAGCTGGACGTGCTGACGTCGGCCTCGCTGAAATACGCGATTGCCGAGCGCGGATATCGGTTGGGGACATTCAGGGAGCTGTAAGAGTTGCCGGGTGGCGGCTTCGCCTTACCCGGCCTACGAACGACCTGCTAACTCTTGTAGGCCCGGTAAGGCGAAGCCGCCACCGGGCTTTTTTTACGCCGGAATCTGATCGACCTTGCTGCTTCGCGACCAGACGCGGTGCGCGGCGAGCAAATCAAACAGCTTCGTCATGAAGGCATCGTCAACGTTATCGCCCTCGACAATGCCGTCCTCACCCTGATCGGCCACCTTCAGCTGCGCTTTAAACTGTCGCGCATCGCCGGACAGCGCGATCGGTTTCAGGTGCTTATAGGCTTCCAGCAGATAATAGACGGCGTCGCCGTTGGTCAGCAGACTGGCAAGATCTCCGCCCGGCACAATCACCGCATCGACGGTGAGCGATGGCGCACCGGCAAAGGTCGCCGCGACCGGCAGCACAGAACCATCGTCGGCCGTCAGTTCACCCATGCGGGAATAGAGCAGTTTGGCATGCACGCCCTGGGTTTTTAGCGCCTGCATGATCCCCAGCACGTCGCTGGCGCGGGTTTTGTCGTTCAGCAGAATGGCAACCACGCGGCCTTTAATCGAGCCGCCCGGCACCGCATACAGGCTCAGCGACGGATCTTTCTTCACGCCGTTAACCTCTTTCGGCGGAGCGAGGTTACGCTGCTCGTCGGTCAGCGTAATGCCCAGGTTGTCCGCGACGCTCTGGGCAAGCTGAACATCAATATGCGCCAGCTGATCGACCACGCGCTCGCGGATGTAGGTGCGCACCACTTTACTCAGCTCAAAGCTGAAGCCGCCGATGATGTGCTGTTGCTCAATCGGCGTCTGGCTGTTCCAGAACAGGCGAGGGTGGGCGTAATACTCGCCGAACGAGGGGCTGCGCTCGCGAATTTTATTGCCATCGATACGCTCCTGATAGGATTCGAATCCACCGCGTTTCGGTCCGGGAGGCGTTTCACGCGGCCAGTTATCGTTGATGGAGTTCGGCTCATAGTTCGCCGGGTTGGTATCAATATCCTGACGGTGCATCCCGTCGCGCTGGAAGTTGTGGTACGGGCAGGTTGGGCGGTTAATCGGAATTTCGTGGAAGTTCGGCCCGCCCAGACGGCTAATCTGCGTATCGGTATAGGAGAACAGGCGTCCCTGCAGGAGCGGATCGTTGGTGAAGTCCAGCCCCGGCACGATATGCCCCGGGTGGAACGCGGCCTGCTCGTTTTCGGCAAAGAAGTTATCCGGGTTGCGGTTGAGCACCATTTTACCCACCAGCTGCACCGGTACCAGCTCTTCCGGGATCAGCTTCGTCGGGTCCAGAAGGTCGAAATCGAACTTAAATTCGTCCTCTTCCGGGATGAGCTGCAGGCCCAGCTCGTATTCCGGGAAGTCGCCCGCTTCAATGGATTCCCAGAGCTCGCGGCGATGGAAGTCCGGATCGCGCCCGGTCAGCTTCTGCGCCTCGTCCCACACGAGCGAGGCTTTACCCGCCACCGGCTTCCAGTGGAAACGGACAAACGTGGCTTTCCCCTCGGCGTTGATCATCCGGAAGGTATGGATGCCAAACCCCTCCATGGTGCGGTAGCTGCGGGGGATCCCGCGGTCTGACATCGCCCACATCACGTTGTGTAAGGTTTCAGGCTGCAGGGAGACATAGTCCCAGAAGGTGTCGTGCGCACTTTGTCCCTGCGGTATGGCCCAGTGGGGCTCCGGTTTTACCGCATGGACAAAGTCAGGAAATTTATGCGCGTCCTGAATGAAAAACACCGGCGTGTTATTGCCGACCAGATCGAAAATACCCTCTTCGGTATAAAACTTTGTGGCAAAGCCGCGGATATCACGCACCGTATCCGCCGAGCCCGCACCGCCCTGTACGGTGGAGAAACGCACAAACACCGGCGTTATCTTGTCCGGGTCGGAGAGGAAATCCGCTTTGGTGATCGCCTTCAGGCTCTTGTAGGGCTGAAAGTAGCCGTGCGCAGCGGAACCGCGTGCGTGGACGATGCGTTCCGGTATCCGCTCGTGGTCAAAATGGGTGATTTTTTCCCGCAGAATGAAGTCTTCCAGCAGGGTTGGCCCGCGCGAGCCTGCGCGAAGTGAGTTCTGATCGTCAGCAATGCGCACGCCCTGATTGGTGGTGAGCGCAAAACCTTCGCCGCCTTTACGGTGTGGCTCAAGCGATTTCAGCTTATCGTTTCCCGTATCCGGGGATTTCATGCTTCCCGGTGCGGTAGGCTGTTCGCCTGGTGCGGAAGGGCCCGGGGAGGGGCGGTGAGAGCCGTCAGAAGGGGCGAGAGAGTCCATGCCCGGTTGAGATTCTTCAGTGCCATGAATCGGTGATTGATGTGTTTTATCTTTGTTCGACATTGCACGCTTCTCCTTTATCCATTGCTAAAAACCCTATTAAGGATAGAACAATGTCGTGAAATGGCTCGCGAACTAAGAGTTTTCACATGCCATCATTAACGAAAGGAGCCATCTCACCCACTCGGAGCGCGACGGAAGGCAGCAGGATCGGCTATCATAGAATTTTCCTGCTTCAAGAATTTGCTTTAGTGAATCCGTTGCTTATGAAACCTCTTCGTCAACAAAACCGCCAGGTTATTAGCTATGTGCCCCGCGTTGAGCCCGCGCCGCCAGACCATGCCCTGAAAGTGGAGGGTTTTCGCGATGTGTGGCAGTTACGGGGGAAATACGTGGCCTTTGTGCTGATCGGCGAACATTTCCGTCGCTCTCCCACCTTTACGGTGCCGGAGTCCGCACAGCGGTGGGCGATGCAGATCCGCCAGGATGAAGAGGTTGAAGAATAACAGCCATAAAAAAACCGCCTGTTGGCGGTTTTTTTATATCTACAGCGATTAACGATGCGCCAGTTCGGCGTCGTCTTCACTTTCCAGAATCGCTTTGTCGGTCTGCTTCAGCCACTGGCTGGTCAGCGTACCGGCGGTCATGGAGCCGCTGACGTTCAGCGCGGTACGGCCCATGTCGATCAACGGCTCAACGGAGATCAGCAGGGCAACCAGCGTCACGGGCAGGCCCAGCGCAGGCAGCACAATCAGCGCGGCGAAGGTAGCACCGCCGCCAACGCCCGCAACGCCTGCGGAGCTTACGGTGACAATCCCGACCAGCGTGGCGATCCAGACCGGATCCAGCGGGTTAATGCCGACTGTAGGAGCAACCATTACCGCCAGCATCGCCGGGTACAGACCCGCACAGCCGTTCTGACCAATGGTGGCACCAAAGGAGGCAGAGAAGCTGGCGATGGATTCAGGCACGCCCAGACGACGAGTCTGAGCTTCAACGTTCAGCGGAATAGACGCGGCGCTGGAACGGCTGGTGAAGGCAAAGGTCAGTACCGGCCAGACCTTACGGAAGTATTTCAGCGGGCTGACGCCGTTCACGCCCAGCAGGATGCCGTGTACCACGAACATAATGCCAAGGCCCAGGTAAGAGGCGACAACGAAGCTGCCCAGCTTAATGATGTCCTGCAGGTTAGAGCCGGCAACCACTTTGGTCATCAGCGCCAGCACGCCGTAAGGGGTGAGCTGCATGACCAGACGAACCAGCTTCATCACCCAGCTTTGCAGGGTATCAATCGCGGTCAGCACGCGTTCGCCTTTTGGCGCATCGTCTTTCAGCAGCTTCAGCGCCGCCACGCCCAGGAACGCGGCGAAAATAACCACGCTGATGATGGAGGTTGGGCTCGCACCGGTCAGGTCAGCAAACGGGTTCTTCGGAATGAAGGAGAGCACCATCTGCGGCACGGTCAGGTCAGCCACTTTACCGACGTAGTTGGTCTGAATCGCGGTCAGACGCGCCGTTTCAGCGGTACCCTGAACCAGACCTTCTGCGGTCAGGCCAAACAGGTTAGTGACCAGCACACCCACCAGCGCGGCAATCAGCGTGGTGAACAGTAGCGTACCAATGGTCAGGAAACTGATTTTTCCCAACTGGGTCGCGTTATGCAGGCGGGCAACGGCGCTCAGAATAGAGGCGAACACCAGCGGCATAACGATCATCTGCAGCAGCTGAACATAGCCGTTACCGACAATGTTGAACCACTGAATGGAATCTTTCAGTACTGGATTATCGGAGCCATAAATAGCCTGTAATGCCAGACCAAATACGACACCCATGGCCAGACCAACCAGCACCTTTTTCGCCAGGCTCCACTGTTTATGGCGCGCCTGCGCGAGAAGCAATAGCAATACAACGAACACAACGACGTTCGCGATGAGTGGAAAATTCATCCCCGTTCTCCTGATTTATTATCGGGTCGGTTTTTACCGATCCTGTTGGCGGAAGGTTAGCAGAAGTGTGATGTCGCGCTTATATCCAAATGGAATGGGTTATGACAAATGGGATAGTTTTGTTGGTTTACTGTTCAATCTGGTGATGAATAAAGCGATTGAACTGAAATTGCAGCGAATTAATCATCTGGGAAGACCAGCGGACTGCACTGTTTTCGGGCAACGTTTGCGGCATCCAGACGGCGTAAGCAAACAGCGCCATGCACAAGACGCGCTCAAGCTGGTTCCCTTTCTGCGGTGCGAGGATGGGAAAACGGAAGCGCCAGCGGCAGGGCCACAGCAGCGGTACGCCCGCAGGCGTCAGCATATCGGCCAGAATATGGCTCAGATAGCCCAGCACCATCCCCTGGATGGCATCACCGGGGACGATCCAGCTTTCGGGCACTTTTAAATAGAAAAGCGTCAGCAGGCCAAACACGGCCAGCAGGCTGTGCGTAAACCCCCGGTGGCCGAACGCGCGAGCGATGGGTTTCGACACCCACTTCAGGCGCTGTCCGAGGAAGGACTTGGGATGGTCAATGTCGGGCAGCAGACAGGTCAATACGGCGGAAGGGACGATATGCCACCAGTCCCCCTGTGCCAGCACGGGGGTGAGTTCAGCGTTTTTGGCAAATACTGCGCACGCGATAGAAAAAAGCAGGTGGCCTTCCGCCGTCATGATAAAACCCATAAAACTGTCAATTCATACAGTATAGGGTTTTTATACAGTAGGCGGAAGAGGTGACGGTGTAACTGTTTGTCACAAACTGCAGGAGGGTCTTAACCGCCCCGCAGGTGATGCGCCGTGAGTTCTGCCAGTGAAATCAGCTTCACATCGGCAAGGGCAAACCGGGGATCGTGGCGGCCTTCTTCCGCAGGCACCACAATGGAGCGCATCCGCGCGGCTTTAGACGCTATCATGCCGTTAACGGAATCTTCCAGCGCAACGCAGTTGAGGGGATCCACGCCGAGCTTAGCGGCACAGTCCAGATAGACCTGCGGGTGCGGCTTGCTGTAAGGCAATTTCTCAGCGGACGCCAGCGCGTCGAAACTGTCGCGCAGTTCAAACATGATGAGCACTTTTTCCAGCATATGCAGCGGTGACGCCGAGGCCAGGCCGACCTTGAGTCCCTGGGCTTTACACAGCGCGACGGCCTCACGTACGCCGGGCAGCAACGGCTTGCTCTCTTCTACCAGCGAAATGGCGCGGCTGATAATGCGCGCGGTCACTTCATCACGACCCGGTCCAGCCCACGGCTGTTGGGCATACCACAGGTCAACCACCATATCGATGCGCAGGCCCAGCGTATCGGGAAGTTCATTACGGCGGCTGATGTCCACGCCCAGGCTGGCCATGACCTCCAGTTCGGCGCGATCCCACAACGGTTCGGAATCGATCAGTAATCCATCCATGTCAAAAATTGCGGCAAGAATTTGGCGCGGTGTCGACATCACAACGTCTCCTTATCCAGGGTGTTCGACAGACGATAAGTGCTAAGCACACTCTGCAATTTAGCATATTGCTTTTAAAGAGCGGGCGAAATTGATGACCAGCAGGTAGACTTAGGCACAAATAACGCGTCTTTATGAAGAGGAACTGATGACGTATCAACAAGCTGGACGCATTGCGGTCTTAAAACGTATTGCTGGCTGGGTGATTTTTATTCCTGCCGTCATTTCTACGCTGATTTCTGTACTCAAATTTATGTACGATCACAGCGAAAAACAGCCGGGTATCAATGCGGTTATGCTTGATTTTGCGCATGTGATGATTGAGATGATGCGTTTTAATACGCCATTCTTGAATGTCTTCTGGTTTAACTCACCGACCCCGGATTTTCAGCATCAGCTGAATATCGGCTTTTGGGTGATCTACGCCCTGATCTTTGTTGCGCTGGCGCTGCAGGCCTCTGGCGCGCGAATGAGCCGTCAGACGCGCTTCTTACGCGAGGGCGTCGAGGACCAGCTCATTCTGGAGCAGGCCAAAGGCCCGGAAGGCATGAGCCGGGAGCAGATTGAATCCCGCATTGTTGTGCCGCGCCACACCATTTTCCTGCAAATCTTCCCGCTCTATATCCTTCCCGTGACTATCATTGTGGCAGGATACTTCTTCTTCTCACTGCTCGGTTTTCTGTAACCGATACGGGTGGCGGCAAAGCCACCCGTTCGCGTCTCAGGCGGCAAGCATGCGCTCAAGCGCCCGCTGGGCGTTAACCAGGTGTTCCCCACCAAAAAGTATGGCGCGGTTCATCAGCGTATAAAGCTGATACACCGGTTGACGATCGAGGAAGCCGGGCGGCAGGGGCGAAACCGACTGATACCCGTCGTATATCTGCGGCGGTTGTTCAGGATGCAGCGGCAGCATGGCAAGATCGCACTCACGGTCGCCCCAGTAGCAGGCCGGGTCGAAGATATAGGGGCCGTTGGGCCCCAGCGCGCAGTTATCGGACCACAAATCACCGTGGAGCAGAGACGCCTGAGGCTGGTGGGAGGCCAGGCGCTGCTGCACGTGCTCGACGATGGCATCAATATTGCCAAACTCCAGCCCTTTCTCGGCGGCAAGCTCAAGCTGCCAGCCAATGCGCTGCTCGGCAAAAAACGTCGACCAGCGACGCTGCCAGGCATTGGGCTGTGGCGTGGTGGAGAGATCGTTGTCAAAATCAAGGCCAAACTGCGGCTGGTCGCTCCACTGATGGAGGCGCGCTAGCTGCTGGCCAAGAATGAAAGCGTTATGGGCATCCAGCGGACGGGCGGGGAGATATTCCATGACCAGAAAACTGTAATCGCGGTCGCTACCGACGGCCAGAACCTGCGGGACCGTCACCGTTTTACTGCGCGACAACAGCTCCAGCTGATCGGCTTCGGCGGTAAATATCGGAAGCAGCTCGCGTTCATCGCATTTTACGAAGAGATCGCGCCCTGCGTAGCGTAAATGCCACGCGGCGTGGATCTCTCCGCCTGGCAGTTCGTTACGCAGTTCAATTTCACCTTCACCCAGCTGCTCACTTAAAAGATGACTGATAGCCTGCCACATGTTGACTCTCCCATGTTGTCTGCCAGATCATAAAGTTAGCGCATTATTGCGGTAAAAAAATACGAACTAACGCACACCTGAGCGGTTTAATTTCATACAGGGCACTTATTGTTCTTTTTTCTGCCAGCTTTCCCAGGTGTCGACGTCAATTTCGGCTGGCTTGTCGGTCACACTTTCCACCAGGCTGGCGGCCAGCGCATGGACCTCTTCTTTATTAAGCGCGCCGATCAGGCCAAATGTCAGAGTGCCTAAATCATGAATATTGCCTTCGTCATCCGTCAGGGTGAGGAGAAAATTAGCCCGGGTGAAGGCATTGTTGAGCTCATTTAGCTCGGTAAGCGATGCCTCATGAAGGTTGACGGTTACGACATAACGAGTGATGTCACCACTGCTCATAATTCACCTCATTGTTATCATGGAAGTTTTCTTAGCATAGTCGATAGTTTGCGTTTGGCGACTCGGGGATGACGTTCCCCTTCATGCAGATGAAGGGGAACAGACGTTAATTTCGGGACAGGTAATCGACGATTTTTTGCGTATCGGCCAGCGAACAGAGGCGCGTGCCCTGGTTGATGGTGGCGGCGCTACCCGCCGCCACGCCGTAGCGCGTCATCTCCAGCAGTGACGCACCCTGCGCAAGTTTAAGCGTCATCGCACCCACCATGCTGTCACCCGCGCCAACCGTGCTCTGGCTCTTCATCGGCGGTGGAACAACCTGAACGGACGACGTTTCATCGACGGCCAGTGCCCCCTGCGGACCGAGGGAAACCACCACGCGTCGCGCTTTGCCGCTGCGTACCAGCTCCTGCGCGGCGGTGCGCACATCGTCAGGCTGCGTCAAGTCTCGGTTGACCAGCGCGCTTAACTCTTTCTGGTTGGGTTTGACCAGCTCAAGATTGCCCGGCACTAAGGCCGCTTGCAGGGCCTCGCCGCTGCTGTCGACGATGCAGCGGATACCGCGTTGCTGCGCCGCCTGAATCAGCGCGGTTAATTTTTCCGTGCTGACGCCGGGCGGCAGGCTGCCGCTGACCACCAGCAGCGCGCCGCTTTCTATCGTCAGCACTTTCTCTTCAAGCTGACGAAACTCGTCATCGGTGAGTTTCGCGCCCGGCATGACAAACCGGTACTGCTCGCCGCTGGATTCCACGTGAACATGCAGGTTTTGCCGCGTCCAGTCTTTCGCCTCGACGGTCTCTACGGCCACCTGTTCATCTGCAAGCAGGGAGACCAGGTGTTCACCGGTAGCACCGCCTGCGGGGAAAATGGCCGTGGCTTTGCCGCCGAGGTGGGTAATGGCGCGCGCCACGTTGATACCGCCACCGCCGGGCTCAAAGACCGGGGCGCTACAGCGCAATTTACCTTCCGGATAAATCTGCGGCGTCAGGGTGGCGGAATCAAGGGAAGGGGAGAGCGTCAGGGTGTAGATAGGTACCATCATTACCTCCTTTTAGCATGGGTTCCTTTTAGTCTGGCACCATTTGTCAGGAAGGCAATGTAAATAACAGTATGATTTTAAATATGAATAGTGAATAAAAGTGAGGCCGGAGACATATAAAATAAAACGCTTTTTGGGATCGTTCTTATTCAAAAAATGAAATAAGAAAACATTGCTATGTTATTTGCGGCTTTTTATAATTTGTTACCTTTCTCTGGACGCCTTGTCATTGATCCTCAAGAAAGATTCCGGGACCGTGTGGTCTCTTTTTTTGTTGTACGGACTCCTTAATAAAATGAAGCTTTTAAAGACAGTGCCCGCTGCACTGATGCTGGCGGGTGGCGTGTTTGCGGCTATGAACGCGACCGCCGATGATTCCGTTTTTACTGTCATGGACGATCCCTCCACCGCGAAAAAACCGTTTGAAGGTAACCTGAACGCGGGGTACCTGGCACAATCCGGTAACACCAAAAGCTCTTCTCTGACGGCGGACAGTACGCTCACCTGGTACGGTAATACCACCGCCTGGTCTCTGTGGGGTAATGCCAGCAATACGTCCGCTAATGACGAACGCTCTTCCGAGAAATATGCGGTAGGCGGACGTAGCCGTTACAACATGACCGACTATGACTACCTGTTTGGTCAGGCAAGCTGGTTAACCGACCGTTACAATGGTTATCGCCAGCGTGACGTGTTCACCGCGGGTTATGGTCGTCAGTTCCTGAACGGTCCGGTACACAGCCTCCGTTTTGAATTCGGTCCCGGTGTGCGTTATGACGAGTACACCAATGGCGATACCAAAACCCAACCGCTCGGTTACGCTTCTGGTACCTATGCCTGGCAGATGACTGATAACACCAAATTTACACAGGGTGTTTCTGTATTTGGTGCCGACGACACGACGCTGAACTCTGAGACGGCGCTCAACGTGGCCATCAACGAACACTTTGGTCTGAAAGTCGCCTACAACGTGACCTGGAACTCTTCACCACCAGAGTCTGCACCGGATCATACCGACCGCAGAACCACGGTTTCACTGGGTTATAGAATGTAATAAAAACGGGCCGATGATAATGTCGGCCCGTTTATTCTCTCTGATCTTGTGACGTCCCTTCTGATGAGCTCTACTCGCCCCTAACCCCAAATCATCGCTGCCCAACGGAGTAACAGCATTGCGCCGCATATGGCAATCAGCACCAGCACCATTTTCCAGTGTTTTACGGCAAATCGTTTTGTTGGCATAACCTAATCCTTGTTCGTTGATATCCACAGTCTACCAAACAGGGCCTGAATATGCCCCTTCGCAGGAACGATTGGGTTATGCCAGCATAGGGGGCGGTTCAGAACCAGTGGAATCGTTCGGCGAGAATCAACAATAAACCTGTGGCGGAAAGGATGTTCAATATCACAACCGTTCTACTGGATACGTTCATGGTATGCACCTTTGGGTTTAAAGACCTGTTCAAGAGTAGCTCTGCATTTCTAAATTGCGAGCGCCGGGAATATGCAACCTGCAAATTCATGCGAAAGTGCCAGCACATCAATCTGCCAGCAGAGGGTGCAATCTCCCTTTTGTTAGTGTTAACATTGCAAGGCTTGCCGTATATCCGGCGTTGTCTGATTTTCCGGCAGGTGAATGATGACGAACCAATTTGACGATTGTTGGTCAGATGGTGTCGTAATCTATTGTCAAATCACGATTATTTTCTTTGTATATGCTCTTATGTGTGGGGCATCACTGCAAATAAGGATATAAAATGCCTGTAATTACTCTTCCTGATGGCAGCCAACGCCATTTCGACCGCGCTGTTAGCCCAATGGATGTTGCCCTGGACATCGGTCCTGGTCTCGCGAAAGCGACCATCGCCGGCCGTGTCAACGGTGAGCTGGTGGATGCCTCCGATCTGATCGAAAACGATGCAACACTGGCCATCATCACCGCAAAAGATGAAGAAGGTCTGGAGATCATTCGTCACTCCTGCGCGCACCTGTTGGGCCATGCCATCAAACAGCTGTGGCCAAACACCAAAATGGCGATCGGTCCGGTTATCGATAATGGTTTCTACTACGACGTTGACCTTGACCATACCCTGACTCAGGAAGATATCGACGCGCTCGAAAAACGTATGCACGAGCTCGCCGAAACGAACTATGACGTCATCAAGAAGAAAGTCAGCTGGCACGAAGCGCGTGAAACCTTCGTGAAGCGCGGCGAGAGCTATAAAGTCTCGATTCTTGACGAAAACATTTCGCATGATGACAAGCCTGGCTTGTACCATCACGAAGAATACGTCGACATGTGCCGTGGACCGCACGTGCCGAACATGCGCTTCTGTCATCACTTTAAGCTGATGAAGATCGCAGGCGCCTACTGGCGCGGCGACAGCAACAACAAGATGTTGCAGCGTATCTATGGTACCGCATGGGCCGATAAAAAAGCCCTGAACGCTTACCTGCTGCGCCTGGAAGAGGCCGCGAAGCGTGACCACCGTAAAATCGGCAAGCAGCTTGACCTGTACCACATGCAGGAAGAAGCGCCGGGTATGGTGTTCTGGCATAACGACGGCTGGACCATCTTCCGTGAACTGGAAACCTTCGTACGCTCCAAGCTGAAAGAGTACCAGTATCAGGAAGTGAAAGGCCCGTTCATGATGGACCGTGTGCTGTGGGAAAAAACCGGCCACTGGGACAACTACAAGGATGCGATGTTCACCACCTCCTCTGAGAACCGTGAATACTGCATCAAGCCAATGAACTGCCCGGGCCACGTTCAGATCTTCAATCAGGGTCTGAAATCCTACCGCGACCTGCCGCTGCGTATGGCGGAGTTCGGTAGCTGCCACCGTAACGAGCCATCAGGTGCGCTGCACGGTCTGATGCGCGTGCGTGGCTTTACGCAGGATGATGCGCATATCTTCTGTACCGAAGATCAGGTCCGTGATGAAGTTAACGCCTGTATTCGTATGGTCTACGATATGTACAGCACCTTTGGCTTCGAGAAGATCGTGGTCAAACTCTCAACGCGTCCGGAAAAACGTATCGGTAGCGATGAGACCTGGGATCGCGCAGAAGCGGATCTCGCCGTGGCGCTGGAAGAGAACGGCATTCCGTTCGAATACCAGCTGGGCGAGGGCGCATTCTACGGTCCGAAAATTGAATTTACCCTGTATGACTGCCTCGATCGCGCATGGCAGTGCGGTACTGTACAGCTGGACTTCTCCCTGCCGCAGCGTTTAAGCGCCTCTTATGTTGGCGAAGACAACGAGCGTCAGGTGCCGGTAATGATTCACCGCGCCATTCTCGGTTCTCTGGAGCGCTTCATCGGCATCCTGACCGAAGAGTTCGCCGGCTTCTTCCCAACCTGGCTTGCGCCGGTGCAGGTGGTGGTGATGAACATTACCGATTCTCAGGCAGATTACGTTAAAGAATTGACGCAGAAACTACAAAATGCGGGCATTCGCGTAAAAGCAGACTTGAGAAATGAGAAGATTGGCTTTAAAATCCGCGAGCACACTTTACGTCGTGTCCCGTATATGTTGGTCTGTGGTGATAAAGAGGTGGAAGCAGGCAAAGTTGCCGTTCGCACCCGCCGTGGTAAAGACCTGGGCAGCCTGGACGTAAGTGAAGTG
The DNA here is from genome assembly GCF_000612205.1 of Enterobacter sp. 5-4. Lineage (NCBI taxonomy): Bacteria > Pseudomonadati > Pseudomonadota > Gammaproteobacteria > Enterobacterales > Enterobacteriaceae > Enterobacter > Enterobacter sp. 5-4. The sequence goes on along the minus strand of NZ_JFHW01000009.1, from coordinate 236,761 downwards.
ATTGAGAAGCTGCAACAAGAGATTCGCAGCCGCAGTCTTCAACAACTGGAGGAATAAGGTATTAAAGGCGGAAAACGAGTTCAAACGGCACGTCCGAATCGTATCAATGGCGAGATTCGCGCCCAGGAAGTTCGCTTAACAGGTCTGGAAGGCGAGCAGCTGGGGATTGTGAGTCTGAGAGAAGCAATCGAAAAGGCTGAAGAAGCTGGAGTAGATTTAGTTGAAATCAGCCCTAACGCCGAACCGCCAGTTTGTCGTATCATGGACTACGGCAAGTTCCTTTATGAAAAGAGTAAGTCTTCTAAGGAACAGAAGAAGAAGCAAAAAGTTATCCAGGTTAAGGAAATCAAATTCCGTCCTGGTACCGACGATGGCGATTATCAGGTAAAACTCCGCAGCCTGATTCGCTTTCTGGAAGATGGCGATAAGGCCAAGATCACACTGCGTTTCCGCGGTCGTGAGATGGCCCACCAACAGATCGGTATGGAAGTGCTTAACCGCGTCCGTGACGATCTGAGTGAACTGGCAGTAGTCGAATCCTTCCCTACGAAGATCGAAGGCCGCCAGATGATCATGGTGCTCGCTCCTAAGAAGAAACAGTAAGGCCTTCAAGCAGCAAAATCTGTGAAGCCTTCGGGTTTCATAGGTTTTGTTCGCCTATGTTTCGTTTATTTAACAATGCGAAGTGGAAGTTATTAAAATGCCAAAAATTAAGACCGTACGCGGTGCTGCTAAGCGCTTCAAAAAAACCGGTAAAGGTGGTTTTAAGCACAAGCACGCTAACCTGCGTCACATTCTGACTAAGAAAGCTACCAAGCGTAAACGTCACCTGCGTCCAAAAGCCATGGTTTCTAAAGGCGATCTGGGCCTGGTCATCGCGTGCCTGCCGTACGCATAAGTCGTTTCGTTTAACTTTTTTAACTTAGAATAGATACAGGAGAGCACACATGGCTCGCGTAAAACGTGGTGTAATTGCACGTGCACGTCACAAGAAAATTTTGAAACAAGCTAAAGGCTACTACGGTGCGCGTTCACGCGTATACCGCGTTGCCTTCCAGGCTGTTATCAAAGCAGGTCAGTACGCTTACCGTGACCGTCGTCAGCGTAAGCGTCAGTTCCGTCAACTGTGGATTGCGCGTATCAACGCAGCAGCACGTCAGAACGGTATTTCTTACAGCAAATTCATCAACGGCCTGAAAAAAGCCTCTGTTGAAATCGACCGTAAGATCCTGGCTGACATCGCAGTATTCGACAAAGTAGCGTTCACCGCTCTGGTCGAAAAAGCGAAAGCAGCACTGGCATAAGCCAGTTGAGAGAGGGGGCCTGGCTCCCTCTTTTCATATAACCCTGTAAGAAGATTGACATTTACCCGTGCAGGCTTTTCAATAAGGTCTCAACGGTTTTTACCCAACAAGGTAACGCAAGCATGAATGCTGCTATTTTCCGCTTCTTCTTTTACTTTAGCACCTGACTTCAGGAGGCTAGCGCGTGAAAGATGAAACGAAAAACAGCGCCAGATAAGCCTCCCGATGGAGGCTTTTTTTGTGCCTGAATTTGAGAGAATAACTCCACCAAATCGGTGTCTGCACCGACATAATGAGGAAAATCATGTCACATCTCGCAGAGCTGGTTGCCAGTGCAACAGCCGCCATTAATCAGGCCTCAGATGTTGCCGCGTTAGACAATGTCCGCGTCGAATATCTTGGGAAGAAAGGGCACCTGACCCTTCAAATGACAACCCTGCGTGAGCTGCCGCCAGAAGAGCGCCCGGCAGCGGGGGCGGTGATTAACGAAGCCAAAGAGCAGGTACAGCAGGCGCTGAACGCACGCAAAGCCGAGCTGGAAAGCGCGGTGCTGAATGCGCGTCTGGCCGCAGAGACGATCGACGTTTCTCTGCCGGGTCGCCGCATCGAGAACGGCGGTCTGCACCCGGTTACCCGCACCATCGATCGTATTGAAAGTTTCTTCGGTGAGCTCGGCTTTACCGTGGCGACTGGCCCGGAAATTGAAGATGATTACCACAACTTCGATGCTCTGAACATTCCTGGCCATCATCCGGCACGCGCTGACCACGACACTTTCTGGTTCGACGCGACGCGTCTGCTGCGTACCCAGACCTCCGGCGTTCAGATCCGTACCATGAAGGATCAGGCGCCGCCAATCCGTATTATCGCGCCGGGCCGCGTCTATCGTAACGACTACGATCAGACCCACACCCCAATGTTCCACCAGATGGAAGGTCTGATTGTTGATAAAAACATCAGCTTCACCAACCTGAAAGGCACGCTGCACGATTTCCTGAACAACTTCTTTGAGGAAGATCTGCAGGTTCGTTTCCGTCCGTCCTACTTCCCGTTCACCGAACCGTCTGCGGAAGTTGACGTGATGGGCAAAAACGGCAAATGGCTGGAAGTGCTGGGCTGCGGCATGGTGCATCCAAACGTCCTGCGCAACGTGGGTATCGATCCGGAAGTTTACTCCGGCTTCGCCTTCGGTATGGGCATGGAGCGTCTGACCATGCTGCGCTATGGCGTCACCGACTTACGTGCATTCTTCGAAAACGATCTGCGTTTCCTCAAACAGTTTAAATAAGGGCAGGACAGAACAATGAAATTCAGTGAACTGTGGTTACGCGAGTGGGTGAACACCACGCTGGACAGCGACGCGCTTTCTAACCAGATCACCATGGCAGGTCTGGAAGTGGACGGCGTTGAGCCGGTTTCAGGGGCATTCAACGGCGTGGTCGTCGGCGAAGTGGTAGAGTGCGGCCAGCACCCTAACGCGGACAAACTGCGCGTAACAAAAGTAAACGTAGGCGGCGACCGTCTGCTGGATATCGTCTGCGGTGCGCCAAACTGCCGCCAGGGGCTGAAAGTGGCCGTGGCGACCGTCGGTGCGGTACTGCCGGGCGATTTCAAAATCAAAGCGGCTAAGCTGCGCGGCGAGCCGTCTGAAGGCATGCTGTGTTCCTTCTCCGAGCTGGGTATTTCCGACGATCACAACGGCATCATTGAGCTGCCGCTGGATGCGCCAATCGGCACTGACATCCGCGAATACCTGAAGCTTGATGACAACACCATAGAAATCAGCGTCACGCCAAACCGCGCTGACTGCTTAGGGATCATCGGCGTGGCGCGCGACGTTGCCGTGCTGAACCAGACCGAGCTGAACGCGCCGGAGATCGCCCCGGTTGAAGCGACCATCAGTGACGTGCTGCCTATCCAGGTTGACGCTGCGGATGCCTGCCCGCGCTACCTCGGTCGCGTGGTGAAAGGCATCAATGTGAAAGCGCCAACCCCGCTGTGGATGAAAGAGAAGCTGCGCCGCTGCGGTATCCGCTCTATCGATGCCGTGGTTGACGTGACTAACTACGTTCTGCTGGAACTGGGCCAGCCAATGCACGCCTTCGATAAAGATCGTATCGAAGGCGGTATTGTGGTGCGCATGGCGAAAGAGGGCGAAACCCTGGTTCTTCTGGACGGCACCGAAGCGAAACTGAACGCCGACACCCTGGTGATTGCTGACCACAGCAAAGCGCTGGCAATGGGCGGTATCTTCGGAGGCGAGCATTCAGGCGTCAACGACGAAACGCAAAACGTCCTGCTGGAGTGCGCGTTCTTCAGCCCGCTTTCCATCACTGGTCGCGCACGCCGTCACGGACTGCACACCGATGCGTCCCACCGCTACGAGCGCGGCGTGGATCCTGCGCTGCAATACAAAGCGATGGAGCGTGCGACTCGCCTGCTGATCGACATCTGCGGCGGCGAAGCGGGCCCGGTTATCGACGTCACCAACGAAGCCACGCTGCCGAAGCGTGCGACCATCACCCTGCGTCGCAGTAAGCTGGATCGCCTGATTGGGCACCACGTTGCCGACGCGCAGGTGACCGATATTCTGAAGCGTCTGGGTTGCGACGTAACCGAAGGTCAGGACGAGTGGAAAGCCGTTGCGCCGTCATGGCGTTTCGACATGGAAATTGAAGAAGATCTGGTGGAAGAAGTGGCCCGTGTTTATGGCTACAACAACATCCCTGACGAGCCTGTGCAGGCAGGTCTGGTGATGGGCACCCACCGTGAAGCCGACCTGTCCCTGAAGCGTGTGAAAACCATGCTGAACGACAAAGGCTATCAGGAAGTGATCACCTACAGCTTTGTTGATCCAAAGCTGCAGCAGCTGATCCACCCGGGTCAGGAAGCGCTGATCCTGCCAAGCCCAATTTCCAGCGAAATGTCCGCGATGCGTCTGTCCCTGTGGACGGGCCTGCTGGGCACTATCGTTTACAACCAGAATCGCCAGCAAAACCGCGTGCGAATTTTCGAAAGCGGTTTGCGCTTTGTACCGGATAATCAGGCAAATTTAGGCATCCGTCAGGATCTCATGCTGGCTGGCGCCATCAGCGGTAACCGTTATGAAGAGCACTGGGACCTGGCAAAAGGCACGGTTGATTTCTACGATATGAAGGGCGATCTGGAAGCGATTCTGGATCTGACCGGTAAATTATCTGAAATTGAATTCCGCGCAGAAGCCATTCCGGCCCTGCATCCAGGCCAGAGCGCCGCCCTCTATTTAGACGGCAAACGCATTGGTTTTATTGGGGTTGTTCACCCTGAGCTGGAGCGTAAACTGGACCTGAATGGCCGTACCATCGTGTTTGAGCTGGAATGGAACCTGGTGGCAGACCGCGTGATTCCTCAGGCTCAGGACGTCTCCCGCTTCCCGGCAAACCGCCGTGATATCGCGGTTGTGGTCGCGGAAAATGTGCCCGCAGCAGATATTTTGGCCGAATGTAAGAAAGTTGGCGTAAATCAGGTAGTTGGCGTAAACTTATTTGACGTGTACCGCGGCAAGGGCGTAGCAGAGGGCTTTAAGAGCCTGGCTATCAGCCTGATCCTTCAGGATACCAGCCGTACACTCGAAGAAGAGGAGATTGCCGCTACCGTCGCCAAATGTGTAGAGGCATTAAAAGAGCGATTCCAGGCATCATTGAGGGATTGAACCTATGGCGCTTACAAAAGCTGAAATGTCAGAATATCTGTTTGATAAGCTTGGGCTTAGCAAACGGGATGCCAAAGAGCTGGTAGAGCTGTTTTTCGAAGAGATCCGTCGTGCTCTGGAAAATGGTGAGCAGGTAAAACTCTCCGGCTTTGGCAATTTTGATTTGCGAGACAAAAACCAACGTCCGGGCCGCAACCCGAAGACGGGGGAAGATATTCCCATTACAGCCCGCCGCGTGGTGACCTTCAGACCCGGCCAGAAGTTAAAAAGCCGTGTCGAAAACGCAACGCCCAAAGCAGAGTAATATGAACTAACTAAAAAGGCCGCCCACGCGGCCTTTTTTCTTTGCGCTCTCAGGCAAACCCGCCGTAAAATCAATTACATCTCTCGCTACGAAAACCGTAAACATGCTTGATTATGTCCATCTCCAGCACCGTTCCGATCGGCGTCACCTGCTTTTTCTGGTGCTGCTGCTCATTGCCGCCGCAGGCGTTAGCCTCTGCGCCGGTGACCGGTGGATAGGGCCCGAAAGCTGGTGGGGACCTGACGGACAGCTCTTCGTCTGGCAAATTCGTCTGCCGCGTACCGTCGCGGTGATGCTGGTGGGGGCCGCGCTGGCGCTGTGCGGCACCATTATGCAGGCGTTGTTTGAGAATCCTCTGGCGGAGCCCGGGCTGCTCGGCGTGTCTAACGGTGCGGGCGTGGGGCTGATTGCAGCGGTGATGCTGGGCGGAGGAGAACTCTCCGGCTGGAGCATTAGCCTGAGCGCGATCCTTGGCGCATTACTGATAACGCTCATCCTTCTTCGTTTTGCCAGACGGCACTTATCGACCAGCCGTCTGCTGCTTGCCGGCGTGGCGCTGGGGATCATCTGTAGCGCGCTGATGACCTGGGCGGTCTACTTCTCGACCTCTTTTGACCTTCGGCAGCTCATGTACTGGATGATGGGCGGCTTTGGCGGCGTCGACTGGCAGCAGGGCTGGCTGATGGCGCTGCTGGTGCCGGTCATCGTGTGGGCTGCCCTGCAGGCGCAGCCGTTGAATATGCTCGCGCTGGGTGAAACCTCAGCCCGCCAGCTGGGCATGCCGATTTGGTTCTGGCGTAATGTGCTGGTCATCGCCATTGGCTGGCTGGTCGGCGTCAGCGTGGCTCTGGCGGGCGCGATTGGCTTTATCGGTCTGGTGATTCCGCATATGCTCCGACTGTGCGGAATCACGGACCATCGAACCTTGCTTCCGGCCTCGGCGGTTGCCGGGGCCGTCACGCTGCTGGTGGCCGACATCATCGCCAGGCTTGCCCTGACGGCCGCAGAGCTGCCCATTGGCGTGGTGACCGCCACGCTGGGCGCGCCGGTCTTTATCTGGCTACTATTAAAAGCTGGACGTTAAATCGACAACCTGAGGAAATGCTATGCAGTCAGATATCCTGAATACTGAAGTGACCACCATTGATGGCGATAAAACCACGCTGGAAGGCTACAAAGGCAATGTGTTGCTGATTGTCAACGTGGCATCCAAATGCGGCCTGACGCCGCAGTACGAGCAGCTGGAAAACATTCAGAAGGCCTGGGAGAAAGACGGTTTTACCGTGCTGGGCTTCCCCTGCAACCAGTTCCTGGGGCAGGAGCCGGGCAGTGAAGAGGAAATTAAAACCTTCTGCAGCACTACCTACGGCGTAACGTTCCCGCTGTTCAGCAAAATCGATGTCAACGGTGAAGACCGCCATCCGCTGTATGCGAAGCTGATCGCTGCCGCACCGAAAGCCGTCGCGCCGGAAGGCAGCGGTTTTTATGAACGCATGGCCAGCAAAGGCCGCGCGCCGCTTTATCCGGACGATATACTGTGGAACTTTGAAAAATTCCTGATAGGTCGCGACGGCCAGGTCGTACAGCGTTTTTCACCGGATATGACCCCTGAAGATCCGATCGTCATGGAATCGATCAAGCTGGCGCTGGCGAAATAATGTCGCTGCTGATGCAGCTCACGGACGTTGCCGAGAAGGGACGTCTGGAGCCGATAACCGGCGCCGTCAATGCGGGAGAAATCCTGCATCTTGTCGGGCCAAACGGCGCAGGAAAGAGCACGCTGCTGGCACGGATGGCAGGCATGACTGCCGGAGAAGGGCAGATAATGTTGCTGGAGCATACGCTGGCCGAGTGGTCGCCGGTCTCGCTGGCGCATCGGCGCAGCTATCTCGTGCAGCAGCAGGTGCCCCCCTTTGCGATGCCGGTCTGGCACTATCTGATGCTGCATTTGCACGACAAACATTCTACGGCACTGCTGACGGACGTGGCCGCGGCGCTGGGGCTGGAGGATAAACTCTCCCGGCATGTCAGCCAGCTATCCGGCGGCGAATGGCAGCGGGTGCGTCTGGCGGCTGTCATTGTTCAGATCCACCCGGCCGGTAATCCTCATGGGCGGATGCTGCTTCTCGATGAACCGATGAGCGGTCTGGATGTGGCGCAGCAGGCGGCCCTGGATACCCTGCTAAGTGCGCTCAGCCGAAAAGGCATCGCCGTGGTGATGAGCAGTCATGACCTCAACCACACCTTGCGTCATGCCCACCGGGTGTGGCTGCTGTCGCAGGGGAAGATGATCGCCAGCGGTACGCGTGATCAGGTTCTTACGCCGCCCAATCTTGCCCGCGCGTACAACATGTCGTTCCGCAGGCTGGATATTGAGGGCCATAAGATGCTGATTTCGACCGGGCAGGAGTAAGCGTTTCTTGCCTGCGAGCACAATTGCACGCTAAATTACGAAAAGAACAAAAAAAGCAGAGGATTCGTCTGAAAATGCGATTCTGGTTTCTCCTGATGGCCGCACTTTTTCTTGCGGGATGCAGTAGCCATCGTGCACCGCCGCCTAACCCACGGCTTTCAGATTCGATCACCGTCATTGCCAGCCTCAACGATCAGCTGAGCAACTGGCGCGGCACGCCTTATCGCTACGGCGGCATGAGCCGTGGCGGTGTAGATTGCTCAGGCTTCGTTCTGATGACGTTTCGCGACAAGTTTGATTTACAGCTGCCGCGTGAAACGCGTAAACAGGCAGAAATCGGCACGGAAATTGATAAAGACGACCTCCTGCCCGGGGACCTGGTTTTCTTCAAAACCGGATCGGGGGAAAGCGGACTTCATGTGGGCATTTATGATACTGACAACCAGTTCATTCACGCCTCGACGAGCCGCGGCGTGATGCGCTCTTCTCTTGATAATGTTTACTGGCGTAAAAATTTCTGGCAGGCACGACGTATATAATCTTCGTCGTATACCTCTCTTATGACGGCATGGTAGCGAATAACATGCCGTTTTTTCTCAAATAAGATGATTAAAGTTAAATTTACCTAAAATTAGCGAATTCCTCATGTATCTGTTTTATCTAAAACTGGCTATTATTTTGCAACCAGGATAAGATTATTTTAGATTCAGGGAGAAATCTGAAAATTAATACGGAACTAATGAAATTAATCTTATTAAAATCAAGACAGTGGAATTGTGTCGGCAATTGCTCCAGGATGTCCTCTCTCATCTTTAATGCGGGGCGAGTGCAATGATAATTACGCTAGATAATGCTTACCAGTCTGAACTGCTGCTTTTGCCTGCCCGTAATAGCGCAGGGGAGCTTAAAGGTTTAGAAATTCTGGTCAACTTTACTGGCGTCGACAGCGATGTGCGGATCCCCACTGAGCTTGTTATCCCACGACTTTCAGCGGCTGAAGAGTTAGCGCTGTTTAACGAAAAACTGCAATTGCTTGATACCTGCAAACTGTTTTTTATTCAGCATCAGTTAATTGCATGGATCAATATTACCCCTGCAATAGTTGAATTTTTATTAAGTAATGGAAACGCTGTTTCAATTCTTGAGCGTTATCCGTTTCTTGAGTTTACTGTTAATGAGAATTATCCAGGTTTAAATAACGGAAAGGACGATCTTCAGCTGGCGAGAATGGCAATCCATTTCCCATTGGTGCTGGCAAACTTTGGTGCAGGCGCTGCATCGCTCAAAGCGGTGTATGATGGATTATTTAAACGGGTTATTCTCGATAAAGGCTTCATTCAGCAGCGTGCTACAGAGCTCTCTTTTGAGCCATTTATGCGCGCCATCCTCTGGCAAATCACGCCGCACTGCCAGTCTGTGATTGTCTCGGGCATTGACGATCACGGTCTGCTGCAGCGCGTGTTGCCCTTTAATTTTGGCGCCATGCAGGGAACGCTCTGGCCTGCCGTCTCGGCGGAACACGTCACTACGCTGGTTCAGCAGCGATAACCCTTGCTTTCGCCCGTGTTTAAGTCCGGGTAAACCCTCTACACTAAAAGCAGGAGGACTTATGACCCTGTCTTTTACTGCTCACTGGCATGACGAGTTGCCGGGATTTTATACTGCACTCAAACCCACACCGTTACAAAATTCACGCCTTATCTGGCATAACGATCGGCTGGCAGAAGAGCTGGCCATTCCGCCTGAGCTGTTTCAGCGTTCAGGGAGCGCTGGCGTCTGGGGAGGCGAAACGCTGCTCGCCGGTATGCAACCCCTTGCTCAGGTCTATAGCGGGCATCAGTTTGGCGTCTGGGCTGGGCAACTGGGCGACGGCAGGGGGATCCTGCTCGGTGAACAACAGCTTCCCAACGGGGAGACGGTTGACTGGCACCTGAAAGGTGCGGGCCTGACGCCCTATTCGCGGATGGGCGACGGGCGTGCGGTTCTGCGTTCAACGATTCGCGAATGCCTGGGCTCCGAAGCGATGCATGCCCTCGGTATCCCCACCACCCGTGCGCTGTCGATCGTGACCAGCGACACGCCGGTTGCGCGCGAAACCGTGGAAAAGGGCGCAATGCTGATGCGCATTGCGCAAAGCCATCTGCGCTTCGGTCATTTTGAACACTTTTACTATCGCCGCGAGCCGGACAAGGTGCGCCAGCTGGCTGACTTTGCCATTCGTCACCACTGGGCGCATTTGCAGGACGACGCGGATAAATACGTTCTCTGGTTCAGGGACGTGGTGGCCCGTACCGCAGCCCTGATTGCTCGCTGGCAAACGGTAGGTTTTGCCCATGGCGTCATGAATACGGACAACATGTCGCTTCTCGGGTTGACCTTTGACTACGGCCCGTTTGGTTTCCTGGATGATTATCAGCCAGGGTACATCTGTAACCACTCCGACTATCAGGGGCGCTACAGTTTTGACAATCAGCCCGCGGTGGGCCTGTGGAACCTGCAGCGGCTTGCGCAAACCCTGTCGCCGTTCATCGACGTTGATGCCCTCAATGATGCGCTCGACAGCTATCAGGCGATCTTACTGCGAGAGTATGGCTCGCTGATGCGCAACAAGCTGGGGCTAGTCACGCAGGAGAAGGGCGATAACGACATCCTCAATGGCCTGTTTGCCCTGATGGCGCGCGAGGGCAGCGATTACACGCGCACCTTCCGGATGCTGGGCCAGACGGAGCAGCACAGTGCCGCCTCGCCGCTGCGCGATGAGTTTATTGACAGACAGGCGTTTGACGACTGGTTTGCATCGTACCGCGCGCGGCTGCAGCAGGAGCAGGTGGATGATGCGACCCGCCAGGCGCAGATGAACGCTACGAACCCGGCGATGGTGTTGCGCAACTGGCTGGCGCAGCGGGCGATTGAGCAGGCCGAGCAGGGCGAGTACGACGAGTTACACCGTCTGCACGTGGCGTTGCGCACGCCGTTTGCCGACCGGGATGATGATTACGTCAGCCGCCCGCCTGACTGGGGCAAGCGGCTGGAGGTCAGTTGCTCAAGCTAGTGTCTGGCCGGAGTCGGCGTTGCCTGACCCGGCGCAGGATTTGCAGTTGCATCGGCGTCGTCAGAATCCGGACCGGTCAGGGGGCGAGAAACACCTGCGGCACGGCGTGAGCGGGATGCCTGCCGACGTGAACCTGTGCGCCGTACCAGCGCGCCAGCGCATCGGCCTGCAAAACGGTTTCCGGTTCTCCCTGGGACACGATCCGGCCGCTGTGCAGGAGCAGGATGCGATCCGCCCACAGCGCTGCCAGGTTGAGGTCGTGCAGCACCGCGCACACGTGCAGATGTCCCCGGCTGGTCAGGGATTTCAGCAGGCGCAGCAGATGCTGCTGGTGATAGAGATCCAGCGCGGACGTCGGTTCATCAAGAAACAGCCAACCGCGCGGCGCACCGTCGCACCAGAGCTGAGCCAGCGCGCGGGCGAGCTGAACGCGCTGCTGCTCGCCGCCGGAGAGCGCGGCAAACTGCCTGCCCGCCAGCGGTAAACAGCCGGTGATGGCCATCACCTCCTCGATCACCGACGCTTCTGGCGTGCGGGTCCAGGGCGCACGCCCCATACCGACCACCGCCTCAACCGGCCAGTCAAATCCGAGCTGCGTGCTCTGGCGCATCACCGCCCGGTAGCGGGAGAGCCTTTCCGGTTTCCAGGCCGCAAGCGGTGTGCCCGCCAGGCTGCACCGTCCCCCAGCAGGTTTAAGATAGCCGGTAAGCAGTCGCAACAGCGTCGATTTCCCGGCGCCGTTGGGGCCAATCAACGCCACCAGCTCGCCCTGAGATAAGGTCAGCGACACGTCGTTAATCAGCGTGCGTTGCCCGGCGCGAAAAACAAGGTTTTCAGCACAATAGCGTTCAGCCATGCGCACCTCCACGACGAAAGATCAGCCACAGGAACCACGGCGCGCCGAGAAGGCTGGTCAATAAGCCAACCGGCATTTCCGCCGGAGCGACCACGCTGCGCGCCAGCGTGTCGGCCATCAGCAGGAGCAGCGCACCGGCCAGCACCGAGCCGGGGAGCGTGGCCCGATGGTCGGCTCCCAGCCACATGCGCACCAGGTGCGGCACCACCAGGCCAACAAAACCGATCACGCCGCTGATCGCAACGGCGGCAGCCACCAGCAGGGCGCTGCACAGCAGCAGGATCCGCTGCACGGCGGCCACCTCCACGCCGAGATAGTGCGCCTCTTCATCGCCCAGCTGCAGCAGGTTGAGGGGCCCTGCCAGGCGCCAGATAACCAGCACGGTGGGGATCATCAGCGACGCGACGACCAGCAGCGTCGACCACTGGGCCTGGCCGAGGCTGCCCATTCCCCAGAGTGAAAGCTGGCGAAGCTGGGCATCATTGCTGAGCCATGACAGCACGCCGACGGCCGCACCGCACAGGGCGTTGATGGCAATGCCCACCAGCAGCAGGCGCGACAGGGAAGCGTCACGCTGACGGCTGAGCAGGAAAATCACGAAGGTGGCGGCCAGCGCGCCGAGAAACGCCGCCAGCATCGGGGCATACAGCATCACCAGTGCAGGCAGCGAGAGCGGAAGCACCACCCACAGCGCGACGGCAAGTGCCGCGCCGCTGCTGATGCCGAGCAGGCCCGGGTCCGCCAGCGGGTTGCGGAACAGCCCCTGCATCACGCAGCCCGCGAGCGCCAGCGAACCGCCGATCGCCAGCGCCAGCAGCACGCGTGGCAGGCGGATCGTCAGCCAGATCTGACGCAGGGCCTCGTCGGTGCCATTCCACAGCAGGCTGACCGGCAGGCGCAGCGCGCCAATACCGCTGGCCGTCAGCGTCGTGACGACCAGCAGCGCGGCCAGCATCCACAATGACAGGGCGACTCGCCGGGACATCAGGGCAGTTGCTCCGCTTTGGCCCGCAGCTGCCGGATGGCTTCCGGCGTTCGCACGCTAAAGCCCAGCAGCGCCATATCATCAATCGCCAGCACCTGCTTATTACGTCCTGCCGGGGTTTGCGCCAGCCCGGGCAGCGTCCACAGATTCGCTTCCCCACCCAGGGCGTTGATGCCGTCCTGCGAAATCACCACCAGATCGGGCCGGCTGGCAATCACCCCTTCCTGAGACAGCGGCTGATAGCGGGTGAACCCCTGCATCGCATTCTGCAGCCCTGCCGCGCGAATGGCCGCGTCCGCGCCGGTCTGTTGTCCGGCAGCCATCGCGGTCATCCCGCCGTGGTTGAGAATAAACAGCACCCGTTTGTTGAGTGGCGATGTGGGCAGGGTTGACAGCGCCTGACGCAGCTTGCCGCGCAGGGCTTCCCCCTCGGCCTCGCGATGCGTCGCTTCCGCCACGATCCGCACTTTTTCGTCGATGACGCTCAAATCGTTAGCGGCTGGAACCGCGATAACCCGGACGTGGCTTTGCTCAACCTGCTTTAGCGCCAGGGAGGGCTGCGCCTGGGCGCTGGCCAGCACCAGCGTGGGGCGCATGGACAAGATCCCTTCCGCGTTGAGCTGGCGCAGATAGCCCACGTCCGGCAGCACGTTCGCCGCTTGCGGCCACCGGCTGGTGCTGTCGCGGGCCACCAGGGAAGACGACGCGCCGAGGGCGTAGACAATCTCGGTGACGTCGCCGCCGAGCGTGACGATTTTCTCCTGCGGCGCAGCAAACGCCAGCAGGGGCAGGGCGCTGAACAGGACAAGCCACCGTTTCATGCGGCCAGCCCTTTCGCCGTCAGGGCGTCTATCTGGCTGCGCCACTGGCTTTGCTCCGGCTCGCCTTCGGTGCGCTGGCCGTACAGCTGGGCGATTTGCGTCCCGTCGGCGGCAAACAGCTCCAGGCTGGTGACGTGCCCGTCAGCGGTTGGTTTGCGCGTGACCCACGTCTCCGCAATGGCGTCTTCAAGCAGGTGCAGGGTAAAGGTTGAGTTGAAGATGTTCAGCCAGCCTTTCATCGGCGCCAGCTTTTCCACCACGCCGGTGAAAATCTGTACGCAGCCGCGGTTGCCGACGAAGACCATGATTTCATTGCCGTCCCGGCGCGCCGTCTCCAGCAGCTGCGCCAGCGCGCTGTTCTCTACCCGGCAGGCCAGATCGTCCCCGACCAGGCGAAACGCCTGCTGGCGGCTGAGGTTATGGCGTTTGAGGAGACTGAAGAACTGGTGCACGTCGGTCATGGCGCGCCACTCGTTGTCCACGAGCGCAGCTTGCGCATTTTCCGCGTGAGCAGGCATATCGGGCTTCTTCAACGCCAGCGGTGGATTATCGGCAATGATAAAGCGAGTCAGCACGTCGCCCCAGGCGGAAACGTCGGTGTTATCCGTGGCGTAGACCTTCAGCAAGGCATCGCCCTGGTGGTCGAAGAACTGAATGCTCTGCCGCTCGCCGCGGGCGGTGGCTTCACTGATGTGAAACGCGCTTGCCCACTGGTTGAGGAACAGGCGCAGATCCAGCGCGCGCGGGTTCAGCACCAGCCCGGCATGGCCATTCAGGTGCTGGTTGGTGAAGCTTCCGACCTGCTCGTGAACGGCGTAGTCGTTGCGGCAGATGCATTTGGTTTCGCCCACCGCCTCCAGCGCGCCCAGGATCTCGCGGATCTCACCGCGCAGTCGCCAGGCGTCGTGACCCACGCGGGCAAAGGTCAACTCTGCTTCGCTGATATTCATTAACCCTGCGATGTCGCGCGCGTACTTACCCGGATTGTCTTCTTTCAGCTCAAGCCAGCGCGTGTAGTGATTCATTTTCTTATCCTTCTGAAGAGTTGCCCCGACGGGAATTACCACTGATAGCTTACGAAAATCTTGCCGTTACGGCCGTCCTGCGGAATGCCCTGAGGTGACCAGTATTCTTTGTCAAAGGCGTTGCCGAGCACCAGCGTCGTGGTCACGCCTTTGAGCTGCTCCTGACCCTTATAGCTGACGTAGAAGTCATTGACCGCGTAGCCCGGCTGCTTGCTGTAGCTGCTGCTGATATGCGTTGAGCGATCGACAAAGGTGCCAATCCAGCCGACGGAAAAACCGCTCTGCGCCACCGGAACGTCCAGCTTGCTGGTGACGGTATCCGGGTTGATGCTGGAGATGTACTCGCCCGTATCGGTGTCTTTCCCGCGCGTGCGGTTATAGGCCAGGTCGAGGTTGAAGAGGTCGGCAGAGTATTTTGCCATCATGTCCCAGCCCCAGATTTTGGCGTTCGGAACGTTATAAGACATGGTGGTCGCGGCGGCAAAATTGACGGTGGTGGAGATATAGTCTTTAGCTTTGGTATCGAAATAGCTGGCTTTAAACTCCAACGCATCGTTGGCAAGCAGCAGATCGTCAAAGCGCAGACCGAACCCAAACTCTTGCGTTTCGTTGGTTTCCGGGCGCAGGTTCGGGTTTGGCACCCAGTAGTTGGTATAGAAGCGGCCAATAGAGAAGTGTTTGGCGTCGTTGTACATCTCGCCCATGGTGGGCGCGCGGAACGCCTGCGCGTATGAGCCAAACAGCATCAGCCAGTCGGTCGGGCTGACGGTCAACGCGGCGCGGGAGGACCATTTATCAGCATCCACGTCGTCGTAGCCATTGCTGCTGCCGCGGTAGTTGTCATAGCGCGTACCGCCCAGGAGGGTGACCGGCAGATCGCGCAGGGTGATCTCATCCTGCAGCCAGCCGGAGCTGAAGTCGATTTTCGCCTCCGGGAAGCCGGTGGTTGCCCCGCCCGGATGCTGCTCCTGACGGTAGTATTCCCCACCGTAGGTCAGCAGATGTGCTGCTAAAGTGTCGCTGAACAGGCGGGTGCGGTTTTCCACCTTGCCGCCTTTGGTGGTTTGCTTGCGGAACTCACCGCTGTTGTCGATATTCTGGGCATTAATGCGCGCTTCGGACCAGTAGACCTTCGCGTCGGCGTTCAGCCAGTCGTTACCTTCCGGGGCGATGCGGTAGCCCACCTGCGCGTCACGCTGGATGGTGGAGCGATCGGTCATCGGGTTACTGCTGTCCGCCCCAGTGGTTTGCGGGTTTTTTGGTTCCTGAGCATCGTTGTTGTAGTAGCGCAGGGCGCCGCTCAGGGTCTGGGCCGGGTCGATTTTCCAGCTGCCTTTCGCCAGCATGTTATTGATGGACTCGTCGTTAGGGGCGGTTGCTCCGTCGCTCTGGCGGATATCACCGCGATCCCGGCTGGACCAGGCCACCAGACCGTCCAGCGTGTCGGTGCGGCCATAGGCGCTGGCCCCCATGCCAAGACTGTGATCGCCCGTCGCGCCCGTCCCAAACACACGATAACCGCTGTTTTTACCCGTTTCCAGCAGGTCTTTTGCATCGACGGTGTCATAGGAAATCACGCCGCCCAGCGCGCCGCTGCCGTACAGCAGGGCCGACGGGCCGCGAACCACTTCGATACGTTTAATCAGCGCCGGATCGAGGAACGTGCTGTTCAGGTGGCCGGTGTCGGTGCCCTGACGCACGCCGTCAACCAGCACCAGCACGCCGCGACGATCGTAGCCGCGCAGGTTCACGTCCTGCCCGTTGGTGCGCCCGGTGCCGTCCAGCATCAGGCCGGGAACGTTACGCAGCAGGTCGGCCGCCGAGCTGGCGGTTTGTTTTTCCGGGGCGGTGGCATCAATCACGCTCACCATCATGGGGGCTTCAAAGGCGCTGCGGGCGTTGCCCGTGGCGGTGACGGTCATTTCATCTGCGGCAGCAAACGCGACGCCCGGCAGGGTGCTGACAATCGCCAGCGCCAGAAGTGACGGGCGTAAAGACGCGGAAGGCAGGTGTGGCATAGCAACTCTCCATAAAGAATCGAAAGCGCTGGCTGCCTGGGGATCACCTGGGTGGCTGGCGAAGTTTTTGGTTTATTTTGTGAGGATCAGTTTTCCGGCATGGGTCTGGCGCAGCAGATAGCGCTGGCCGTCATGCTCGATAATGACCCGCCCCGCATCGCCGAGCAGGGTTTTGCTGTCAATCCGACGCTCGGTAGGGGCTGGTGCTGTGTCTGTTTTTGCTGGCGTTGCCGCGCTGTTATCCGTACGTGACATAATGTTTATAAATAACAATCAATGTAACAATGATAATCATTATCAATAAACTGCAAATTTACGGCAAGCGTTTTTGTGAAAAAAGGGTGAGAGGATCAATATTGTGCAATGAAAAGCCCGGTGGCGGCTTCGCCTTACCGGGCCTACAACGGCACGAATCGTAGGCCGGGTAAGGCGAAGCCGCCCCCCGGCAGGAAGTTAAAAGCGCGTGTCCACGGCTGCAGCCAGCTTCTCCAGCAGCAGCTCGCTGTCTTCCCAGCTCAGGCACGGGTCGGTGATCGACTGGCCGTACACCATCTGCTGGCCAGCAACGATTTTCTGCGTGCCTTCTTTGATAAAGCTCTCCGCCATAATCCCTGCAACGGCGGTTGAACCGCTGCGGATCTGCTGGCAGATCTCATCGCAGACGTCCAGCTGGCGGCGATGCTGCTTCTGGCAGTTGCCGTGGCTGAAGTCCACCACCAGATGTTCCGGCAGGTCGAATTCCGCCAGCGTTTCACAGGCCGCCGCAATATCTTGTGCATGATAATTGGGCTTCTTCCCGCCGCGCATAATGATATGCCCGTACGGGTTACCGCTGGTCTGGTAGATGGTCATGTGACCGCTCTTGTCCGGCGACAGGAACATGTGGCTGGCACGGGCCGCGCGGATGGCATCAACCGCAATACGGGTATTGCCATCGGTCCCGTTTTTAAAGCCGACCGGACAGGAGAGGGCGGAGGCCATCTCGCGGTGGATTTGGCTCTCGGTGGTGCGTGCGCCAATCGCGCCCCAGCTGATCAGATCGGCGATAAACTGCCCGGTCACCATATCAAGGAACTCGGTGGCGGTCGGCACGCCCAGCTCGTTGACCTGCAAAAGCAGCTTCCGCGCCAGCTCGATGCCGTGGTTCACGCGATAGCTGCCGTTGAGGTCAGGGTCGGAAATCAGTCCTTTCCAGCCCACCACGGTACGCGGTTTTTCAAAGTAGGTTCGCATCACAATCTCAAGGCGGTGCTGGTACTTATCCCGCAGGCCCTGAAGCCGTTTTGCATAATCCATCGCGGCATCCAGATCGTGGATGGAGCAGGGACCAATCACCACCAGAAGACGCTTGTCTTCACCATTGAGGATTTTTTCAATGCGGCGGCGGGAGGCCGTCACGTGTTCCGCAACGGCAGCGGAAACAGGATGCCGCTGGGCCAGTTCAGCCGGCGTGACCAGACTGTCAATGCGCGCAGTGCGGAGTTCATCGGTTTTATTCATGGAATGTCTCAGAAAATTTTTGCTTCATCGGCAGACTACCGGGAAGTGATGGGCATCACCTTAAACCAATCCCTGCTGATTTCAAGTTCGGGGCGACATAGCCCCGTGGTTGCCGATGATGATACCTGAATCTGAGCTAATGTACTAGCATATTAGTACATGCGGCGATTAAGCCCCATGATGTCGAGAATTTTGGTGGCAATTTCTTCCACAGAGTAGTTGGTGCTGTTCAGCCACGGGATCTGATTTTTGCGGTACAGGGCTTCCACTTCGGAGACCTCCATCCGGCACTGGCGCATGGAGGCGTAGCGGCTGTTCTCGCGGCGCTCTTCGCGGATGGCGGCAAGGCGCTCCGGATTAATGGTCAGCCCGAACAGCTTGTGCTGCAGCGGCTTCAGGGCGGCGGGCAGCACCAGGTTATCCATATCGTCAGCGATGAACGGGTAGTTGGCGGCGCGAATGCCGAACTGCATCGCCAGGTAAAGGCTGGTCGGCGTTTTGCCGCAGCGCGACACGCCAAGCAGGATCACCTGCGCCTGGTCGAGATTACGCAGCGAGATGCCGTCGTCGTGCGCGAGGGTGTAATCGATGGCGGCGATACGGGCATCGTACTTGGTCAGGTTGCCGGGGTTCAGCCCGTGGGTTCGGTGGGCGATAGGCGTTGGGTCGAGCTTCAGCTCGCTTTGCAGCGGAGCCACCAGCGCCTGCACGATATCCTGGCAGAAGCCTTCACTCTGCAGAATGATGGCGCGAATCTCGGGGATCACGATGGAGTAGAACACCAGCGGGCGAACGCCGGTCTGCTGGTAAATGGCGTCGATCTGGTCCTTCACCGCTTTGGCGCGGCTCTCATTTTCCACAAACGGCAGCGTGATGCTGTTGATCGATACGGGAAACTGCGACATCACCGCGTGGCCCAGCACCTCGGCGGTGATCGCCGTACCATCAGAAATATAAAAAACGTGACGATCGACAGCACTATCCATTTTACCCACCCTGAATATCAGACGTAATTGTCTGAAAGCATAAATTAAAAAAGTAATTTACACAGCAAAGAACTTATCCTAATTATGAATGAAACGCTGTTTTTGATTTTCCTGAAAAGTGGATTTCATTTTTCAAATAGCGACTTTATTTTTGGGGTTTCTGGCTGAATATAGAGGAATCATCGGGTTAATCGTTGATGGGAAAGTATCCGAAAAGTTGAAAATTTAAATTGCTTACACGATTCACCGTTTTTTTAGCGGAAA
This sequence comes from Enterobacter sp. 5-4, assembly GCF_000612205.1. NCBI lineage: Bacteria > Pseudomonadati > Pseudomonadota > Gammaproteobacteria > Enterobacterales > Enterobacteriaceae > Enterobacter > Enterobacter sp. 5-4. Next base: position 217,542 of record NZ_JFHW01000009.1, on the reverse strand, counting down.
TAATTATGCCAGTATAAATACGTAGTCAGGTGTTTCTTACTCCGATCAAATATCACAAAAGGATTGTTTCGATGTCCAACAATGGCTCGTCACCGCTGGTGCTTTGGTATAACCAACTCGGCATGAATGATGTAGACAGAGTTGGGGGCAAAAATGCCTCCCTGGGTGAAATGATTACAAACCTGTCGGGTATGGGTGTCTCCGTACCGAACGGGTTTGCCACCACCGCCGATGCCTTTAACCTGTTTTTAGACCAGAGCGGTGTTAACCAGCGCATTTACGACCTGCTGGATAAAACGGATATTGATGACGTGACCGAGCTTGCGAAAGCAGGGGCGCAGATCCGCCAGTGGATCATCGACACACCTTTCCAGCCGGAACTGGAAAAAGCCATTCACGACGCGTACAACCAGCTCTCCGCTGACGATGCGCAGGCCTCCTTTGCCGTGCGCTCCTCTGCCACCGCAGAAGACATGCCGGACGCCTCGTTTGCCGGGCAGCAGGAAACCTTCCTGAACGTCCAGGGTTACGATGCGGTGCTGGTGGCGGTGAAGCATGTGTTTGCTTCCCTGTTCAACGACCGCGCCATCTCCTATCGCGTGCACCAGGGCTACGACCATCGCGGCGTGGCGCTCTCCGCTGGCGTGCAGCGCATGGTGCGCTCGGACGTGGGCTCATCCGGCGTGATGTTCTCCATTGATACCGAATCCGGCTTCGACCAGGTGGTGTTCATCACCTCCGCGTGGGGTCTGGGTGAGATGGTTGTGCAGGGTGCGGTAAACCCTGACGAATTCTACGTCCACAAGCCTACGCTGGCCGCTGGCCGTCCGGCGGTGGTGCGCCGCACCATGGGCTCGAAAAAAATCCGCATGATCTATGCCCCGACCCAGGAGCATGGCAAGCAGGTCAAAATTGAAGATGTACCGCAGGAGCTGCGCGACCGCTTCTCCCTGACCGACGCCGAAGTGCAGGAGCTGGCGAAGCAGGCGGTGCAGATTGAAAAACACTACGGCCGTCCGATGGATATCGAATGGGCGAAAGACGGGAACACCGGCAAGCTGTTTATCGTGCAGGCGCGTCCGGAAACCGTTCGCTCACGCGGTCAGGTGATGGAGCGTTACACGCTGCACGCCCAGGGCAAAATCGTGGCGGAAGGCCGTGCTATCGGTCACCGCATCGGTGCCGGTCCGGTGAAGGTGATCCACGACATCAGCGAGATGAACCGCATTGAGCCAGGCGACGTGCTGGTGACCGACATGACCGACCCGGACTGGGAACCGATCATGAAGAAAGCGGCGGCTATCGTTACCAACCGCGGCGGTCGTACCTGTCACGCGGCGATCATCGCCCGCGAGCTGGGGATTCCTGCGGTCGTCGGCTGCGGTGACGCCACCGAGCGCATGAAGGACGGACAGAATGTGACCGTCTCCTGTGCCGAAGGTGATACCGGCTACGTGTATGCCGATATTCTCGACTTCAGCGTGAAGAGCTCCAGCGTGGATACCATGCCGGACCTGCCGCTGAAGATCATGATGAACGTCGGTAACCCGGACCGCGCGTTTGACTTCGCCTGCCTGCCGAACGAAGGCGTAGGCCTGGCGCGTCTGGAATTTATCATCAACCGTATGATCGGCGTTCACCCGCGTGCGCTGCTGGAGTTTGACGACCAGGAGCCGAAGCTGCAGAACGAAATCCGCGAGATGATGAAAGGCTACGATTCGCCGAGGGAGTTCTACGTCGGCCGTCTGACCGAAGGGATCGCCACGCTGGGTGCCGCTTTCTATCCGAAACGCGTGATTGTGCGCCTGTCTGACTTTAAGTCTAACGAATACGCCAACCTGGTCGGCGGCGAGCGCTACGAGCCGGAAGAAGAGAACCCGATGCTGGGCTTCCGCGGGGCCGGACGCTACGTGTCCAACAGCTTCCGCGACTGCTTCGCGCTGGAATGTGATGCGGTGAAGCGCGTGCGCAACGACATGGGGCTGACCAACGTCGAAATCATGATCCCGTTCGTGCGTACCGTGGATCAGGCGAAAGCGGTTGTTGACGAACTGGCGCGTCAGGGTCTGAAGCGCGGCGAGAACGGGCTGAAGATCATCATGATGTGTGAAATTCCGTCCAACGCCCTGCTGGCCGAGCAGTTCCTGGAGCACTTCGACGGCTTCTCTATCGGCTCGAACGACATGACGCAGCTGACGCTGGGTCTGGACCGCGACTCCGGCGTGGTCTCCGAGCTGTTCGACGAGCGCAACGAGGCGGTGAAAGCATTGCTCTCCCTGTCCATCCGCGCGGCGAAGAAGCAGGGTAAATACGTCGGGATTTGTGGTCAGGGGCCATCCGACCATGAAGACTTTGCCGCCTGGCTCATGGAGGAGGGGATCGATAGCCTGTCCCTGAACCCGGACACCGTGGTGCAAACCTGGCTAAGCCTGGCGGAACTGAACAAGTAACGCCACGCTGACCCGAAAAGGCGAGGATATTATTCCTCGCCTTTTTTATTTCCGCCCGAATATGCTCCCCATCACAAATAAAGTAAAAAACCAAATATCATAATTTGCCTGTCAATTTAGACAATTGTTAGCGCGCAAACCGTTGCTAATACTTGAGCCTTACTGCGCATTTCCCTTCAGGTGATGCGCAACTGGTTGAAATACGTTTTAACCTGATAAAAAGGCAAATAACAATGACACTCTCCTCTGTATTGCGTACCAAAGATAAAATAGGTTATGGCTTAGGTGATATGGCCAGCGCGCTGGTCTGGCAAACGGCAACGTTATTTCTCGCCTATTTCTATACGGACGTTTTTGGACTGCCCGCCGCAATCATGGGCACGATGTTTTTAGTGGTGCGCGTGGTCGATGCGTTTGTCGACCCGTGCATTGGCGCGCTGGTGGATCGCACTCAAACGCGCCACGGCCGTTTCCGTCCCTGGCTGCTGTGGTTTGCCATTCCGTTTGGCGTGAGCTGCCTCATTACTTTCTATGTACCGGACGTAGGGCCGACGGCGAAAATCGTTTATGCCTGCCTGACCTACGCGATCTTAAGCCTGATTTACTCCGCCATTAACGTGCCTTACTGCGCTATGCCCGGTGCGCTGACGCTGGATCCCCGCGAGCGTCACTCCCTGCAGTCGTGGCGCTTTGGCCTGTCGTTTATCGGCGGGTTGATTGTGACGGTGATTGCCCTGCCGCTGGTCTCACTGTTAGGCCAGGGCAACGTGCAGAAAGGCTATTTCTACGCCATGAGCCTGATGGGGCTGCTGGGCATTGTGCTGTTTTTCTGCTGTTTCCTGATGACCCGCGAGCGTTATTCTCCGCGCAGTGATACTTCCGGCTCGATGCTCACCGATTTAAAACTGCTGGCCGGAAACAGCCAGTGGCGCATTGTGTTCCTGTTTAATATTTTGCTGTTAACGGCGGTGGTAACGCGCGGTTCCGCCACGATGTATTACGTGAATTATGTGCTGTTGCGCCCGGAACTGGTTTTTGCCTTTATTGTTTCCGGAATGGTCGCCTCCTTAAGCGGCGCACTATTATCTGAACGGCTGCTGGGGAAATTTGACCGCGTCCGCGCCTATCAGTGGACCATTATTTCCTTCGTCATTTTCGGGGCGCTGATTTTCTTCCTGCCGCCTTCGCAGGTGTGGCTGATTTTTGGCCTCAACATTGTCTTTAGCTTTGTGCAAAACCTCACCACGCCGCTGCAGTGGACCATGTTCTCCGATGTGGTCGATTACGAAGAGCATCGCAGCGGCCGCCGCCTGGACGGGCTGGTTTTCTCTACCGCGCTGTTTGCCATCAAATTTGGGCTGGCGCTGGGTGGGGCGGTCGTCGGCTGGGTGCTTGGCATGGTGGATTACGCCCCGGGACAGGCAGCCCAGGCGCCGCACGTGCTCTCTACGATCAACGCCCTGTTCACCCTTATCCCTTGCGCGCTGTTCCTCTGCATGGTCGCGCTGCTTTCGATCTACAAGCTTAACAGTCGGCTGGTGGATTCCATCGCCCGGGAGCTGGCCAGCAAGCGTGAGGTGAGACCCGAAGCAGGGCCGCTCAGCCCGGCAACCCCTTCCGCACTACAGGAGTAAAACATGACAGCTATCTATAAGGACGCGGGACGTCCCGTGCACGAGCGCGTCGCCGATTTACTGGCGCGTATGACCCCGGAAGAGAAGTTCGCCCAGATGCATGCGTACTGGCTGATCCTCGATGAAAACGGCAACCACCGCGAGCGCAGCGATCTGAGCGACGAATTCGCTGGCGTGAGCGAGCAGGCTGCGCTGAGCGAACGGCTGAAGCTGGGCGTCGGGCAGATCACCCGTCCGCTGGGTACCCATATCGTTGACGCGAAAACCGGCGTGCGCGCCGCTAACCGCCTGCAGCGCTTGATGATGGAAGAGACGCGACTCGGCATTCCGGCCCTGTTCCATGAAGAGTGCCTGGTGGGGCTGCTGTGCAAAGACGCCACGCTGTTCCCGTCGTCGCTGAACTACGGTTCGACCTGGGATCCGGAACTGGTGCAGCGCGCGGCAGAGCAGATCGGTAAAGAGGCGCGATCCGTCGGCTGCCAGCAGGGGCTGGCGCCGGTGCTGGACGTTTCCCGCGACGTGCGCTGGGGGCGAACCGAAGAGACCTTCGGGGAAGATCCCTGGCTGGTGGGCGTGATGGCGACCGCCTACGTGAAAGGCTTACAGGGCGATAAGCGCGACCTGCTGGCGACGCTCAAGCACTACGTGGGCCACTCGTTCAGCGAAGGAGCGCGCAACCATGCGCCGGTACATCTGGGCTTTAGCGAACTGAACGACACCTTCCTGCTGCCGTTTGAAATGGCGGTTAAGCTGGCAAACGCCGGTTCGGTCATGCCCGCCTACCACGATATCGACAATCAGCCGGGGCACAGCGACAGCTTCCTGCTGACCACCGTCCTGCGCGAACAGTGGGGCTTCGACGGCATTATTGTGGCGGACTACGGCGGCGTCAGCCTGCTGCACCAGCATCACGGCATTTCCCACGATGCGGCCGAATCCGCCGCGCTGGCCTTCAACGCCGGGCTGGACGTTGAGCTGCCGAAAGATGACTGCGCGCGGCATCTGGCAGACGCCGTTGAGCGCGGGCTGATCTCTATGGCCAAAGTGGATGAGATTGTGGGCCGTGTGCTGACCGAAAAATTCCGTCTCGGCCTGTTTGAGAACCCGTATGCCGATGAAAACGGCATCGATCTGCAAAATGAGATGACCCGCCAGGTGGCGCGGGAGGTGGCGACCAAATCGGTCACGCTGCTGGAAAACAACGGCATTCTGCCGCTAAATGGTAAGCCCCGCGTGGCGCTTGTGGGACCGACGGCAGACGATCCGCTGGCGTTGCTCAGCGGCTACAGCTTCCCGGTGCATCTGATCATCAGCGATATGGTTGAGGAGACCTCGCAGGTGACGACCCCGCGCGCGGCGCTGGAACACTACCTCGGCGCGTCTCAGGTCCGTTACGCCAAAGGGTGTCACATCATCGAGAAACGGATGGCGGGTGCGCCGGTCTTCCCGGGCGACAGCGGCGGCAAGCCGATGCAGCAGTCGCCGGTATCGCAAAGCACCGCCCTTATCCCCGAGGCGGTCAATGCCGCGCTGGAGAGTGACGTGGTGGTGGCCTGCATGGGCGATCTCGCCGGGCTGTTCCAGAGCGGTACCGTGGGGGAAGGTTCCGACACCGACTCACTGAATCTGCCGGGCGTGCAGCAACAGCTGCTGGAGGCGCTGGTGGCGACGGGCAAACCGGTGATTGTCGTGATGACCGGCGGGCGTCCTTACAATCTTCAGGGCCTGGAGGACAAGGTGGCCGCGCTGATCGTGGCGTGGGCACCGGGGCAGGAAGGGGGCTGGGCGATCGCGGACGTGCTAACGGGACGGGCAGAGCCGCAGGGGCGTCTGGTGGTGAGCGTGCCGAAAAGCGCCGGGGCCATGCCGTATTACTACAATCACAAGCTCAAAAGCGGGGGCACGCCGTTTGCGTTCCACTTCGGTTCACGTTATCCGTTTGGCTTCGGCCTTGGCTGGACGACGTTTCGCTGGAATGCTGCCCGCGTCGCTGAAAACAGCGTGCCGGTCGACGGCGAGGTGACGCTGAGCGTGGATATTACCAATACCGGAGAGCGCAGCGGCAGCGAGGTGGTGCAGGTTTACGTCAGGGATAAGGTCGCCACCCAGGTGCGGCCGCTTCAGGAGCTGAAGGCCTTCCAGCGCGTCACGCTCTCGCCGGGCGAAACCGCCACGCTCAGCTTTACGCTGCCGGTGGAGATGTTCAACTTCACCCGTCGCGACGGGAAACGCATCGTTGAGCCGGGCGAGTTTGAACTGCAGGTTGGCGCATCGTCGGCGGATATCCGCCAGGTGGTGACGGTCAATGTGACCGGGGAAACGCGGGTGCTGCCTGCCGAGTGGCGGATGCTCAGTGCCTGTGAGGTTACGCGCGCGTAGTCAGGATAAAAAAAAGCCCATCGTGGGAGATGGGCAAAGACTACACACAGCAATTCGTTGTTTCACTCAGGGGATTTCCATGCTTATAAATCAAGGTGTTGATTTATAACCGTGTGCTAATAGTAGGCATGTCCGCTTTTAGCGTCGATCGGATTCGTCTCAATAGTTAAAGAGATATAAAGATTTCTTGAGGTTATGAGCAGATTGAGTGCAGAAATTGCGGGTCTGACCAGTGTGCAACGAATAAATACTTTAGCAGCGTTAAAGTATTGGGTGGGGGAATGTAGGCCGGGTAAGCGTTAGCGCCACCCGGCAAAAACTTAATGCGTGTTCTTCTCTTCCAGCTCTTCCAGTTCGCTCAAAATCACGTCCGGGTCGGTTCCCGGCGGCGGAATTTCATGCACCCAGGCGGAGAACAGACGCCAGGTAACGGCGAGCAGCACCGGGCCGATAAACAGGCCAATCATGCCGAAGGCAATCAAGCCGCCAATCACCCCGGAGAGGATCAGGATCAGCGGCAGGTCTGCGCCCATGCGGATGAGAATCGGGCGAATGACGTTATCCATGGTGCCGACCACGCAGCTCCAGACCAGCAGCACCGTTCCCCACGTGGTATCTCCCGTCCAGTAGAGCCAGATAATGCAGGGCACCAGCACCAGCAGCGGCCCCAGTTGTGCAAGACAGGTCATCAGCATGACAACGGTGAATATCGTGGCATACGGTACGCCGGAAATCGCCAGACCAATACCGCCCAGCACCGCCTGCACCAGCGCGGTGACCACCACGCCCAGCGCCACCGCGCGTACGGCCTGCGCTGCCAGCAGTACCGCCGCGTCACCGCGTTTGCCCGCCAGGCGGGTGGCAAAGTGACGAACGCCCAAAGCCACCTGCTCACCGCGCCAGTAAAGCAGGGCGCTGAAGAGCAGCATCAGGGTACAGTGCATCATAAAGCGGCCAATATGCGCCGCCTGACCCACAAACCAGGTGGTGGTGGTGCCAATATATGGGCGCACTTTTGCCATCAGCGCGCTGCCGCCCATCTCCAGCAGGCTGTGCCAGCCGCTGTAGAGCTTGGCGCCCACGACCGGAATGCTGTTCAGCCAGGCGAGATCCGGCAGCGTGAGATCGCCGCTGGTCACGGCGCGGATCACCGGGCCGCTGGAGTCGACGAGACTGTTTACCAGCAGCGCAATGGGAATAATAAACAGCAGGAACAGCAGCAGCGTCATGACCAGCACCGCTAACCCGCGGCGGCCGAACAGCAGCTTCTGCAAGCGCAGCAGCAGAGGCCATGTGGCAACGACAACGGTCGCGGCCCAGGCGAAGCCAAGAATAAAGGGTTGAACAATCCACAGACACGCAATGATCATGAGGGCCAGGAACAGCACCGACAGCAAAATTTGCGCAACATCCCTGGGCTGGCGAAGATTGACCATAAATGAAACTTTCCTTAAAAGAACGCCAGCGCGGCTGGCGGGAACGGAAAACCGCATCTCTTTAATCATTAATGATCTCAGCGGTTTTTGACAGGCGGATTTTGCCCGTAATTCTACGAAGCACATAAGAAAAAAATGTGATAAAACTTTCCGGACACAACGCAAACGATTTCACATTACTCTAATTAGGGTCGACAGTCATGATCCCACAGATTTCCCAGGCACCCGGCGTCGTTCAGCTGGTGCTTAATTTTTTGCAGGCACTGGAGCAACAGGGTTTTACAGGTGATACCGCCACGAACTATGCCGACAGGCTGACGATGGCAACCGATAACAGTATTTACCAGCTTCTTCCCGATGCCGTCGTTTTCCCTCGTTCTACGGCCGACGTGGCGCTGATTGCCCGGCTCGCCACGCAGGAGCGCTTTGCCTCGCTGGTCTTTACGCCGCGCGGCGGCGGCACCGGGACCAACGGTCAGGCGCTGAACCAGGGCATTATTGTTGATATGTCGCGCTATATGAACCGCATCATTGAGATCAACCCGGAAGAGGGGTGGGTGCGGGTCGAAGCGGGCGTTATCAAAGATCAGCTTAACCAGTACCTCAAGCCTTACGGCTACTTTTTTGCCCCGGAACTTTCCACCAGTAACCGCGCGACCCTCGGCGGGATGATCAACACGGATGCCTCCGGTCAGGGCTCGCTGGTCTACGGCAAAACCTCCGATCATGTGCTGGGCGTGCGGGCCGTTCTGCTGGGCGGCGATATTCTCGATACGCAGCCGATGCCGGTCGAACTGGCGGAAACGCTGGGTAAAGATAACACCGCCAGCGGACGCATCTACCGTACCGTGCTGGAGCGCTGCCGCGACAACCGCCAGCTTATTCTCGACAAATTCCCCAAACTGAACCGCTTCTTAACGGGCTACGACCTGCGCCACGTCTTCAACGACGACCTGACCCAGTTCGATTTAACCCGCGTGCTCACCGGTTCCGAAGGGACGCTGGCGTTTATCACCGAGGCGCGGCTGGATATCACCCGCCTGCCGAAGGTGCGTCGTCTGGTGAACGTCAAATATGATTCTTTCGACTCCGCGTTGCGCAATGCGCCGTTTATGGTGGAGGCGAAAGCGCTGTCGGTTGAGACGGTCGACTCCAAAGTGCTCAACCTGGCCCGGGAAGATATTGTCTGGCACTCCGTCAGCGATCTCATTACCGACGTGCCGGACAAAGAGATGCTCGGTCTTAACATCGTGGAATTTGCTGGCGACGACGCGGAGCTGATTGAGAGCCAGGTCACCACGCTCTGCCAGCGATTGGATGAGCTGATTTCGCAGGGCGAAGGCGGCGTGATCGGCTGGCAGCTCTGTAACGATCTGGCCGGGATTGAGCGTATCTATGCGATGCGTAAAAAAGCCGTGGGTCTGCTCGGCAATGCGAAAGGGGCCGCTAAGCCCATTCCTTTTGCCGAAGATACCTGCGTGCCGCCTGAGCATCTGGCGGATTATATCGTCGAGTTTCGCGCCCTGCTGGACAGCCACGGCCTGAGCTACGGCATGTTTGGCCACGTCGATGCCGGGGTGCTGCACGTGCGTCCGGCGCTGGATATGTGCGACCCGCAGCAGGAGATCCTGATGAAGCAGATCTCCGACGACGTGGTGGCCTTAACCGCTAAATACGGCGGTCTGCTTTGGGGCGAGCACGGGAAAGGGTTCCGCGCAGAATACAGCCCGGCGTTCTTCGGCGAACAGCTCTATGCGGAGCTGCGCAAGGTGAAAGCCGCTTTCGACCCGCATAACCGCCTCAACCCGGGTAAAATCTGCCCGCCAGAAGGCGTGGACGCCCCCATGCTGCAGGTGGATGCCGTCAAGCGCGGCACCTACGACAGACAGATCCCGATTTCGGTGCGCTCCTCCTGGCGCGGCGCGATGGAGTGCAACGGCAACGGCCTGTGCTTTAACTTTGACGTGAAAAGCCCGATGTGCCCGTCGATGAAAATCACCAGCAACCGCATTCATTCGCCGAAAGGGAGGGCGACGCTGGTGCGCGAGTGGCTGCGTCTGCTGGCCGACCGTGGCGTCGATCCCCTCAAGCTGGAGCAGGAGCTGCCGGAAAAACGGGCCAGCCTGCGCTCGCTGATTGAGCGCACCCGCAACAGCTGGCATGCCAACAAGGGCGAGTATGATTTCTCCCATGAGGTGAAAGAGGCGATGTCCGGCTGTCTGGCCTGTAAAGCCTGCTCTACCCAGTGCCCGATTAAAATCGACGTCCCTGAATTCCGCTCGCGCTTCCTGCAGCTTTACCACACGCGCTATCTGCGTCCGGTGCGCGACCATCTGGTGGCGACGGTAGAGAGCTATGCGCCGCTGATGGCGCGCGCGCCGAAGACCTTCAACTTCTTTATCAACCAGCCGCTGGTGCGCAAGCTTTCCGAAAAGCATATCGGCATGGTCGATCTGCCGCTGCTGTCGGTGCCGTCTCTGCAGCGCCAGCTCGTCGGGCATCGTTCGGCGAACATGACCCTGGAGCAGCTGGAGGCGCTCACGCCTGAGCAAAAAGCGAAGGTGGTGCTGGTGGTGCAGGATCCGTTTACCAGCTACTACGATGCCCAGGTGGTTGCGGACTTCATCCGCCTGTCGGAAAAGCTGGGCTATCAGCCGGTTGTGCTGCCGTTCTCGCCCAACGGCAAGGCGCAGCACATTAAAGGCTTCCTGACGCGCTTTGCGAAGACCGCGCAGAAAACATCTGACTTCTTAAACCGCGTGGCGCAACTCGGGATACCGATGGTCGGCGTCGACCCGGCGCTGGTGCTGTGCTACCGCGATGAATACAGGCAGACGCTGGGCGATAAGCGCGGTGATTTCCACGTCATGCTGGTGCACGAGTGGCTGCCGACGGCCCTGGAAGACAAAGCGGTTCAGGACGTCAGCGGTGAGCCGTGGTATCTGTTCGGACACTGCACGGAAGTCACCGCGCTGCCTGGCGCCCCCGCGCAGTGGGCGTCCGTCTTTGCCCGCTTCGGCGCGAAGCTGGAGAGCGTTAGCGTGGGCTGCTGCGGTATGGCCGGCACGTACGGACACGAAGTGAAAAACCACGCCAACTCGCTCGGCATTTATGAGCTGTCCTGGCATCAGGCGATGCAGCGCTTGCCGCGAAACCGCTGTCTGGCGACGGGATACTCCTGCCGCAGCCAGGTGAAACGGGTAGAGGGTAACGGCGTACGCCACCCATTGCAGGCTTTACTGGAGATAATTGGATGATCTGGAAACGTGCCGTGACCCTGCAGGCGCTGAACGCTATGGGCGAGGGGAATATGGTGGGGCTGCTGGATATCCAGTTCACCCGCATTGGCGACGATGACATTGAGGCCACCATGCCTGTCGATCGTCGCACCCACCAGCCGTTTGGTTTATTGCACGGCGGGGCGTCCGTCGTGCTGGCCGAAACCCTGGGCTCGGTGGCGGGGTATCTCTGTACCGAAGGGGAGCAGAAGGTGGTCGGACTCGAGGTGAACGCTAATCATATCCGCTCGGTACGCAGCGGGCGCGTGCGCGGCGTGTGCCGCGCGCTGCACGCCGGTAGTCGCCACCAGGTGTGGCAGATTGACATTCTCGACGAGCAGGATCGCCTGTGCTGCTCTTCAAGGTTGACGACAGCGGTCGTGTAAAGTTTTCAGATGTTTTGCCTTTGGTCAAAAACTAGACAGCGGGTTGTGATATACTGGTCAGGTTTTGTACATAAGCGAGGACATCATGGATACTGAAATAACCCCAACACAGCTGGCAATTGAATATTTACGTCGCGATAAGAGCAATCTGTCCCCGGCGCAGTACCTGAAAAAGCTGAAACAGCTTGAGCTGGAATTTACAGATTTGCTGGCGCTCTCTTCGAATGAGCTGAAAGAAGAGATCTATTTTGCCTGGCGGTTGGGCGTTCACGTCCATTGAGAGAGTAATGTTGAAAAGGCCGCAACTGCGGCCTTTTTTGTGCCTGAGATTCAGTATTTAGCGGGGAGCTTGTTGATTTTGATAAGCCTGCCTTCTTCCATTTCGATAAATCCGCCGGTTTTCAAATCCGCCAGAATGCGCATCACGCCGCTGCGGGAGAGGTGGGTTTTCTCCCTGATATACTTTTCCGCCGTCACGCTGAGCCGATAACCCTCCTCTTCCTCCGTCAGCTTCATTAACTGCTGGCGAATCATCTCATACGCCGTCGGCGCGCCCTGCGGCATCACGTTGTTATAGAGACGGCTATACACATACATGAGCTGTTGAGAGAGCAGTCCCCAAAGCGCCTTCTCTTTAATAATGGCATTCACCCTTTCTGTGGTGATCGTCCCGATCAGGCACGGGCTGACGGTCTTAAGATAATCACTAAAATAGATATCAGTGAGGTTAGCGAGGCCGAAAACAGCAGGGCTACGGGCCGTAGACAGCATCATGTTATCGCTTCTTCTGTAGACGGCGATGGTTCCTTCAAGAATTAAATAGCACATGCCCTGACCATTGACCTGCAGGTCCAGCCGCTCGCCGCGGGCGGTATGTCGCGTTGTGCAATCAGGTAACAGGTGTGAAATAAGCGCTTGCGCGTGGGGAGAACCCCGCTGAGACTTTTCTGGAAGGGACATGGTTGCCGACAGCCTTAAAAAAAACCTGGCTAATTATAGCGCTTCTCTTTGGGACGGGTAAGCGAGTTGCTTGTTATTGCATGATACCGTACGCGATTGCCGGGTGGCGATTACGGCACCCGGCATTTTCCTCAGACGTTCGCCGCACTTATCAGCCGCGACTTCATGGACTGATACGCCGACGCGGCATAGTCCTCCGCCCAGCGCTGGTCCTCAATGGCCTCCAGCTGCACCGCGCAGTACTTCGTTTCCGGGGTTTTGGAGATGGGATCGAGGTTATCCTGGGTTAGCTCGTTGCAGGCGCCAATCCACCACTGATAGGTCATATAAACGGCTCCGGCGTTGATGCGCTCGCTGATGCTGGCGCGGGAAATTACTTTCCCTCGGCGGGAGCGCACCCAGACCAGCTGTCCGTCGGTAATGCCCAGCTTGTCCGCATCGGCAGGGTTCATTTGCACCCGGCCCGGCTCGTCGGCCAGGCTTTGCAGCGCGGCACAGTTCCCGGTCATGGAGCGGCAGGAGTAGTGGCCCACCTCGCGGACCGTACAGAGCACCAGCGGGAAATCCGCATCCGGAGTTTCCGCCGGCGCGCGCCACGGTGCGGCAAAGAGCTGCCCTTTACCGCTCGGGGTATCGAACTGATTATCTTTGTACAGGTACGGCGTACCGGGATGATCCAGCGTCGGGCACGGCCATTGAACGTGACCCATCTCGCCCATTTTTTCATACGTCACGCCGTAGAAGAGCGGGCACAGCTCGCGCATCTCGTCCCAGATCTGCTGGTTGGAGTCATAATGCATCGGGTAGCCCATCTCGGTGGCGAGCAGGCTGATGATCTCCCAGTCGCGCTTCACGTTGCCGCTGGCTTCAATGGCTTTGCCAAAACGCTGGAAGCCGCGATCGGCACAGGTAAAGACGCCGCCGTGTTCACCCCATGAGGTAGCCGGAAGCAGAACGTCCGCCACCTCTGCCGTTTTGGTCATAAAGATGTCCTGAACCACAACAAAATCGAGCGCTTCAAAACCGCTGCGCACCAGGCCGAGATCGGCTTCCGTCTGGAGCGGATCTTCTCCCATGATGTAATAGGCTTTGACCTTGCCTTCCAGCGCAAGATGCGGCACTTCGGTAATGCGCGTCCCGACGCGATCGTCCATTTTATTGACATCAATTCCCCAGGCATCGGCGAACTTCTGCCGGACCGCCGGGTCGGTCACATCCTGATAGCCGGGGAACATATTCGGCAGGACGCCCATATCGCAGGCACCCTGGACGTTGTTCTGACCGCGCACCGGCCCGACGCCGACGGCGGGGCGACCGAGATTCCCGGTCAGCAGCGCCAGGCTGGAAAGCCCTTTGACCACATCAACGGCCTGACCAAACTGGGTCACGCCCATTCCCCACATCACGGTAGCGGAAGGAGCCGCCGCGAACGTGCGCATCGCCTGGCGGACATCACGGGCGGGGATGCCGGTAAGATGTTCGACCTTCTCAGGCGCATAGTCTTTTACCGTTTGCCGGTAGGCCTCAAGCCCTTCCGTAAAGCGCGCCACGTAGCTTTTGTCGTACAGCTCCTCTTCCAGCAGCACATAGCCAAAGGCGTTCACCAGCGCCATGTTGCTGCCGTTTTTCAGCTGAAGATGTTGGTCGGCAATACGCGCCGTTTCAATACGGCGCGGATCGCAGACGATAATTTTTGCGCCGTTTTCACGCGCTTTCAGCACGCGGCGGGCAACGATAGGGTGGGAGTCCGCGCAGTTATAGCCAAAGACCAGCAGGCATTTTGAGTTTTCAATATCGTTAATGGAGTTGCTCATCGCGCCGTTGCCGAGCGTTTCCTGTAAACCCGCCACGGACGGGCCATGACAGACGCGCGCGCAGCAGTCCACGTTGTTGGTGTTCAGCACCGCGCGGGCAAACTTTTGCATCACATAGTTGGTTTCATTGCCGGTGCCGCGAGAGGAGCCGGTGGTCATGATCGACCGCGGCCCGTGCTGCGCTTTAATGCTGCTGAGCCTGTGGGCGGTGTAGCGGATCGCCTCTTCCCAGGTAACGGGGGTGAAGGCTTCGCCTTTGCGGTAGCGGATCATGGGCTGGGTAAGGCGGGGGGTGAGAAGACGGGTGTCGTTGAGGAAGTCCCAGCCGTAAAACCCTTTCAGACATAAGGTGCCCTGGTTTGTGACCCCCTCTGCCGCTTCGGCACGGATGATACGGTTATTTTCAACGACAAGGTTCAATTTACAGCCTGCACCGCAGTACGGGCAGACGCTGGCGATCTTTTTCATCAATAACAGACCTGTTAAGAAATGAAGCAAAGTTGACTGGAAAAACCAGTCCCGTATGCGGAGATAAGCAGAAAGCGTGCCAGGTTGGCTTTGCGTGAATTACAGGGTGTTATGGGGGAGGGCGCGTGTCATCGTCAGGCCGATCGTCAGTTTTGACGATGACACGTTAGGGGGCGCGGCGGGCAGGAACTCAGAGATCGTCCATGGTGTAACCCACCACGATTTCCAGCGTCTTACGAATCACATCCGCCTGAACCACGTCGTTGGTGGATTCCAGCGTCTGAATGAGCCAGAGGATGATCGCTTTATTGGAAAGATGACCTTCGGAGGCCAGAACACAGCGTACTGCAGTAGAAAAAATAGCGGACTCTTCAGCAAAACGATCGCCTGCATGGCGGAAATACTCCGCCAGCGCACTGTCTAAAAAAGCAGAGTGATATTCGGGTTGAAGCTGAATATTTTGTCTCATTTGTTCTCACCGTAGCTGTTAAATTGCAGTCAATGTATTTTTTTGGGATCGGACGGTTTTCCACTTCCAAATAACGGCACTACATTGTCTCGGTTATCGTTGAGAGATCCCTCTCTTTTTGTTCGTCCTTGCGCGGTTCTGCGACGTGTAAAGGCGATGCTGTTTGAGCCGATCTCGGCAATCACCATCGCAAGTGTCTCCCGCCGCTGGGGATCCTTTTCATGTTCTTTCATGACCCGCAGACGCTGTAGCAAGCCTTCTGTTGTCACCGGCCCCCGCTCTTTCAGAAGAGAGAGAACGGCTTCACCGATAAGCTGGTCTATCAGTCGGTCTGCGTTACTGCGATTCATATCCTTACCGTTCGAAGAGCAGACCAAGCAGCATGTGGTAATGCTCTTCCTCTTCCGGCCCATCGGCCTTTTCGAGGCGGCTGAGCAATTTTGTACAAAGCGATTTGCGATTAAGGTTTCGCCCGTCGCTGAGAATTTCAACAACCACCTGGCCCAGCGTTTCCTGTTGGGTCGGAAGCGCGGCTTTTTCGAAGTACTGTGCGATTGCTGCTGCGGAATCTGCGACGTAACCTTTCTGCTGCATGTTTCGCTCCTGTAAAATTTTGTAATCAGTAACGTTACATTTAAGGTATACACAATTTCCAAATCTGTACATCTAAAATGTACAGATTTTTAGATTTTTTTCGATATATCTTATAAATCATTTATTTTTCATTGCGTTGGGTTGGCGTTGTGATGGGGGTAGAGTGCAGGATATATTGTACAAAAAGCGCATGTGCTGGTAAGTTGTACAGCCGAGTCAAACGGTCTCATTAACTGCCGTAAATGGTTGAGATGTAAATTATTTGTCAGGCAATTAATGTGCTATAAATAAACATTCCCCACGTCTTTTGTGGCCAAAACCCTAACCCCCCAGGAATAGCATGCTCACAACCATCATTTACCGCAGTCATATCTGCGAGGACGTTCCAGTGAAAGCGCTGGAAGCAATGGTCGCTGCTGCAAATCGTAAAAATCGGCAATCCAATGTCACGGGGATCCTGCTGTTTAACGGCACACATTTTTTTCAACTGCTGGAAGGGCCGGTGGAGCACGTGTCGGCTATCTATGAGCAGATCTGCAACGACCCGCGCCACCATAACGTGGTCGAGTTAATGCGCGATCACGGCCCTGTCCGGCGTTTTGGCAACGTGGGTATGGAGCTTTTTGATTTGCGCCACTTCGACCGGGACGAGGTGCTGCAGCAGATACTTAATAAGGGGACGACACGCTACCAGCTGGCCTATAACGATCGCCCTCTGCAGTTTTTCCGCACCTTTGTCGAGGCCACGGAAAAAGCGAACTATTTTGAACTGCCGCCTGCGGATACATGGGATTTCGTACGCGAAGAGACGCGTTTGTCCGCACAGCCTGAGGTGGTCGCGAAAGGGGCGGATTGCAGCTTCGCGTTCCAGCCGATAGTCGATCCGTTTATGCAGCAGGTTGTCTCCTGGGAGGCGCTTCTCCGCACCCCGTCCGGCGACTCGCCGGGGGCCTATTTCGCCAGCCTTCCGCAGGAGGAAGTGTACACCTCTGATTTGCAGAGCAAGCAGGTGGCTCTGTCTATGGCCAGCGCGCTGGGGTTACAGGACCAGACGTTATCCCTGAACCTGCTGCCTATGACGCTGGTTAACATTCCCAACGCCGTGGATTTTCTGCTCACCGCGATTGAAGCAAACGGTTTTGTACCTGAGCAAATCGTGGTGGAGTTCACCGAGAGCGAAGCCATTTCCCGTTTTGATGAATTCACGGATTCGGTCAGGCAGTTAAAAAGCGCGGGTATCAGCGTGACGATCGATCACTTTGGTGCCGGTTTTGCCGGGCTGCAGCTGCTGGCCCACTTCCAGCCTGACAGAATTAAGATTAATCGCGATCTGGTCGCGAACGTGCATAAAAGTGGCCCCCGACAGGCCATCATTCAGGCGATCATCAAATGCTGTTCCTCGCTTGAAATCCAGTTCTGCGCGGTGGGGGTAGAGAAGGCTGAAGAGTGGATGTGGCTGGAATCTGCGGGAATTTCCCAGTTCCAGGGGCATCTTTTTGCCAGCCCCCGGCACGGCGGTATTCCAGCCATTGCCTGGCCGGAGAAAAAGTTCGAATTGTGATAAAGCTGTACACAATCTGGCAGTCGTTACTGTACGAACGGTAAATTTTATACAACAATGTATTAACAGGTGGATGGGGTGGTAAGCCATTCACCCGTTCAAAATGCGGTCTTAGTTATACAAATGGTTTGTACAATCTGATAAGGTTGGTGCAGTTAGGTATGGAAGTTCTGAGCGTGAGGGAGTTAATGGCCTATTACAGTATCGGCGAAGTGGCCGAACGATGCGGTATCAACCCCGTTACGCTGCGTGCCTGGCAGCGCCGTTATGGATTGTTGAAGCCGCAGCGCAGCGAAGGGGGCCATCGTCAGTTTGACGATGAAGATATCCTGCGTATAGAAGAGATCAAACGCCTGATGAAGAGCGGCGTTTCGGTCGGGAAAGTAAAAGCCTTGCTGGAAAACAAGGAAGTGTTGACTCAGGGCAACTGGGTCTCGTTCCAGGAAGAGATGATGACCGTTCTGCGCTACGCCAGCCCGGCAAAGCTGCGCGCCAAAATTGGCGAGTTCCGCCGCGATCACCCGATAGATTCCCTGATTGACAATATCATTTCTCCCGTCCGTCAGCGGATGAACCAGGACCAAAATACCGTGCGTCACATGGCGAGCCTGTTAGACGGAGTCCTGATTGAATTCGCGATTGCAAGCCTGGCGGAGTCCCGTAAGAAGGCCGGTAAAGACGCGCTCCTGATCGGCTGGGAGTGCGATGACCGCACCCATCTGTGGCTCGAAGCCGCGCGCTTAGCGCAGAAGGGCTGGCACATTGACGTCCTGGCAGAACCGATTGATTCGCCGCGTCCTGAACTGTTCCCGGGACAAAAAATCTTCGTCTGGACGGGGAAATCGCCAACGCCTCGACAGCAGGAACAGCTCGACCACTGGCGTGAACAGGGGTTTGCTGTCTCATTTCATCATTAAGTGTAAGAGGCCTTGAGGGCCTTTTTTTATTTTTGTCACTTTCCATGCAAAAGCTATCTCAAAAATAGGCATTTCCAATACATATTTTACGTTTCTCCTCTCCTGCCCGAATGCCACAACGAAATGCATTATTAATCAATGCATTGAACAATTAAATCCATCCTGCCTGCATCCTGCCACAGGGTCTATGCTTAATAAAAGTAGGCAAAAAGGGCGGTTTAGCCGAATGCCCCTGCTGACAGAGGGTTGAAGTGATAATCGTTATCACTAACATGGTGTTATGCCCTGATGGCTTATCAGATGAGGTGGACCTATGGAACTGCATTCAGAAACCTTTAATCCTGCCGATTTCGCCTGGCGCGGGTTAACGCTCACGCCAGCGGCGGCGGCACATATTCACGAGCTGGTGGCGAAAAAGCCCGAGATCCTTGGCGTGCGTTTAGGTGTCAAACAGACCGGCTGCGCAGGTTTCGGTTACGTGCTTGATACCGTCACCGAACCCGAGAAAGATGACCTGGTGTTCGAGACCGACGGCGCAAAATTGTACGTCGCGCTGCAGGCCATGCCCTTTATCGATGGCACCGAAGTGGACTACGTCCGCGAAGGCTTAAACCAGTTATTCAAATTTCATAACCCAAAAGCCCAGAACGAATGCGGCTGCGGCGAAAGCTTTGGGGTATAGGCGGAACTATGTCTCGTAATACTGAAGCAACGAGTGAAGTAAATACCTGGAGCGGCGGGCACCTCAACTATAAAGAGGGGTTCTTCACGCAGCTGCAGACCGATGAGCTGGCAAAAGGCATCAATGAAGATGTCGTGCGGGCGATCTCGGCGAAACGTAACGAGCCCGAGTGGATGCTGGAGTTTCGCCTGAGCGCCTACCGCGCCTGGCTGGAGATGGAAGAGCCGCACTGGCTGAAAGCGCATTATGACAAGCTGAACTATCAGGACTACAGCTACTACTCCGCGCCCTCCTGCGGCAGCTGCGATGACACCTGCGCCTCGCAGCCCGGCGCGGTGCAGCAAACCGGCGCGGAGAACAGTTTCCTGAGCAAAGAGGTAGAAGAGGCGTTTAACCAGCTGGGCGTACCGGTGCGCGAAGGGAAAGAGGTGGCGGTGGACGCTATCTTTGACTCGGTCTCGGTGGCCACCACCTACCGCGAGAAGCTGGCAGAGCAGGGGATCATTTTCTGCTCCTTCGGCGAAGCGATTCACGATCATCCTGAACTGGTGAAAAAGTACATCGGAACCGTGGTGCCCTCTAACGACAACTTCTTTGCGGCGCTTAACGCGGCGGTGGCCTCGGACGGCACCTTTATTTACGTGCCGAAAGGCGTGCGCTGTCCGATGGAGCTTTCCACCTATTTCCGCATTAATGCCGAAAAAACCGGCCAGTTCGAACGTACCATTCTGGTCGCGGATGAAGGCAGCTACGTCAGCTATATCGAAGGGTGTTCCGCCCCGGTCCGCGACAGCTATCAGCTGCACGCGGCGGTGGTGGAGGTCATCATCCATAAAGACGCCGAGGTGAAATACTCGACGGTGCAAAACTGGTTCCCGGGCGACGGCAATACCGGCGGCATCCTGAACTTCGTGACCAAGCGTGCGCTGTGCGAAGGCGAAAACAGCAAGATGTCGTGGACCCAGTCCGAAACCGGTTCGGCCATCACCTGGAAATACCCGAGCTGCATCCTGCGCGGGGATAACTCCATCGGCGAGTTCTACTCGGTGGCGCTCACCAGCGGCCATCAGCAGGCCGATACCGGCACCAAGATGATCCACATTGGTAAAAACACCAGATCGACCATCATCTCGAAAGGGATTTCCGCCGGACACAGTCAGAACAGCTATCGCGGGCTGGTGAAAATCATGCCGACGGCGACCAATGCGCGAAACTTCACCCAGTGTGACTCGATGCTGATTGGCGCTGACTGCGGGGCGCATACCTTCCCATACGTCGAATGCCGTAATAACACGGCCCAGCTGGAGCACGAGGCGACCACGTCACGGATTGGGGAAGATCAGCTCTTCTACTGCCTGCAGCGCGGGATCAGCGAAGAGGATGCCATCTCGATGATCGTCAACGGCTTCTGTAAGGACGTGTTCTCTGAACTGCCGCTGGAATTTGCCGTTGAAGCCCAGAAACTCCTCGCCATTAGTCTTGAACACAGCGTCGGTTAAGGAAAGCACATGTTAAGCATTAAAGATTTACAGGTCAGCGTAGAAGATAAAGCCATCCTGCGTGGCCTCAATTTTGACGTCAAGCCGGGCGAAGTCCACGCCATCATGGGGCCGAACGGTTCCGGGAAAAGTACGCTTTCTGCGACGCTGGCAGGACGCGAAGATTATGAGGTGACCCACGGCTCGGTCGAATTTAACGGCAAAGATCTGCTGGAGATGTCGCCGGAAGACCGCGCGGGCGAGGGCATCTTTATGGCCTTCCAGTATCCGGTAGAAATCCCCGGAGTCAGCAACCAGTTCTTCCTGCAAACCGCGCTCAACGCGGTGCGGAAATACCGGGGGCTGGAGGCGCTCGACCGCTTCGACTTCCAGGATTTAATGGAAGAGAAAATCAAGCTGCTGAAAATGCCGGAAGATTTGCTCACCCGCTCGGTGAACGTCGGTTTTTCCGGCGGCGAGAAAAAGCGTAACGACATTCTGCAGATGGCGGTGCTGGAGCCCGAGCTGTGCATTCTGGATGAGACCGACTCCGGTCTGGATATCGACGCCCTGAAGATTGTCGCCGACGGGGTGAACGCCCTGCGCGACGGCAAGCGCTCGTTTATTATCGTCACCCACTACCAGCGCATTCTGGACTACATCAAGCCGGATTACGTCCACGTGCTTTACCAGGGGCGCATTGTGAAATCCGGTGATTTCACGCTGGTTAAACAACTGGAGGAGCAGGGTTATGGCTGGCTTACCGAACAGCAGTAATGCGCTCCAGCAGTGGCACCGGCTGTTTGAGGCGCAGGGTAATACGCGCTCCGAGCAGGCGCAGCAGCATCTGCAGCAGATGCTGCGTCTCGGCCTGCCGACGCGCAAGCATGAAAACTGGAAATACACCCCGCTCGATGGCTTGCTGAACGCCGAGTTTGTGACCCGCCTGGCGGATCTCACGCCTGCACAGCGTGACGCGCTGGCAGTGGGCGTGGATGCCGTGCGCCTGGTGTTTGTCGACGGTCAGTTCCGCCCTGAGCTGAGCGACACGCTCCAGGAGAGCGGCTTTGAGATTGAGATAAACGACGACCGCCAGCGCCTGAGCGCCCCGGTTCAGCCGGAAGTATTTCTCCACCTGACCGAAAGCCTGGCCCGCAGCGTGACGCATATCGGCGTGAAGCGTAACCAGCGCCCGGCCAAACCGCTGCTGCTGATGCACATCACTCAGGGTCTGGACGGCGCCGAAATCAATACCGCGCACTATCGCCACCATCTTGAGCTGGCGGAGGGGGCGGAGGCCACGGTCATCGAACACTACGTCAGCCTCAATGAGACACGTCACTTTACCGGGTCGCGACTGACGATGAACGTGGCGGCGAATGCCCAGCTACACCACATCAAGCTGGCGTTTGAGAATGCGCAGAGCCACCACTTTGCCCATAACGACATTGTCCTGGGACAGGATGCCGCCGCGTACAGCCACAGCTTCCTGCTCGGCGGGGCGGTGCTGCGCCACAACACCAGCACGCAGCTTAACGGTGAAAACACCACGCTGCGCATCAACAGCCTGGCGATGCCGGTTAAATCAGAAGTGTGTGACACGCGCACGTGGCTGGAGCACAACAAAGGCTACTGCAACAGCCGCCAGCTGCATAAAACCATCGTGAGTGATAAAGGGCGTGCGGTGTTTAACGGCCTGATTAACGTGGCGCAGCACGCCATTAAAACCGACGGGCAGATGACCAACAACAATCTGCTGTTAGGTCGCCTGGCAGAGGTGGACACCAAGCCGCAGCTGGAGATCTACGCCGACGACGTGAAATGCAGCCACGGTGCGACGGTCGGGCGAATCGACGACGAGCAGATGTTCTACCTGCGCTCGCGCGGCATCGACCAGCAGGCGGCGCAGAAAATGATTATCTTCGCGTTTGCCGCCGAACTGACGGAAGCGCTGCACGATGGTCAGTTAAAACTGCAGGTGCTGGATCGGATCGGTCAGCGCCTGCCTGGAGGCGAAGCATGAGTTTTCCCGTCGAAAAAGTACGGGCAGATTTCCCGGTTCTGACCCGTGAAGTAAACGGTCTGCCGCTGGCCTATCTGGACAGCGCGGCCAGCGCGCAGAAGCCGAATCAGGTGGTGGATGCCGAAGCCGAGTTTTATCGCCACGGCTATGCCGCCGTGCATCGCGGTATCCATACCCTGAGCGCCGAGGCGACCCAGCGGATGGAAAACGTGCGCACGCAGCTTGCCGCTTTTCTTAACGCCCGCTCGCCGGAAGAACTGGTCTTTGTTCGCGGGACCACCGAAGGGATCAACCTTGTCGCTAACAGCTGGGGCAACGCGCAGGTCCACGCGGGGGATAACATCATCATCACCCAGATGGAGCACCACGCCAATATCGTCCCGTGGCAGATGCTCTGCGAGCGCGTAGGGGCGCAGCTGCGGGTGATCCCACTAAACGCTGACGGGACGCTTCAGCTTGAGCAGCTTGACCTCTTGCTGGACGACCGCACGCGGCTGGTGGCGGTTACCCAGGTCTCCAACGTGCTGGGGACAGAAAACCCGGTGGCAGAGATCGTCGAGAAGGCCCATCAGGCGGGCGCAAAGGTCCTGATTGACGGCGCGCAGGCGGTGATGCACCACGCGGTTGACGTCCAGGCGCTGGACTGTGATTTCTACGTCTTTTCAGGCCACAAGCTCTACGGGCCGACCGGGATTGGCGTGCTGTATGTGAAAGAAGAGATCCTGCAGGCGATGCCGCCGTGGGAAGGGGGCGGGTCGATGATCGCCACCGTCAGCCTGACGGAAGGCACGACCTACGCGCGCGCCCCGTGGCGTTTTGAGGCGGGCACGCCCAACACCGGGGGCATTATCGGGCTGGGGGCGGCGGTCTCTTACGTCTCTGCCATCGGTCTTGATGCCATTCAGGAGTATGAACAGCTGCTGATGCACTACGCGCTTGCAGAGCTTGCCAGCGTGCCGGATTTGGCCCTCTACGGGCCTGCCGATCGGCAAGGGGTAATCGCGTTTAATCTTGGGAAACACCATGCCTATGACGTGGGCAGTTTCCTCGATAACTACGGCGTGGCGGTCCGCACCGGGCACCACTGCGCCATGCCGCTGATGGCGTTTTACCAGGTACCGGCAATGTGCCGCGCATCGCTGGTGATGTACAACACGACGGAAGAGGTCGACAGGCTGGTGGCGGGGCTGAAGCGCATTCATCAGCTGCTGGGCTAACGGAGAGGCGAAAGATGGCAGAGCTGCCGGACAAAGATAAATTACTGCGCAACTTCTCGCGTTGCGCAAACTGGGAAGAGAAGTATCTCTATATCATCGAGCTGGGACAGCGTTTGCCGCCGCTCGGTGAAGAGGCGCACAGCCCGGAGAACAGTATTCAGGGCTGCCAGAGCCAGGTTTGGATTGTGATGGAGCAGTCGGATGACGGCACGATCGAATTGCGCGGCGACAGCGATGCCGCCATTGTAAAAGGGCTTATTGCGGTCGTCTTTAGCCTTTTCCAGAAGATGTCTGCGCAGGATATCGTCGCGTTCGATGTTCGTCCGTGGTTTGAAAAAATGGCCTTAACCCAACACCTCACCCCGTCCCGCTCTCAGGGACTGGAAGCGATGATTCGCGCCATCCGCGCCAAAGCTGCAATCCTTAGCTAGACTTACAGAACAGCATTCATTCTGTTTCGCGAGGTGGTTCCCGCCTCGCTGGTTTTTCAGCTTTCTGGCGTTCTGTCAGTGAATAAGGAATCTCAGCATGAAGCGCGCGTCTCTCATTACTCTATTACTCCTCAGTTCGCTCGGAGCCCTTCATTCGGCCCGCGCGATGGACTATCCGTTGCCGCCCGCAGGCAGTCGTCTGATTGGGCAAAATCAAACCTACACGATACAGGAAGGGGATAATAAGCTGCAGACCATCGCCCGCCGGTTTAATACGGCGGCGCAGGTGCTCCTGGAAACCAACAATACCATTGCGCCGGTAAACCCTGCGCCAGGAACCGTGATAACCATTCCGTCGCAAATGCTGTTGCCGGATACGCCCCGCGAGGGGATTGTGGTGAATCTTGCTGAGCTTCGGCTCTACTACTTCCCGCCGGGGCAAAATATTGTTCAGGTTTATCCTCTGGGCATTGGTCAGCTGGGGCTGGAAACGCCGGTAACGACCACGCGGGTGAGCCAGAAGATCCCGAATCCCACCTGGACACCCACGCCGGGCATACGAGCACGTTCTCTGGAGCAGGGCATTAAACTGCCTCCGGTGGTCCCTGCCGGGCCAAATAACCCGCTAGGACGCTTCGCACTGCGTTTAGGCGTGGGGAATGGGGAATATCTCATTCATGGCACCAGCGCGCCGGACAGCGTTGGCCTGCGGGTCAGCTCTGGCTGTATGCGGATGAACGCCCCGGACATTAAGGCGCTGTTCGAACAGGTGCGGGTGGGCACGCGTGTGCAGATTATTAATGAACCCGTGAAGTTTTCCGTGGAGCCGGATGGTAAACGCTATATTGAGGTCCACCGTCCGCTGGCGCAGGTAGAAGGGGAAAATCCGCAGGTCTCGCCCATTACCCATTCCGCCGACTTTGCGGCCTTTGTTTCTCAGGCAGGAAGCGATAAGGCGCTGATTGATAAAGCGCTGTCACGTCGTGCCGGGATCCCGGTTATCGTGTCGTCCGGTAGCGGCCCGTCAGCCAGCAATAGCGTGTTGTCGGTGCAGAACAGCCGGATGTCTGCTGCGGTGGCGGAAGATGAAGGGGAGAGGGTGACGCAGTAGGCGTTTGACGCAGGCAAAAAAAATGGCGCACAATGTGCGCCATTTTATTAACAGGTACTATTACTTACGGTATTTAGTAGCCTGGTTGTCCAGACGCTGGTTAGCGCGAGCTGCGTCGTCTTTAGCAGCCTGAACGTCGGAACGCATTGCGTTCACGTCGTTGCTCAGCTGGTCAACTTTAGCGTTCAGAGTCTGAACGTCAGAAGACAGCTGATCGATTTTAGCGTTGCTGGAGCAACCAGCCAGCAGAGTAGAACCCAGGATTACCGCGCCCAGTACCAGTTTAGTACGATTCATTATTAATACCCTCTAGATTGAGTTAATCTCCATGTAGCGTTACAAGTATTACACAAAGTTTTTTGGGTTGAGAATATTTTTTTGATGGGAATACACCTATTTTTGATCGTTCGCTCAAAGAAGCACCGAATCAGCCCTTTTCGGGCAAAAATCTAAGGAAAAAAAGGCATTTATCATCGGATTCATCTTAGATAATTCGCAATTAAATAGAAAAACCCGATTTGCATTTTGAATGCGTTTGGCTAATGCCGGGAATAAAAAAAGCGCCCAATGGGCGCTTTTTATCCAAATTAATTCGTTCGGGAATTATTACAGCACGTGAACAGATGCGGTATTGGTGGTGCCGCTTGGTACCAGGGCGCCAGAAACCATGACCACAACGTCGCCTTTCTGTGCCAGACCGCTTTCCAGAGCCAGTGCTTTACCCTGAATGTAGAAATCGTCAGTAGAGGCGATCTCTTTAACCAGGTGCGCAACGACGCCTTTGCTCAACACCAGCTGACGAGCGGTGGTTTCGTTGGTGGTCAGGGCCAGGATGGTCGCATCCGGGAAGTATTTACGCACGGCGCGCGCAGATTTACCGCCCTGAGTAGCAACCACAATCAGTGGTGCTTCCAGTTTTTCAGCAGTTTCTACCGCACCGCGGCATACTGCTTCGGTGATACGCAGCTTGCGGCTGTCGTTGTTGAAGTCCAGACGGCTGGTCATCACGCGGTCAGTACGTTCACAGATGGTCGCCATGATGCCGACCGCTTCCAGCGGGTATTTACCTTTCGCGGATTCACCGGACAGCATTACTGCGTCAGTACCGTCGAGAATGGCGTTTGCCACGTCGCCTGCTTCAGCGCGGGTTGGGCGTGGGTTTTTGATCATGGAGTCCAGCATCTGCGTGGCGGTGATAACCACTTTACGCGCGCGCACACACTTCTCGATCATCATCTTCTGCGCGAAGATCACTTCTTCAACCGGGATTTCAACGCCCAGGTCACCACGTGCAACCATGATGCCGTCAGACGCTTCGAGGATTTCGTCGAAGTTGTTCAGGCCTTCCTGGTTTTCGATTTTGGAGATGATCTGGATCTTCTCGCCGCCGTGTGCTTTCAGGTGCTCACGGATTTCAACCACGTCGGAACGCTTACGGATGAAGGAGGCCGCGACGAAGTCAACGCCTTGCTCGCAGCCGAAGATCAGGTCCTGCTTGTCTTTTTCAGCCAGGGCTGGCAGCGCGATGGAGACGCCCGGCAGGTTAACGCCTTTGTTTTCGCCCAGGTCGCCGTTGTTCAGCACTTTACAGATAACTTTGTTGCCTTCGATAGCGGTGACTTCCATACCGATCAGGCCATCGTCGACCAGCACGGTGTTACCAACGGACAGATCGCTGGTGAAGCCTTCGTAGGTCACTGCAACGATTTCGCTGTTGCCGATAACGGATTTGTCGGTGGTGAAGGTGAAGGTCTGGCCCGCTTTCAGAGAGACGTCGTTACCGCCTTCCAGCTTGATGGTACGGATTTCTGGACCTTTGGTATCCAGCAGGATGGCCGCTTTTTTACCGGTCTTGCTCATCACGTTGCGCAAGTTCTGGATGCGCTGGCCGTGCTCTGCGTAGTCACCGTGGGAGAAGTTCAGACGCATCACGTTCATGCCGGCATCCAGCATTTTGCTCAGCATCTCTTCAGATTCGGTTTTCGGGCCGATAGTACAAACAATTTTCGTCTTTTTCATGACAGTCTTAGTCTTTAAGTTGGGAAGGATATGGAAATCTCGCTCCGGGGGCGCACCGCCGCGGAGTCAAACCTGTGTTGCAAAAGAGTATATGACACGCACTAAGGATAGGAGACATCAAATGAGCGTGCAGAAGAAAGTGTGCCTGAGTGACAGCCCAACGAAGGAGAGGAGAAGTTGTACGTTGTTTTTTGTATTCCAAGCGCTGAAACCATTCACCAGGGATTAGGCGCGCATTATACGCTGATTTTAAGATAAAAGGAAAATGGAAACGGTGTTTCAGAAATAATCTGTGCTGTTTCACATAATATTGTTATCAAGGCGTTAAGCCATGATGACAACTTATCGCGGCAGGTGAGGGACCTGCCGCACTTTGCTTATTTTTGCAGCGCCTGGCTGAGGTCGGCAATCAGGTCTTTAGGATCTTCAATCCCCACCGACAGGCGGATCAGCTGCGGCACAATGCCGTTCGCCAGACGTTGCTCAAGCGGAATTGAGGCGTGGGTCATGCTGTAAGGCTGGCTCACCAGACTTTCCACGCCGCCCAGGCTTTCCGCAAGGGTGAACAACTTCAGGTTGCGAATCACCTCGGTGGCGCGTTGCGCATCGCCTTTTACCACGACGGAAATCATGCCACCGGGCAGCGCCATCTGCGTGCGGGCAAGCTGGTACTGCGGATGCGATTCCAGTCCTGGATAGTACACGTTTTCGACCAGCGGATGCTGCTCCAGCCATTGCGCAATCGCCAGCGCGTTGGTGCTGTGCTTTTCGACCCTCAGCGCGAGCGTGCGAATACCGCGCAGCGTCAGGAAGCTGCTGAACGGATCCAGAACGCCGCCCACCGCGTTCTGCAGATAGCCGAGCTTGTCCGCCAGCGCCTTGTTATCGCCCACCACCGCCAGCCCGGCGACGACGTCAGAGTGGCCGTTAAGGTATTTAGTGGCGGAGTGCACCACGATATCGAACCCGGACTCCAGCGGACGGTGGATCACCGGCGACGCGAACGTGTTATCCGCCACGCTGATGACGTTATGACGACGGGCGATCGCCGCAATCGCCGCCAGATCCGCCAGCTTCAGCAGCGGGTTGGTTGGCGTTTCGACCCAGACCATACGCGTTTCCGGGCGAATGGCGGCCTCGAGCCCGGCCAGGTCGTCCGGTTTAACCCAGCTGACCTGCAGCCCGGTGCTGCGCTTGCGCACGTTTTCAATCAGACGGTACGTCCCACCGTAAACGTCATCAATGGCGACGATGTGGCTGTCTTTATCCAGCAGTTCGAGCACCGTGGAGATGGCCGCCAGACCGGAGGCAAAAGCGTAGCCGCGCGTGCCGCCCTCCAGTTCGGCAATCGCCGTTTCCAGCGCATGGCGGGTGGGGTTGCCGCTGCGGGAGTACTCGTAGCCGGTATGCTCCCCGGGCGCGGGTTGCGCAAACGTCGAGGTGGCATAAATCGGCGGCATGACGGCCCCGTGCTGGTCGTTGAATTCGCCGCTGTGGACGCTGAGGGTGGCCAGATTTTTCATCATTGATTCCTTTATTGCTGTAGACGGTTGCGCCAGGCGGTCAGAACGTCGCTGCGCGTAATCAGACCGAGAAAACGGTCGTTGTCATTAATGACGGCCACCAGGCCGCGGTCGAAGATGGCGTGCAGGGCGCTTTCCGGCGCGTGCTTGTCAAGGAACTCGACCTGACGCGTCATGGCTGCCGTCACCGGCAGCGCGAAGCGATCGCCGTCGCCGCCGATATGCCGCAGGAGATCCCACTCGTCGATAATGCCCACCACCTTGCCGTTCTCCAGCACCGGCAGCTGGGAGATGTCATACAGACGCATGCGCGCCAGGACAGTGGAGAGCGTGTCGTCCGGGGCAGCGGTGACGGTGGCGCCTTCATCGTGGCGCAGGGCGATGTAATCAGAGAGATCGCCGGCCTGAGGACGCGTGATGAGCCCCTGCTGTCGCATCCAGTCGTCGTTAAACATCTTCGAGAGATATTTGTTGCCGCTGTCGCAGGCGAAGGTCACCACCCGCTTCGGCGTGGCTTGTGCCTGGCAATACTTCAGCGCGGCCGCCAGCAGCGTACCGCTGGAGGAGCCCGCCAGAATGCCCTCCGTTTTCAGCAGCTCGCGCGCGGTGGTGAAGGCCTCGCGGTCGGTGATGCGCCAGGCGCGATTCACCCCTTCAATGTGGGCCAGCGGAGGAATAAAGTCTTCGCCAATTCCCTCAACCAGCCAGGAGCCCGCGTCGTGGTAGCGTCCGGTTTCCACCTGGTCGGCGAGAACGGATCCAGCCGGGTCAGCCAGGACAAATTCCGTGTGCGGAGAGTGCTCGGCGAACCACGCCTGCAGGCCGCCCAGCGTGCCGCCTGAGCCAACGCCTACCACGATGGCGTCGATCCTGCCGTCAAGCTGCTCATACAGTTCTGGCGCCGTGGTGGTGCGGTGCGCCAGCGGGTTGGCTTCGTTGTTGAACTGGTCGATGTAAAACGCGCCGGGCAGTTCGTTCGCCAGACGCTGGGCGTAATCCTGGTAATAGGCAGGATGGCCCTTGTTGACGTCGGAGCGGGTCAGCACCACCTGGGCACCCAGCGCGCGCAGGTGGAAAATCTTCTCGCGGCTCATTTTGTCCGGCACCACCAGGATCAGCGAGTAGCCTTTCTGGGCGGCGATCAGGGCCAGGCCGAGACCGGTATTGCCCGCCGTGGCCTCGATAATCGTGCCGCCTGGCTGCAGCTGGCCGGTACGTTCCGCTTCGTTAATCATCGACAGCGCAACGCGATCCTTAATCGACCCGCCCGGATTTTGGTTTTCCAGCTTCAGGAACAGCGAGCAGGGACCGGTATCAAGCTTATGCAGCTGGATCAGCGGGGTACGACCAATCAGTTCGGTGACGGAGTGATAAATCGTCATGATGTTTTCCTTTCTGGATGTCATGACGGGATGATAGGGCGGTGAAATTTTCTCAAGAAAGAACCATTCACTGCCGTTTAGAACAGAAAGGAATATAAATGCCATTTCTGGATGGCAGGACAGCAAGACGTAAAGTTGTCTGGATGTGAGGATGGCTATATCGGGATAAAATGCTGCAAAAATGACCGTTTTTTGCGCCCGTCCGCCAGCGGATATGCATCCGGCAGATAATCATTGCTGAAATTGGTCTAAATGCTTCGCACCCGGTAAATCCGCTGTTTATTGCCGAAAGTTATAACACATTCTTTTTTGTTCATTTAAAAGCTGATAACGCCTGTTTACTATCGTTTGGACATCCATACTGCTAAACCGCCACGGGCGGCACGGATAACGAATAAGAATGATTGTACTGAGCAATATTTCGAAGGTTTTTGACAACGGAAAGGTGGCGCTCACAGCCGTTGATAATGTCAATTTGACGATAGCACAGGGACAGATATACGGGATCATTGGTTACAGCGGCGCAGGTAAAAGTACGCTTATCCGCCTGCTGAATGGTCTGGAAAAACCGAGCAGCGGCAGCGTAACCATCAACGGGCAGAACATTTCTGCCGCAAAAGGTGAAGCCCTGCGCCAGGCGCGTCTGAAGATCAGCATGGTGTTTCAGCACTTCAACCTGCTGTGGTCGCGCACGGTCAGCGAGAATATTGCGTTCTCGATGCAAATTGCCGGCGTACCGAAAGCCGAAATAAAGGCCCGCGTGGCCGAGCTTATTGAACTCGTTGGCCTGAAAGGTCGCGAGCATGCCTATCCATCACAGCTGAGCGGTGGGCAAAAGCAGCGCGTGGGCATTGCGCGTGCGCTGGCTAATCGCCCGGATGTGCTGCTCTGCGATGAAGCTACCTCCGCGCTTGACCCCCAGACCACCGATCAGATCCTCGATCTGCTGCTGGATATTAACCGTCGTTTCAGGCTGACCATCGTGCTGATCACGCACGAGATGCACGTGGTGCGCAAAATCTGCGACCGCGTGGCGGTGATGGAGAACGGTAAGGTGGTGGAAGAGGGAGACGTGCTGAGCGTCTTTACCCATCCGCAGCAGCCGATTACGCAGCAGTTTGTCCGTCAGGTGAGCCAGTACGCTGAAGAAGAAACCTTCAATACCGAACTGGCAAACGAACTGGAAGGGACGGTCATCAGGCTGACCTTTACCGGGCACAGCACGCATAAACCGATTGTGGGTGAGCTCACGCTGCGCTACGGCCTGCCGTTTAACATTCTGCACGGAAAAATGACCCAAACCGCTCACGGCGTGTTTGGTCAACTCTGGGTGCACGTCGTGGCATCTGATGAACAACTGAACAATATCCTCGCCGACCTGCAGCACAGCGATATTGAAGGCGAGGTGATTAAACATGGCTGAGAATCTCTTTCCGCATCTCAAGTGGGATCAGCTCTGGGCGGCGACGCTGGAGACGCTGTACATGACCGCGCTGTCCGGCGTGGCAACTTTCGTCCTGGGCATCGTGCTGGGTCTGGCGCTGTTTTTAACCGCGCGCGGCGGACTGTTCCACAACCGCACGGTGTATAGCGTTATTTCGATTGTGGTGAACGTGTTCCGCTCAATTCCGTTCATCATTTTGATTGTGCTGCTGATCCCGTTCACCAAGACCGTTGTCGGCACCATTCTTGGCGCCAACGCGGCGCTGCCGGCCCTGATTGTGGGTGCCGCACCGTTCTACGCACGCCTGGTGGAGATCGCCCTGCGTGAAGTGGATAAAGGCGTCATCGAAGCCACACGCTCGATGGGCGCACGACTGAGCACGCTCGTGTTTCGGGTTTTGCTGCCGGAATCATCACCCGCACTGGTCTCGGGTATTACGGTGACGCTGATTGCGCTGGTGAGCTACAGCGCGATGGCGGGGGTGATTGGCGCCGGTGGTTTGGGAAATCTGGCTTATCTGGAAGGATTCCAGCGCAACCATGGTGACGTCACGCTGGTGGCAACGGTGACCATTCTGATCATCGTTTTCATTATCCAGTTCTGCGGCGATGTCATTACTTCACTGTTAGATAAACGCTAATACCCGTCATATTTCGAGCCTCAGGCGCGTTGGCTGCATTCGTTCACCCCAGTCACTTACTGTATGTAAGCTCCTGGGGATTCACTCACTTGCCGCCTTCCTGTGACTCGAACTATTTAGGGTAACAACAACACACAGGAACCACATCATGAAAAAGACACTGACACTGATCGCCGCTGCAACCCTGAGCGCCCTGAGCTTTGCCTCCTGGGCCGACACCCTGACCGTGGGCGCGTCCAACACGCCGCATGCGGAAATTCTGGAGCAGGCAAAGCCGATTCTGGCGAAGCAGGGGATCGACCTGGAGATTAAACCGTTCCAGGACTACATTCTGCCGAACACCGCGCTGGCGGGTCATGACATCGACGCGAACTATTTCCAGCACATTCCTTACCTGAACAGCGTGCTAAAAGATCATGCGGGCGATAAGGACTACGATTTTGTCAGTGCGGGCGCGATCCACATTGAGCCAATCGGCATCTACTCCAAAAAATACAAGTCGCTGAAAGACCTGCCGGAAGGTGGCAAGATCATCATGCGTGACGCGGTTTCTGAAGAGGGCCGTATTCTTTCCATCTTCGAGAAAGAGGGCGTGATCAAGCTGAAGCCGGGCATCGATAAAGTCACCGCGCGCATCAGCGACATCGTCGAGAACCCGAAAAAACTGAAGTTTACGCCTAACGTGGAAGCGTCTCTGCTGCCGCAGATGTACAACAATAACGAAGGCGACGCGGTGGTGATTAACGCCAACTACGCGATTGACGCGGGTCTGGATCCGGTTCACGACCCGATTGCGGTAGAGAGCGGTGAAAACAACCCGTACGCTAACATCATTACCGTGCATCGCGGTGACGAGAAGAAGAAGGACATCGTCGCGCTGGTGAACGTGCTGCACTCGAAAGAGATTCAGGACTGGATCCGCACCAAGTACAAAGGCGCGGTCATTCCAGTAAACAACTAATTGACTGATTTTACAGATGAAGCCCGGCGAGTCTCTCGCCGGGCTTCTTTTTTGTATCCGGCAGGAGAATCATTTAAGCTCAACGTTTAACAGGCAATGGAGTGATGACGATGGGTAACGTGACCAAAGATGAAGCGCTGTACCAGGAGATGTGCCGGGTGGTCGGAAAGGTGGTGCTTGAGATGCGTGATTTAGGGCAGGAGCCAAAGCATATTGTCATTGCCGGTGTTCTGCGTACCGCGCTGGCGAACCAGCGCGTGAAACGCAGTGCATTGACAACCGAAGCGATGGAAACGGTGGTTAAAGCGCTGGCCGGATAAGGCGCCAGCGCTTCGCAAGCTGCTCAAGCGAGCAGCAGAGCAGGTAATAGACCACGCCCGTAAAGATAAAAATGGCCGCCGGGTAGATTTGCACCCGGTTGTTGACCTGTCCCGCCACCGTGGTCAGCTCCGGGACGTTCACGATAAACGCCAGCGACGTATCCTTCAGCAGGCTGATAAAAATCCCCACCAGCGACGGCAGAATATTCCCCAGCGCCTGCGGCAGCAGCACGCGCCACAGGGTTTGCTGCGTGCTGAATCCCTGTGACAGCGCGGCTTCGAACTGCCCGGTCGGCAGCGCGCTCAGCCCGGCCAGGACCGAGTGCATTACGGTGGCCGCCGTAAACCAGGCCAGCGCCAGCGTGACGGTCAGCGCTCCCGGCAGATCGCCCCCGGTCATGAGCGGCAGGAGATACCACATCCAGAAAATCACGAAGATGAGCGGGATCCCGCGAATCAGCTCTGCCCATAAAAAGAGGGCTTTGCGCACGAGCCCGGTAAAGCGCCAGGCCAGGCACGCGAGCGCAATCCCCGCGGGCAGGGCGATAACGGCTGCTCCAGTCGCCATCATCAGCGAGAGCAACACGCCCCCCGGTTCACCGGCTGCCGCGCGTCCCCACAGCAGATAATCGAGGTTATCGGTGATGACATTAAGTCCGGCAATCATGTTTTTCACTCCCTGCGGTAGCGACGATCGGACGTTTACGTTTCGCCTGCGGCCCAAGGCGGACCAGCACCATTCCCATGACCAGACCGGTCAGGAGATAGAGTGCGGTACCGAGGGTAAATGCCTCCAGCGCGTGTGCGTTAAAGCTTTCGATCTGCCTGACCTGGTAGGTGAGCTCGGCGAAGCCAATCCCGCTGGCGAGCGAGGAGAGCTTCATCAGGTTGAGATACTGACCCACGACGGGCTGCCAGGCGTTAGCCAGCCCCTGCGGCAGCAGAATGTAGCGAAACAATCGCCATGCTGAGAATCCCTGGGCGAGCGCCGCCTCCCGTTGCCCGGCTGGCACAGACCGAAAGCCTGATTCCACTTCTTCGATTAAAAACGCCGAGGTAAATACGCCCAGCCCCCAGGCAGAACATAAAAATTCGGGCGTAAACCACCAGACGTCGCCGGGCAGAATGGACCAGCTGTGATCGGCGTTGACTGCGTCGCGAAACGCCTGCGGCAGCCCGTTCCAGGCGGCAAAATACCAGAACAGCAGCTGCACCAGCAGCGGCGTATTGCGAAACAGCGATACCCAGCCGCTGACGATCGCTTTCCCGACGCGTCCACCGGACAGGCGCAGGAGCATAAAGAGCAGTGCGAGCAGGCTGGCCAGCGCGATCCCCGCCAGCGTCACCCACAGGGTGGTGAGAAATCCGGAAAGTATCCACTGCAGAGGCTGTCCGGTCAGTACTCCCTGCCAGTCGAGCGCGGGCATTACAGATGCTCCTGATGCAGCGGGTCCAGCACCTTTTGCAGGAACCGCTGCGCGCGCGGATGCGCTGGCTGGCTGAAAAACTGTGCCGGCGGCGCGGTTTCCAGAATTTGCCCGCCGTCGATAAAGACAATCCGGTCGGCAATTTCCCGGGCAAACTGCATCTCATGGGTCACCACGATCATCGTGATCCCGCTGTGGGCGAGGGCTTTCATCACAAACAGCACTTCACCAATCATCTCGGGATCGAGTGCCGACGTCGGCTCGTCAAAGAGAATGATTTGCGGTGACGAGGCCAGGGCGCGGGCAATCGCGACCCGCTGCTGCTGTCCACCGGAAAGCTCAGCCGGGTAATGGTGGGCTTTTTCCAGCATCCCGACTTTCTCCAGCAGGGCCAGCGCGCGCTCCTGAGCGGGGAGCGGCTTCCAGCCGTGGACGTGCTCAAGCGCCAGGGTGATGTTCTGGCTGGCGGTGAGGTGGGCATAAAGATTGAACTGCTGAAACACAAACCCCACGCGGCTTCGCAGCTGGCGCAGCCCGCTACCGGAGAGCCTGCCGGTAGGCTTGTTGTCGACCAGGATCTCCCCGCCGCTCAGGGGTTCAAGCTGGTTGATAAGACGAATCAGGGTGGATTTACCGGAACCCGACGGGCCGAGGATGGCAACCACTTCACCGGGCGTGATAGTGAGGTTAATGTCGTTCAAAACCTGATGGTCACCGTAGCGTTTGTCCACGTGGCGAAACTCGACGCTGGCCTGTTCCAGATGTGAAAAATCCGCGGCACCGGCCGCGGAGTGGGAAAATAAACCTGAGAGCATCATTATCTGGCTTCTATTTTAAAGGCGCGGGGCTGTGGAGCAGGGGTGCCAGGACCAAACCAGACGTCGTAGATTTTAGCCGCCTGACCGGTCTTCTCGAGATTGACCAGCTCGTCGTTGACGGCTTTCAGCAGCGCCGTTTCACCTTTCTTCACCCCCACGCCGATCTCTTCTTTACTGAGCAGGTCGGGCAGGATTTTGAAGTTGGCTTTGTCCGGCGCCTGCGCCAGCAGACCGGCCAGAATGGTGCTGTCCTGAGTGATGGCCTGTACGTTGCCGTTGCGCAGTGCGGTCAGCGCCAGGGGAATGTCGTCATAAGAGAGGACGCGGGACTGCGGGAAACGCTGGTGCAGCGCCTGCTCGCCTGTTGTGCCTTTGACTGCGCCAATGCGCGCCCGGCTATAGTCATCGAGCTTGTCCGGTGATTTCGCCGGAACGAGGAACTGCTGGCCGGTAACGAAGTAAGGCGTCGAGAAATCAATGACCTGTGCGCGTTCTGGGGTGATAGTAATATCCGCCACGATCAGGTCGGCTTTGCCGGACTGCAGCAGCGGAATGCGGTTGGCCGGATTGGTGGCAACCAGTTCAAGCTTCACGCCGAGCGATGTTGCCAGCGCTTTGGCGAAGTCCACGTCGTAACCCACGATCTCATGCGTTTTGGCATCAATCGAGCCAAACGGCGGGTTGGCATCAAACGTGGCGACTTTCACCACCCCTGCTGCCTTGATATCCGCCAGCTGATCGGCCTGCGCCTGCGCTGAAAACAGGCCCCAGGCTGCCACTACGCCCAGAGCCAGCGTCCGTTTTTTAAACCCTTTCATTTTTGCTGCCATAGTCATACGCCATCCCGTTGTTTTTGTTTTACCCCGTTACGCTCCCATAAGGGAAAGCTATCGCCAAATAAGAAATCGTTCTTTGCTATGAGCAAAAAAGCATTAGTGAACAAGGTGTTAATGAAGCGTGAAAAGGACGGGGCGCTATTTGCAGATCCTGCACATCGACAGTGGATTTTGGTATTTCCCCTGCACGGGATTGGGGTGCTTAACTGAAGGCAGATACGGCGAGAGAGGGTAAGACGATGAAAAAATGGATCAGCACGTTACGGCGGTTTTTTGCGACCCGACCCGCGAATGCGGAGAACAGCGCGCAACGTGTTCTTGAGTCGATACTGCCTGTCGCCAGCCTGTATGGCGTAGACGTTGCCAACATTGACCCGGAGTGGTTCCATGATAAAACGCCACGCTGAACTGCGCCGCACGCGCGAAACGTACTGGAATGAGGTGTGCGTGACGTCTGTAAAGCCTCAAAAGACGGAAAAGTACGCTCTGAATCATTCGGTTAATTAGCCCGCTTTTGTTACCAATGTGTCCTTTCAGTCATGGAGAAAATGATGAAACGGACCACGTTAACACGCGCGCTTTCTGTCCCTGCGCTACTTTTCACAATTCATGCGGCACACGCCGCACCGCAGGCGCATGTTGTTTGCGGCTATTCCCATACCCTTGGCGATGACGCCATTATGATGTACGGCATGCCCAACGAGGCCATGCTGCACGACTTCTTCGGCAACGTGCAAACGGATGCTGACTCCAGCCGTGAATCCCTGCGCCGGGATGAAAAGACCACCTGCGATAACAAAGCCGACAGCTCTGCCTACTGGGCACCTTCGCTTCGCCTGCCTGACGGCACGGTCGTCAAACCGGCGTATCAAAAAACCTATTATCAGGCATCGAACGTGGACGCCTGGCCGCTACACCCTTTCCCGGCGGGGCTGTCGCTGCTGGCGGGCGACCATCACGGTAGTGCGCCGAATCCACATATCACCTTTTTATGTGCCAACGGCAAGGGTTACACCACCAAAACCGGTGAGGTCTGCGGCTTGCGCAAGGCGAACGATGCCGTGCAGTTTAATATCGGCATTCAGTTTCCTAACTGCTGGGATGGAGTGAACCTGAAGCCTGCCCATGGTCTGATTAACGCCACCTACGACGTCAAGGGGCAGTGCCCGTCCACCTTCCCGGTGAAAATTCCCACCGTGAACATGAACATTGCTTACGTACTCCCGACGATTAGCTCGCTTGATACCAGCAAAGTGCAGCTCTCCATGGACCCCATCATGCACGGCGATGAGCGAGAAGAGCGGTGGGGTAGCCTGTATACGGCGCATGCAGATTTTATGAACGGCTGGACGGAAGACGCCGCGCGCTTTATGACTGACCTGTGCATGAACCGCGGGTTAGATTGTGGCACCACCGTCCCGTATGGTTATTCCAGAGCGAAGGCCAACGTCTGGCTCAGCAGCCTGGAGCCAGACCTCTCCCAGCCCGAACCGCAGGTTTTACTGGTGCAGGATAACTGGCAGAACGGGGGACGCACGAAAAACAGCGAAACGCTGTCGCTGGTGAAGTTCCACATTCCCCCTCTGCCTGCCGGGCAGGATCCTTCGCAGTTTACATACCGCGTGCGGATTTATGGCGGCAAAGTGGAAACTAACGGTGCCGATCAGATCTTCTTCTATCCGGCCAGCAATGACTGGGATCCTGCTACCGTAAGATGGGCCTCGCGTCCGGCCTGTAACTATCGCTCCGACGCAGTGCTCTATCTGAACCATTCTCGTGAATACCGGATGGTGAACGTGGACAAAGCCGTGCGCAAGGCGCTGGCGGAAGGAAAAACCGAAATCTCGTGGTATATCGGCGGTGACCGCCAGGGGAATCATTACCAGTTCGAACCGGCGTCTTCATCAGAAAGCCTGGTTCTGATGCTAACGGGGTTTAAAAAGACGCCTGAGCTGTAATCTTCCCCGCAATGAAAAAAGCACCGGTTTTCCGGTGCTTTTTTATCAGATCTTGCAGGCGTCGCCGCAGTCGTCGTCGGCAATAATCGCCTGCGCTTTTTTATCCGCATCGTCCAGACGTTCTGCGTTTCGCTCTTCCGCTTCATCCAGACCGTTAAAAACTAAGTTATCGAGATCAATTTCCATGTTGCACCTGCTCTGTTCGGTTTTTGATACTGGCACAGTATAGGGTAAAAAACGCCAGCAATGTACCTCGCAGCACATAAGGATAATCCCTGCCATACTCAGTGCTTTATCACTGAGGAGCGCTCATGATTACACTCTGTAGAACCTGCGGTACTTCTTATGAGGGAACGCCGGAGAGATGTGCCATTTGCGAGGATGAACGTCAGTATGTTCCGGCCAGCGGCCAGGCGTGGATCGATTACGCGACGGTAACGGCGACACACGCCAACAAATGGCAGCAGCTGGAGCCGCAGTTATTCAGTATCAAGACGGTACCCGCTTTTGCCATTAACCAGCGGGCACTCCTCCTGCGTACCCCCCACGGTAACATTCTCTGGGACTGCATCGCCAACCTTGATCCTGCAACCCAAACGCTCATCGCCGCACTCGGCGGTCTTCGCGCGATTGCGATTTCGCATCCGCACTATTACACCACGATGCAGGAGTGGGCCGCGGCTTTCGACGCGCCGGTCTATCTGCACGTAAGCGATAGCGAGTGGGTGATGCGCGGCAGCCCGGCGATTCATTTCTGGGAGGGCGATGCGCTGGAGATAGTCCCATCGGTTACGCTGCTGCGTCTCGGCGGGCATTTTGCGGGCGGAACGGTACTGCACTGGCAGGAGGGCGAGGGCGTTTTACTGGCGGGAGACATTTTGCAGGTGACCCCAGGGAAAGAGGCCGTGTCGTTCATGTGGAGCTACCCGAATATGCTTCCGCTGCCTGCCCGTACGGTTGAGGACGTTACCCGGCGCCTGGCGGGAAAATCGTTCGCCCGTCTTTACGGCGCGTTCGAAGGGCAGAACATTCCGGCAAACGCCGATGACATCGTGCAGCGGTCGGGCCAGAAATATATTGCTTGTCTCAAGTGAAGCACGGTGGGTAAACTTTGCGAGTGTGATCTCGATCATGCCTAAACGAAAACAGATAAAAGAGAAATTGCTATGCAACATATCATTGAAGGTTTTCTCAGCTTTCAAAAAGAGATTTTCCCGCAACGTAAAGAGCTCTTTCGCAGTTTAGCGTCCAGCCAGAATCCCAAAGCGCTGTTTATCTCCTGCTCCGACAGCCGTCTGGTCCCTGAACTGGTCACCCAGCAAGAGCCGGGACAACTCTTTGTTATTCGTAATGCTGGCAACATTGTTCCACCGTTCGGGCCGGAGCCAGGCGGCGTCTCTGCAACTATCGAGTACGCGGTAGTGGCGCTGGGCGTGACCGACATCGTGATCTGCGGTCACTCCAACTGCGGCGCGATGAAGGCGATTGCCGATAACGCGAACCTGGAGCCGATGCCTGCTGTATCGCACTGGCTGCGCTATTCCGACGCGGCAAAAGCCGTGGTAGAGAAGAAAAGCTGGGATAAGCCGATCGATAAAGTGAATGCGATGGTGCAGGAAAACGTCTTTGCGCAACTCAGCAACATCAAGACCCACCCGTCCGTCGCGGTGGGCCTGCGTAATAACTCGCTTCGCCTGCACGGATGGGTATACGACATTGAAAGCGGCAAAATTCTCGCCCTGGATAAAGCGACGAAAAGCTTCGTCTCGCTGTCTGAAAACCCGGAAGTGTTCTTCGAATAATCTCGCGTTGCAGGGCATGGAAGCCCTGTCAGTTCTCCACGTACGGTAACCGACGCCGTATACCTGAGGCCGGTTTTTCAGCCGCCTTCGCCATCGCTTCTGCAATCTCCGCACACTCTGCCAGCCCCTGAACGAAGGGACGATCGTGCATCAGCCACGGTATTGCGCCGAAGGCGATGCGCCCACGAACCGTTTCTGGCGCTTTTAACGTGTAATCCTCGCCGATGTCGGGGATCTCATCGCCCGTCTCCTCAAGCTGTCTGCGCAGCGATGGGAAAGGCAGATCGTTTGTTTTAAGCGGCTTTTGCCCGCGCGCATCAATAAAGACGTCGAAACGATAAACGGTCTCTTGTGTGGTGATGACTGTCCGATCGCTGCCGGC
The DNA here is from genome assembly GCF_000612205.1 of Enterobacter sp. 5-4. Taxonomy (NCBI): domain Bacteria; kingdom Pseudomonadati; phylum Pseudomonadota; class Gammaproteobacteria; order Enterobacterales; family Enterobacteriaceae; genus Enterobacter; species Enterobacter sp. 5-4. The sequence goes on along the minus strand of NZ_JFHW01000009.1, from coordinate 176,742 downwards.
ATCAAGCGTGTAATCATCGCCGAGCGCCGCCACGCTAATGATGCCGGCCTCGCGAAGCGCAAGCAGCCTGCGAATAGACTGCGGCGGGATGGCAGCATAATTGTCGATAAACACGCGAGCCAGGCCCTGCTTAAAGCGTTTTCTGTCCTGCTCGCTAAGATGGGGAACGATCTCCTGAACGACCTCATGCAGCCGAAGCACGGTGTAGCGCCATGCCACGGTACGGCGCTCGCGTTTATTGCGTTCAACCTCGTTGAGATTCTCTTCCGCCCAGGTAAAGGGCCCGTGGCGCTTACGATCCTCAAACCAGGCCTCACGAATGGTGTCCGCATTCAGCGTATGCAGAGACATTTTCTCGCACCACGCCGGGTCGGCGAGTTCAAGCTCTTTCACCATCAGGGCAAAGACTCGGTCAAGCAGGCCATCCGGTCCTTTGGCTATCTCGCTTTCCACTACGAATTCGGTCAATACCGACAGCGGTTCATAAGGGATGGGGCAGTAAAAATCGGCTTCCGGGAGAATGCCCGTCCGTGACATCAGCGTAATGTTTAACCCTTCGCTGCCGCTGTCGAGGATGAATTTACCGTCACGAAACTCGCCGTGCTGCATCACCACCGCCATAGCCGCGTCCAGACCGCTCAATGAGGTGCCCATAATGCCCACGCGGCAAGGGGGAATACGGGCGTCCATCAGGCCGGACCACGGGCTTGGGAAGAACGTGCGCGTGGCTTCATCCTCCTCTGGCCAGACGTGGCCGGTGGCAATAACCGCCAGGTCGAATTTATCCGCTAATGTGCGGTCATTGACCGAAATCGTCACGCCGGTTGTCGAAGGGTTGATGTCGGTGACCTTCGCAGACTCATGGACCTCAACCTGGAACCCCAGCTTTTTCGCCTCTTTTACGATTGAACGAAAGCTGTCGCGAAAATACTCTCCCAACAGGATCCTGGGCAGGAACTGTCGATCGTGCAGGCTGGCTTTATCAACTTTAAAGCGCGCCAGATGGTCGTCGCTTTGCTCCTTAAGCCAGTCGAGGTAGGTCATAAAAATGGGCGGGATTTCAATGCTCGCAATGTTCGCCAGCATCAGCCGGGAATTATCGTCATCGTTATAGGGCATACCCACGCCAGCTTCATCGGCCTGTTCAAAGACGGAAACGGAGAGTGGGGTATTGTTATTAAGCAGATGATAAAAGGTGTAAATTCCCGTGGGGCCGGAGCCGATAATCGCGATCTTCTTCATCAACACGTTTCCTGTGTTTTTTTCCATAGGAAAAGCGTAGCAGGAGAATAATGATGAAAATAAGGGATTAAGAAAATTCAGGGTAACTGAGGAGAATTTGCACCATTTCAGGACTGAAATGGTGCGTCCGAGTGGACTCGAACCACCGACCCCCACCATGTCAAGGTGGTGCTCTAACCAACTGAGCTACGGACGCAGAATGGTGCGTTCAATTGGACTCGAACCAACGACCCCCACCATGTCAAGGTGGTGCTCTAACCAACTGAGCTATGAACGCAACGTGTTGTCGGTGACAACGGGGACGAATATTAGCGGCACAGCACCGAGGTGGCAAGAGGGAAAATGCAATTTTCTCTCTGATTTCACGCGATTGCTGTATTACCGCGCAAAGTGAAGAGAAAGTAGCCGCCGGGTGGCGGCTACTGCGTATTTAACGTGCAGCGCGTTGCAAAATGATCGTTGATGGCTGGCGCTGCAGGAAGCGCATGCGCAACATCATCATAATTGCCGCCGACGTCAGGCCGATGATAAAGCCCATCCAGAACCCCGCGGGTCCCATGCGGTCAACCACCAGGTCGGTCAGGGCCAGAATATACCCACACGGCAGACCCAGCACCCAGTAGGCGATGAAGGTGATAAAGAAAATGGAACGCGTGTCTTTATAGCCGCGCAGCACCCCGCTGCCAATCACCTGGATGGAGTCCGAAATCTGGTAAATCGCGGCCAGCAGCATCAGGTGCGAGGCCAGCGCGACGACTTCCGGATTGTCGTTGTAGAGCAGGGCAATCTGCTCGCGCAGCGCCACGGTAAAAAGCGCCGTGCAAATGGCCATGCAGACGCCGACGCCCAGTCCGGTGCGCGCGGCGGTTTGCGCATCGAGCGTCGAGCCTTGCCCCAGGCGGAAGCCCACGCGAATCGTCACTGCTGCGGCCAGCGACATCGGCAGGACAAACATCAGGGAGCTGAAGTTGAGCGCAATCTGATGCCCGGCGACGTTCACAATGCCCAGCGGGGAGACCAGCAGGGCGACCACGGCAAACAGGGTCACCTCAAAGAACAGCGCAAGGGCAATCGGCAACCCTAACTGCACCAGGCGCGTCATGATATTCCAGTCCGGCGTGCTGAATCTGTTCTCGTTACGAATATCGCGCATGGAGCGAGCGCGCTTCACGAAGGTAAGCATTGAGAAGAACATGACCCAGTAAACGGCGGCCGTCGCCACGCCGCAGCCGACGCCGCCCAGCTCCGGCATCCCGAAATGACCGTAAATAAAAACATAGTTAACGGGAATGTTGACCAGCAACCCGATAAAGCCCATCACCATCCCGGGCTTTGTTTTCGCCAGACCTTCACACTGGTTACGCGCCACCTGGAAGAAGAGATATCCAGGCGCCCCCCAGAGCAGGGCGCGCAGATAGCCCACGGCTTTGTCCGCCAGGGCCGGGTCAATGTTATGCATAGCGCGAATGATATGGCCCGCGTTCCAGAGCACGACCATGATCAGCACAGAGACAAACCCGGCCAGCCAGAAACCCTGGCGGACCTGATGGGCAATGCGCTCGCGGCGCCCCGAGCCATTGAGCTGAGCGATAACAGGCGTGAGCGCGAGCAGCAGACCGTGGCCGAACAGGATGGCCGGAAGCCAGATTGACGTGCCGATGGCAACGGCCGCCATGTCGGTGGCGCTGTAGCCACCTGCCATTACCGTATCCACAAATCCCATTGCGGTCTGGGCCACCTGCGCGACGATCACGGGTATAGCCAGTGCCAATAACTGGCGCGCTTCATTCATGTACTTCTGCACGTGAACACCTTTATTTTGTAATTATATGAGAGACTAAAAAAGCCGCCGAAACGGGCAGCAAGAAGAAAATGCAGGGGGGTGCCAGCTATTGTAGCGGGCTTTAGCTATTTATCTAGTGAAAAAATCGCCAGAAAATGCGCTCCGCTGGCAACCTGTTTTTCCAACTGTTATTGTGGAGGGATTAAACGGTGTCATCACCGTTCGGAAAAAACAGGAGTTGTAAGCATGTTTACTGGTATTGTGCAGGGCACTGCCAAAGTGGTGTCCATTGATGAAAAACCTAATTTCCGTACTCATGTTGTTGAGCTGCCGGAATATATGCTTGAGGGCATCGAAACCGGTGCCTCGATTGCCCATAACGGCTGCTGCCTGACCGTGACCGAAATTAACGGCAACCAGATTAGCTTTGATTTAATGAAAGAGACGCTGCGGATCACTAACCTGGGCGAGCTGGTGGTAGGCGATACCGTCAACGTTGAGCGCGCGGCGAAGTTCAGCGATGAGATTGGCGGCCATTTGATGTCCGGGCACATCATGACCACTGCCGAAGTGGCGAAAATCGTGACCTCGGAAAATAACCGTCAAATCTGGTTTAAAATGCAGGACCCGTCATTAATGAAATACATCCTCTATAAAGGATTTATTGGCATTGACGGGATTAGCCTGACGGTGGGAGAGGTGACGCCAACGCGTTTTTGCGTGCATTTAATTCCTGAAACGCTGCAGCGCACCACGCTGGGCGCGAAAAAATTGGGGCATCGCGTGAATATCGAAATCGATCCGCAAACCCAGGCGGTGGTTGATACGGTGGAGCGCGTGCTGGCAGCAAAAGAAGCCGCAATAATAAAGACCGCAGAAGAAGAATAAAAAATAACCCCGGCTATCCGGGGTTATTTTTTTAGCGTGCGACACGCAGTCCGTGTTCAATCCCCCGGCTGAATACCACCTGCCAGAGCTGAATATCCCGTGCGCGAAACGCCCCCGCGCAGGCATTCAGATAATAGCTAAACATCCGTTTAAATCGTTCTGAATAGTTGTCCGCAATCTCGGGCCAGGCTTTCTGGAAACGTTCATGCCATGCCATTAAGGTGGTGTCGTAGTCCGCGCCAAAGTTATGCCAGTCTTCCATCACGAAATGGGATTCACTGGCGTTGGCAATCTGGCGAACGGACGGTAAACAACCATTCGGAAAGATGTATTTATTGATCCACGGGTCAACGTTGTTATCGGTCCGCTTAGAGCCGATGGTGTGCAGCAGGAAGAGGCCGTCCGGTTTCAAATTACGATCCACCACCTCAAAGTAGGTGTCGTAGTTTTTTGGCCCCACGTGCTCGAACATGCCGACGGAAACGATCCGGTCGAACTGCTCGTTCAGGTCACGGTAGTCCTGCAGCCGGATATCCACGTCAAGACCCTGACAGCGCTCCCGCGCCATTTTTTGCTGTTCCGCTGAGATCGTCACGCCGACCACGCTGACGCCGTAGTGCTTCGCCATAAAATACGCCAGCCCGCCCCAGCCGCAGCCGATATCCAGCACGCGCATGCCGGGCTGTAGCTGCAGCTTCTCGCTGATCAGGCGCAGCTTGGCCTGCTGTGCTTCCTCAAGCGTCGACGCGTCTTTCCAGTAGGCGCAGGAGTATTGCATGAAAGGGTCCAGCATGCGGCTGAACAGGTCGTTGCCGAGATCGTAATGTTCTTTGCCGACGATCCATGCGCGTTTTTTACTTTGCAAGTTAAACAGTCGGGCAGAGGCGACACGCAGGGTGTCTTTCAGATTGCGGGGGAGTTGATTTTCCAGACCGGCGCGCAACACGCTGGCAAAAAAGATATCCAGACGTTCGCACTCCCACCAGCCGTCCATATAGCTTTCTCCCAGGCCTAACGATCCTTCCCGCAACACGCGTTTAAAAAAGTCGGGATGTTTTACCTGGGGATCGGATGGCGAAGATCCGTTGATAGTGATGCCTGCTCGACCTAACAGTTCACTGACGATCCGGGACCAGTTGTCGTCCGGAACGCTGACTTCTTCTATACACGATGAACTCATAGCTTCTCCATCACCCTGATGTGATCAGAACCTTCAAACAGCGTAGACGCTTTTTTTGGTTTGTGAGAAATCTCACGGTAAATACCGCGAGGCTAGTATCCGACGTAGAACAGAGGAAGGGAGATAACCCTTGCCGAAATGCCTTCCATGGTAAAACGGGAGCACTCCGGCTCCCGTTAACACTTAATATTTATCGTATTTAATCGAACCAAATTTAGTATAGGCCTCAAAATTTGGTGATTCAATAGAAAATTGTTAGCAACCTAATCACTGAAATGTAACATGATTTCTGGCGCAATCAGGCATGCGAAGTTTCCACCTGCGCGCCGTTATCCTGCTCGCGCTGCGCGGACGCCTGCATGCGGAAACCCAATACCGCCAGCGCTACGGTGAACAGCATCACGCTGGTGGTGGTCAACAGCGGCGTGGCAATCAGCGCCGAGACCACCAGACTTGCGAGGAAGCACAGACCCAGCTGCAGGGTATTTTGCAGCGCGGCGGCGCGGCCTGTCGCCTGCGGGAACGGACGTAACGCCTGTGCCACCACGATCGGATAAATCGCTCCGTTTGCCACGGCCATCACGCAGAAGGGGACCAAAATTTCAGCCAGACCCGCGCCCGGAATAAACCCGACGGCCCAGGTACCGATGACGCTCAGCGCATAGAGCACCAGCAGCCATGGCAGCATCTGCTGACCTTCCCATTTTTGCAGCGCCGCGCGGCAGCCGTACCCGCCCACCAGGAACGCGATGGTCTGCGGAACATAGCTCAGACCGATGGCCGCCGGGCTGTAGCCCATATCGTGCAGAATAAACGGCGAGCCGGTGAGCCACGCGAAGAAGCTGGCCGAACAGGCGGCATAAATCAGGACATTCCCGCGATACGCTTTGGCGCTCAGCAGGGAGGTGAAGGTAATCGGCGTCGCGTCGGCATGCGCCTCTTTTTTATGCGCGGGCTTAAGGACAAACGCCGGCAGCATCAGCACCAGCGTGATGGCAAACAGCGTGGCAAAAATGGCCTGCCAGTCAAAGTGCGCGAGGATCCAGCTGCCCAGCAGCGGAGCCAGGGCAGGGGAGAGGCCCACCAGCGGCATAATGGTGGCGAAAATACGGTTTGTGCGGTTAGCCGGGTAGTAGTCGGTCACCAGCGCCTGCCAGGTCACCGCCGCAGCACAGACGCCCACGGCCTGAACGAAGCGCAGCACCAGCAGCCAGGTAGCATCGCGCACCCACAGCATCCCCAGGCAGCCCACGGCAAAAATGGCCAGACCCAGCAGCAGCACCGGTTTACGGCCGAAGCGATCCGAGAGCGGTCCCCAGAGCAGCTGTGCGAAAGCAAAACCGGCAAGGAACAGGCTCAGGCTGGCGCTGATGGCCGCCGCAGGGGTTTGCAGGTCTTCCTGCATCGCGGCAAACGCGGGCAGGTACATGTCGGTGGCCAAAAAGCCCAGCACGCTTAAGCCGCCGAGCCAGACTAAAAATCCTTTCCTGGGTTGCATTCTTTTATTCTCCTGAGGAGGCAGGTGTACGTTGGCGCAGAGTGTAGGGAGTGCAAAGCGGCTTGTGAAACGCTAATATTTGGCGGGTGCATTCAAATTTTTTGCAGGCAGAAAATGTGGTCAGATTATTCTCTTGAAGTGGTCGATGCTGTTGCGCGTAACGGCAGCTTTAGCGGTGCAGCGCAGGAGTTGCACCGCGTCCCTTCGGCCATCAGCTACACGGTGCGTCAGCTTGAGGAGTGGCTGGCGGTTCCGCTGTTTGAACGGCGGCATCGCGACGTGGAATTAACGCCCGCCGGAGCATGGTTTTTGAAAGAAGGGCGTTCTGTTATCAAAAAAATGCAGATCACCCGCGAACAGTGTCAGCAGATCGCCAACGGCTGGCGGGGGCATCTCGCCATCGCGGTAGATAACATCGTGAAGCCGGAACGCACCCGACAAATGATCGTGGATTTCTATCGTCATTTCTCTGACGTCGAGCTACGGGTCTCGCAGGAGGTGTTCAACGGCGTCTGGGATGCGCTGGCGGACGGCAGGGCGGAGATGGCGATTGGCGCGACGCAGGCGATCCCGGTCGGGGGACGTTACGCCTTTCGCGACATGGGTATGCTGAGCTGGAAATGCGTGGTGGCCAGCGATCATCCTCTGGCAGCGATGGAAGGTCCGCTGAGCGACGATACGCTGCGCAACTGGCCGTCGCTGGTGCTGGAGGATACGTCCCGTTCATTGCCCAAGCGTATCACCTGGCTTCTGGACAACCAGCGGCGGGTGGTGGCCCCTGACTGGGAATCATCGGCGACGTGCCTCAGCGCCGGGCTGTGCGTCGCGATGGTGCCCGCTCATTTTGCGCGTCCGCGCATCGATACCGGAGAATGGGTTGAACTGACGCTAGAGAATCCGTTCCCGGACGCGGCCTGCTGCCTGACCTGGCAACAAAATGATGTCTCGCCCGCCATGGCCTGGCTGCTGGATTATCTGGGAGACAGCGAAACTCTAAACCGGGAATGGTTACGGGAGCCAGCGTAGCTGGCCCCGTCAAAGGATTAACGGCGGTAGTCGCGGAACGGACCGTCCGCAACGGAACGGCGTTCAATCAGGCGCGGGTGAACTTCAATGGACTGCGACTCTTCGCGTTTGTTGACGATCCTGTCCAACAGCATATTGAAGGCCGTTTCGCCCAGCGAATCTTTTGGCTGGTGAATGGTTGTCAGCGCCGGGGTGAAGAAGCGCGCGTTACGCACGTTGTCATACCCGATCACGGAAATATCCTGCGGTACGCGCAGACCCAGCTCATCGGCGGCGCAGAGTGCGCCCATGGCCATGATGTCACCGCCGCAGAAAACGGCGGTCGGGCGGTGCTGCTGGGAAACGATCTGCTGCATCGCGCGGTAGCCTGATTCCGGCTCAAAGTCGCCCTGCACGATCCAGTTTTCCGGCACGGTGATGAGCGCTTCTTCCATTGCTTTCATAAAACCGGCCAGACGGCCCGCGCCGGTGTTACGCTCCAGCGGACCGGGGATCACGCCAATCTCGCGGTGACCGCGTTCGATCAGGTAACGACCCGCCATGTAACCGCCTTCGAAGGCGTTGTCGATAACGGAGTCGGTGAAGTCCGCGCGCGCTTCACCCCAGTCCATGACCACCATGGGGATATGGCGATACTCTTCCAGCATCGACAGCACGGATTCCGGGTACTCGGAACACATGACCAGCAGGCCATCGACGCGCTTTTGCGCCATCATCGACAGGTAGGCGCGCTGTTTTTCTATGCTGTTCCACGCGTTGCCCAGAATCAGGGTATAGCCTTTCTGGAAGCAGTTCTTCTCTACCGCTTCAATGATCTCGGCAAAATAGGCCGCTTCACTGCTGGTCGCCAGCAATCCAATGGATTTGGTGTGATTAACCTTGAGGCTGCGCGCAACCGCACTTGGCGAATAGTGCAGCTCTTTGATCGCTGCCCAGACGGCGTTGCGCGTCTCTTCCGCCACGAAGCGGGTTTTGTTAATTACATGTGATACGGTTGTAGTGGAAACGTTTGCGCGTTTTGCTACGTCTTTAATTGTTGCCATTAAATGTCACTCCAGACCATATCCTAAACTCCTGAAAAACTTGAAGGTAAACGTTTGCCTTCTCTCACCCTTATCACGCAATCTTGAATTGCGGCACGCCGGGAAAACGACACGGGACGTCAGGAGGGGGTCAATGGCCGGTACGCTAATAAATTTAGCGTGGAATTTTGTCCTATCTTGATGAAAAGGGGAAGAGGTAAAGTGTTTATCAGCCTAAATCCAGGAAGATTTTTGACGTAAATTATGCAAAAATGAGCAGGCTCACTTTTCGTGGGGGGATTAAAAGGAGAAAAATTGATGAGTTCCGATCTGAAGTTTTCGCTGTTCACCACCGTGGTTGTGCTGGCTCTGATTGTCGCGGCGGGTCTGACGGCCGCGCTGCACTGATTTACGCGGAGGGAGAGCCTTCTCCCTCCCGCTCACCTCGATTGTTACTCCTAAGGCAAAAATCTTTTGCCATTTTGTTAACTTCTCATTTTTTGTGATTGATGTCATGCTTTCCGCTTCTTTGTTCTGTGTCACCACATGACACGGCATCCGGAGTTGACGCATGAAAATCAATTTTCCCCTGCTGGCCCTGGCGATTGGCGCTTTTGGGATTGGCACCACTGAATTTTCCCCGATGGGGTTACTGCCCGTCATCGCCCGCGGCGTGGACGTCTCGATCCCTGCGGCCGGCATGTTAATCAGCGCCTACGCCATTGGCGTGATGGTGGGGGCGCCGCTGATGACGCTTCTTCTTTCACACCGCGCGCGCCGCAATGCGCTGATTTTCCTGATGGCGATTTTCACCCTCGGCAACGTGCTTTCGGCCATTTCGCCGGACTACACCACGTTGATGCTGTCGCGTATTCTGACCAGCCTTAACCACGGCGCGTTCTTTGGGCTGGGGTCGGTTGTGGCGGCAAGCGTGGTGCCGAAACACAAGCAGGCCAGCGCCGTAGCCACCATGTTTATGGGCCTGACCATCGCTAACATCGGCGGCGTTCCTGCGGCAACCTGGCTGGGCGAGGTCATTGGCTGGCGGATGTCCTTCCTGGCGACGGCCGGACTGGGCGTGGTCGCGATGGTGGCCTTGTTCTTCTCCCTGCCAAAGGGCAGTGCCGGAGAACGTCCGGAAGTGCGTAAGGAGCTGGCGGTGCTGATGCGCCCGCAGGTGCTCTCCGCGCTGCTGACCACCGTGCTGGGGGCAGGGGCGATGTTTACCCTCTACACCTATATTTCACCGGTGTTGCACGATATCACCCACGCAACGCCTCTCTTCGTTACCGCGATGCTGGTGCTGATTGGCGTGGGCTTCTCGATTGGCAACTATCTCGGCGGGAAATTTGCCGACCGTTCCGTGAGCGGAACGCTGAAGGGCTTCTTAACCCTGCTGATTGTTATCATGATCGCCATTCCGTGGCTGGCGCGCAACGAGTTTGGTGCCGCGATCGCAATGGTCGTCTGGGGGGCTGCAACGTTCGCGGTGGTGCCACCGCTGCAGATGCGCGTGATGCGTGTCGCGCATGAAGCGCCGGGCCTCTCATCCTCGGTCAATATTGGTGCTTTCAACCTGGGCAATGCGCTCGGTGCGGCGGCCGGTGGGGCCGCGATATCCGGTGGGCTGGGGTACAGTTTTGTGCCGGTGATGGGGGCGATTATTGCCGCGCTCGGTCTGCTGCTGGTGATGATGTCGGGTCGTAAACAGCCAGAAGCAGCCTGCGCTGCGGAATAAACCAAAAACGCAGAAGGGCGAACCCTTCTGCGTGTCTCTTACGCGGCGAAGTTCTTCGCCACAAAGTCCCAGTTAACCAGTGCCCAGAAGTGCTCCAGGTAGTTAGGGCGCGCGTTACGGTAATCGATGTAGTAAGCGTGTTCCCATACGTCCACGGTCATCAGCGGCTTCGCGCTGGTGGTCAGCGGGGTGCCTGCGTTAGAGGTAGACACGATAGCCAGTTTGCCATCCGCCTCTTTGACCAGCCACGTCCAGCCTGAACCGAAGTTCTTGATGGCGGCATCGGTGAACTTCGCTTTGAATTCCGCGAAGCTGCCAAAGGCGGCGTTGATGGCGGTAGCCAGTTCACCGACAGGTTCGCCACCGGCGTTTGGCGCCAGGCAGTGCCAGTAGAAGGTGTGGTTCCACACCTGAGCGGCGTTGTTGAATACGCCACCCTCAGAACTGCGCACGATCTCTTCCAGCGTTTTGCCTTCAAAATCGGTGCCCTTGATCAGGTTATTCAGGTTGGTGACGTACGTCTGGTGATGCTTGCCGTAGTGATATTCCAGGGTTTCCGCAGAAATGTGCGGGGCCAGGGCGTCTTTTGCATACGGTAGTGCAGGTAATTCGAACGACATTGCTTCTCTCCTTATTGTATTTTGTGTTGCCAATAACCACACAGACAACAAGGACAGGATAGCAAATTGAAAGGGTATGCAAAAGAGGAACTTACCCTGCCACGGGTGTGGCAGGGCAGGGGTTAGCGAATGGTTTTCGGCGTCATCACGCGACGCGCGCCGACGTAATGGCGCACCCAGTAGTCTTCACTGAGCGAGGTGATCTGAATATCCTGGCCGCTACGCGGTGACTGGATGAATTTTCCGTTGCCGACATAGACGCCAACGTGGTCAGCCGTCCCGCGGCCCTGCGTGCGGAAGAAGACCAGATCGCCGTTCTCCAGCTCTCCACGGTTGACCGGGGACGCGTCGCGCAGGTGGTACATTTCGTTGGCGGTGCGCGGAATGCGGAACTTGACCAGATCTTTATAGGCGTAATAGACGAGGCCGCTGCAGTCAAAACCGGTACGCGGTGAAGTCCCGCCCCAGTGATACGGTTTGCCGATCTGCCCCATCAGCTTGTTCATTGCGGTTTTTTGCGCTTTCTGGACGCGTACTTTATGCACTTCCGCTATTTTGGTGACCTTGGTGCATTTCGCCTTATGGCCTTTACGCGCGATGCATTTTTCAGTCACGAGGTTAGCGGCGGTTTGCGAAGCTTTACTTTTGGCGGTGTGGGCAGTGCGGGAAGAGGTGGTTTTCGTCTTGCTGGAAGCGGTTTTTTTAGTCTGTGTGTTTGTCTTTTTCTTGTCGTTCTTAGCGGTGGTTTTTTTCTTACGTTCTGTGGCTTTCACCAGATGGTTTTTTTGTACAGCAGAATGCCGCGCCTGCTGAGAGGCGTTTGCCACTGGCGTGAAGGTGAGTGAAGTAAACAGTAAAGCACAGAGCGTGATCGAGATTTTATTTATCCGCGCCACTGGGCAGTCCCCTGATAAATGCAGGTCATCAATAATACCCGCGTGTGATTTACAAAGCCCGTCGATTCTAATCCATAAAAAGCCAGAAAGTTAATAGCATTTTTCAATCTACGATCCTGTTTCGTTAGCAAGTGCAAAAAAATTCATCGTTCTGTCGTACATTTGCCCATTCCCTAAGCAAAACCCTGGCTGACGCAGGGGTAAACACCATTTGCAATGCAACTTTTCATCACTCGGAGTAGAATGTCTATACGTGACAAAAATGTTATTTTCCGATGCCAGTCTGAACCGCTACAATGTCAGACGAATGCCGTAACAGAAGTTAAAGGAAGCAAGACATGAGCACCACTATTGAAAAAATCCAGCGCCAGATCGCTGAAAACCCGATTCTGCTGTATATGAAAGGTTCTCCAAAGCTGCCAAGCTGCGGCTTCTCCGCGCAAGCGGTTCAGGCGCTGTCTGCCTGTGGTGAGCGTTTTGCTTACGTTGATATCCTGCAGAACCCGGACATCCGCGCTGAGCTGCCTAAGTATGCGAACTGGCCGACCTTCCCACAGCTGTGGGTAGACGGTGAACTGGTTGGCGGCTGCGATATCCTGATTGAAATGTATCAGCGCGGCGAACTGCAGCAGCTGATCAAAGAAACCGCGGCGAAGTACAAAACGGAAGAGCCGGACGCAGAGTAATTTTCTGCGGAAATAAAAAAGCGACCTGCTATGTGGTCGCTTTTTTTTTGTCGGGTGGCGCCGCGCTTACCCGACCTACGATTGGCGCTCGGCCTCATCATCCATCGGCAGCGGCCAGCCGCCCAGACGCTTCCAGCGGTTGACGATCTCACAGAACAGCTCTGCGGTACGCTCTGTGTCATACAGCGCGGAGTGCGCCTGCGTGCCGTCGAACGGAATGCCAGCCGTAATACAGGCCTTTGATAAAACCGTTTGTCCCAGCGCCAGGCCGCTCAGCGCGGCGGTATCGAAGGTCACAAACGGGTGGAAGGGGTTGCGCTTGAGCGCGGCCCGCTCGGCGGCGGCCATGGTAAAGCTGTGATCGAAGGTGGCGTTATGAGCCACCATAATGGCGCGGCTGCAGTTGCTCTCCTTCATGCCTTTGCGCACCATTTTAAAAATGGCGTGCAGCGCATCATATTCACTGACGGCACCGCGCAGCGGGTTATGCGGATCGATACCGTTAAACGCCAGCGCTTCCGGCTGTAAATTTGCCCCTTCGAAAGGTTCAACGTGGAAATGCAGCGTGGTGTCCGGTGTAAGCCAGCCCTGTTCATCCATCTTCAGCGTGATGGCGGCAATTTCGAGCAGCGCATCGGTTTTAGCGTTAAATCCGGCTGTTTCTACATCAATGACAACGGGATAAAAACCACGAAAACGGTCGCACAGACCGCTAAATTGAGCGTTATCGGACATCAGGGTCTCTTACATGGGGAAAAAGCAGAGCGCATTATGGCAAATTTTGCGGGGTGATGCAGTAAAACTACGGGCGCACGTTGCGCCCTGAGGGATCAGTTGCCCAGACCGCGACCGGCGTCTTTGGCTTCAATCAGCTCGATTTTGTAACCGTCCGGATCTTCCACAAACGCAATCACGGTGGTGCCGCCTTTTACCGGGCCCGCTTCGCGCGTAACGTTACCGCCATTTTTGCGAATGCGTTCGCACGCGTCAGCTGCGTTGACCACTTCCAGCGCGATATGGCCGTAGGCCGTGCCCAGCTCATAGCTGTCAACGCCCCAGTTGTAGGTCAGCTCGATCACCGCTTCATCCGTTTCCGGGCCGTAACCCACGAATGCCAGCGAGTATTTGTATTCCGGGTTTTCGCTGGTGCGCAGCAGCTTCATGCCCAGGACGTTAGTGTAGAAATCGATTGAACGTTGCAGGTCGCCAACGCGCAGCATGGTGTGAAGTAGGCGCATAATTTCCTCATTAACCAATGGAATAAAAAAGCTTTTTGAACAGAAACGATGTTTTAGTATAGCGGCGAAGTGTCGCCGCTATCAATGAACAATGGCGAGATTACAGAGAAGGGTAGTCGGTGTAGCCTTCCGCGCCGCCGCCGTAGAAGCTTTCCGGACGCTGCGGGTTGAGTGCCGCTTTTTTCTGCAGACGAGCAACCAGATCCGGGTTGGCGATGTAGTCGCGGCCAAACGCGACGGCATCGATCAGCCCTTTATTGATCAGATCTTCGGCTTTCTCAGGCGTATAAGCACCTGCACCGATGATCACGCCGTGGAAGCGCTCGCGCACTTTCTGGCGGAAGGCTTCAGTGTAAGGCTTACCGCCAGCCCAGTCAGGCTCGGACATGTGCAGATAGGCAATACCGCGCTTGGCCAGCTCGTCAATCAGATAGAGCGCGTCCGCTTCCTCGTTCGGGCCGTTGTCGACGTTCTGGAAAGACCCGATTGGGGAAACGCGAATGCCGATACGGTCCGGGCTCCACTCCTTGCATACCGCATCCACCACTTCCAGCACCAGACGGGCGCGGTTTTCGACGCTGCCGCCGTACTGATCGGTGCGATGGTTTGACGACGGTGACAGGAACTGGTGCAGCAGATAGCCATGCGCGGAGTGCAGCTCAATCAGATCAAAACCGGCTTCACGGGCGTTGGCCACGGCCTGTCGGAAGTCGTTAACAATCCCCGGGATTTCGTCCAGCTCCAGCGCGCGTGGCATAGAGGTATCCACGCGGATCGCATTGCCGTTTTCATCGCGCAGGGACGTACGGGTATTGGCGCTCAGGGCCGACGCGGAGACCGGTGCCTGACCGCCAGGCTGGATGCTGCTGTGAGAGATTCGACCGGTATGCCACAGCTGAACCGCAATGCGGCCCTCTTCAGCGTGAACGCCTGCGGTAATTTTCTGCCATGCGGCAATCTGCTCCGGGCTATGGAGGCCCGGCGCACCGGCGTAACCCTTCGCCTGAGCAGAGATCTGCGTGGCTTCCGTGATGATCAGGCCAGAGCTTGCGCGTTGACGGTAGTATTCGCCCATCAGCGGGGTTGGGATGTCACCCGGCTCAATGCTGCGCAGACGGGTCAGCGGAGCCATGAACACGCGGTTTGGCGCCGTGACGGCACCCACTTTCAATGGGGTAAACAGTTTTTCAGCTGACATAAAGACTCCTGAGTAGACCAGTCGACTAGTAATAAAGTAAATAAAAAGCGCCCGTTATACGTCAGGCGCAGTAATGCTGTTTTTCACATGTGCCAGCGCGCTTTCGAGCGGCAAGGCACTGCGCGAAATTTTTGCCTGCAGGTTGGCCCCTAACCACAGGGAATAGAGCACCTGAGACTGCATTAAGGGGTCGCCGGTAAAGGCCAGCGTTTTTTCGTCGCGGCCTTTTTCCAGCGCCTGCGCCAGCAGGGCGATCACGCCGCGGGCACCCTTATCCATCGCCGAGCGCATATCTTCGGAAAGATCGCACACCTCGGCAGACAGCTTGACCGTCAGGCATCCGCTGATAATGCCCTGCTGACAGAACTGGTTCAGCGTTTCCTGATAGTAGTTCAGAACACGATCCCGATAGTTTCCTTCACCCGACGCAAAGTGGGTCGCCAGACGCTGGTGGTAGCCCGCGTAATGACGCTCCAGCATTGCCACGCCAAAGGCTTCTTTGGACCGGAAGTAGTGATAAAACGACCCCTTCGGTACCTCAGCGGTTTTTAATAACTCGCTCAACCCCATACCGGTAAACCCGCGATGCATGCAAAGACGCTCGCCGGTTGCCAGGAGATGATCGCGGGTATCGTGTTCAGTATTTCTGCTCATGGCCGCACTCTAATAGACCGTTCGGTCTAATGCAAGCGAGTTTATTGCCGACATGCGCTCAGAATATCCAGCTGCTGTTGATAAACGTTTGATTTCACGTCCATCATACCCAGTACGGTCGAGAACAAATTGTCCTGGGAAACCGCATTTTTTGCAGCGTGGTCGCGTAAACACTGTTCATTGATGCCAAAGTTTTTCGCGTAGTCGGGTGACAGCCAGAACATAAACGGAATGTGCGTTTGCTGCTCCGGCGCCAGCATGTACGGCGTACCGTGCAGATAAATGCCGCTTTCACCCAGTGACTCACCGTGATCCGAGAGATAAATCAGGGCGGTGTTCATGCTTGCCTTGCGCGCTTTCAGGGCATCAATGGTTTTGCTGACCATGCTGTCGGTATACAGGATGGTGTTGTCATAGGTATTCATCAGCGCCTGATGGTCGCAATCCTGAATTTCATTGGTGTCGCAGGTTGGGGTAAATTTACGGAAAGTGTCCGGGTAACGGCGATAGTATGCCGGACCGTGGCTCCCCATCAGGTGGATAACCAGCACCGTGTCCTGCTTCAGACCATCCAGCACGTTGTCCAGACGGTAGAAATTCACATCATCAATACAGGATTTGTCTTTGCAGAACTGATCCAGATTCCACTGCGTCATATCGGTATGCGGTACGCGATCGCAGGCGCCTTTACAGCCGCCGTCGTTGTCGCGCCAGAGCAGGTTGATCCCCGCATGCTTGAGCACATCGAGCAGGCCTTCCTGATGGTGAGCCAGGTCGGCATCGTATTTGCTGCGCGTCATGCCCGAGAACATGCACGGAACGGAAACGGCGGTTTCAGTGCCGCATGAGGAGGCCTGCGGGAAGTTAATCACATCCTGCTTTTTCAGCTCCGGGTTCGTTTCACGATCGTAACCATTCAGGGAGTAGTTCGCCGCGCGAGAGGCTTCCCCAACGACCAGCACCAGAACGGTTTTCTTTTGCTGGCCGGAAATCAACGGTCCTTTATGGGCATCTTCGCCAATCCGCACCAGCGTTTGATCGCCGGCAAACCAGCGCATTTTGCTGTACTTCACCACGGCGCTGACATAGTTGGCCGGGGTCACCATTTTGACGATGCTTTTGTTGTTGCGAAACAGCGACGCGTAATCTTTATAAAACAGCGCCGCAATCAGGATAATCACCAGCAGGGCACCGAGCATCGCGGCGACGCGCGTCAGCAGGGCATACCACCATTTCCCGGTACGAATGCGGGTCAACGCCAGCACCACGGAGGGAACGAGGCCTGCGATAACAATCCACAGAATCATCTGCGGGGTCACCAGGGCTGTCGCTTCCTGAGAGTTGGTTTCGAACACGTTCACAATCATGTTCTGATCGATCACCGCGCCGTAGGTGTACATAAAGTAGGTGGCCGCGGCGCATCCGACCGTTAAGACGATCAGCAGCGGCTTACGGATATAGGGGATATTCAGCAGGCTAAAGACAATCACCCAGCCGCAAAACAGCACCAGCGGTACGGACGCGGCAAAGAGGATGTCGTGCAGGTGCGCAGGGGCAATAATGGCCCAGCTGCGCTGGATAAACAGCCCATTAATCAACGTAAAAAAGAGTGCACAGCCCAGAGTAAATTTAATGTCGTTACATTGTAACTTTTTGATTAACCACATCGATCGGTAAACCTGTCATTGTCATGATGGGCCGAGTATAAAGAAGGAAGATTAGTGAAACCTTAATGCCACAAATCTGTGGTAAAGGCCTTGCACGTGGCGCGTTTAGCGTCTTCACTGTAGGTGAGAGTGGTTATCCGGAGGTGAGTGTGGCAGAGCAGCTGGAGTTTTTCCCCATCCAGAGCCCGTGCCGGGGGATTTGTCAGGTGGATGAACGCGGATATTGCCGCGGGTGCATGCGTACCCGCGACGAGCGTTTTAACTGGCAAAACTTTAGCGACACGCAAAAGCAGGAGGTGTTACGCCTCTGCCGACAGCGTCTTCTGCGCAAAATACGCGCAAACAAAGCCGGTGAGACCGAAGAACCCCAGCAACCTTCACTTTTTTAACACGGTAATTGCGTATACTCATGACATCACGTCCTTGAGGAAAATGTTATGGTTCAGCGAATTACCCTTGCCCCCCAGGGGCCAGAATTCTCCCGTTTTGTGATGGGCTACTGGCGCCTGATGGACTGGAATATGTCCCCCCTCCAGCTGGCGAGCTTTATTGAAGAGCATATCGATCTGGGCGTTACCACGGTCGACCATGCGGATATTTACGGTGGCTATCAGTGTGAAGCTGCATTCGGCGAGGCGCTCAAGCTGGTTCCGGCACTCCGCGACCGCATGGAGATCGTCACGAAGTGCGGGATTGCCACCACGGCAAAACCGGAACACGCCCTTGGGCATTACATCACCGACAGCGCGCATATCATCAAGAGCGCTGAGCAGTCGCTGGTCAACCTGGCGACCGACCGTATCGACCTGCTGTTAATCCACCGTCCGGACCCGCTCATGGATGCCGATGAGGTGGCAGAAGCCTTCCTGAACCTGCATCAGAGCGGCAAAGTGCGTCACTTTGGCGTTTCCAACTTTACCCCTGCGCAGTTTGCGCTGCTTCAGTCTCGTCTGCCGTTTACCCTGGCCACCAACCAGGTGGAGATCTCCCCGGTACACCAGCCGCTGCTGCTGGACGGTACGCTTGACCAGCTGCAGCAGCTGCGCATTCGCCCGATGGCCTGGTCATGCCTGGGAGGCGGACGCCTGTTCAATGATGATGAATTCCAGCCGCTGCGTAACGAGCTGGACACCATCGCCCGCGAACTGAACGCGGAGAGCATCGAACAGGTGGTTTACGCCTGGATCCTGCGTCTGCCGTCAAAACCGCTGCCGATTATTGGTTCTGGCAAAATTGAACGCGTGCGTTCTGCACTGGCCGCTGAAGAGCTGCAGATGACCCGCCAGCAGTGGTTCCGCATCCGCAAGGCTGCGCTGGGTTACGACGTGCCATAAACCGCCAGAAGATGACTTTCCGGTGAAATCTTTGCCCCTGGTATACACTTAAGGGGCAAAAAATAACCAGCGGAGGTCATATGAAGCGTTTTGCTCTGGCAATGGTCGCGCTGGTTGTTTGCGCAGGGGCGCAGGCAGCCAGCGACGAAGTGGAAATGAATCTCGTCACCTCTCAGGGTGTGGGTCAGTCCATCGGTACGGTGAAAATCACGGAAACCGATAAAGGACTGGAGTTCGCTCCCAACCTCAAAGCACTCCCTCCCGGTGAGCATGGTTTTCATGTTCACGCCAAAGGAAGCTGTCAGCCCGCGTTAAAAGAGGGGAAACCGTCGGCTGCGGAAGCGGCAGGCGGTCACCTTGACCCGCAACACTCCGGCAAGCATGAGGGCCCGGAAGGCATGGGACATCTGGGCGATCTGCCCGTGCTGGTGGTCAATAACGACGGTAAAGCCACCGATCCCGTTGTCGCGCCGCGTCTGAAAAAGCTGGATGAGGTGAAAGGCAAAGCGCTGATGATCCACGTCGGCGGCGACAATATGTCCGATCAGCCTAAACCGCTTGGCGGCGGCGGGGCGCGTTATGCCTGCGGCGTGATCTGATCCCCAATCGTACCCGGCGGTGGTGCCTGTTCCAGCTGCGACAGCGAGCAGTGTAGCCGCCAGATTATCGAGGCCAAATCGCGGGCGGCGGGGAGATGATGTCGTGCAAGCGTATCGCAGATCCGCTGCAGTTCATTCAGCGTGGCTTCCAGCGGCCGCTGCTGGACCCCGCGTTCGCTCATGACATCGCGCAGCAGGGAGATGCAAACGTCACGCACCTGCGACAGCGGGTCGGAACGCGTTTCCCACCCGCGAAGCTGCCAGACCACGTGCGAGCAGTTCAGCAGCACCACGCCCCAGCGCAGCAGCCAGCGCCGGGAAAGCGCGTCCTGGCTGTTATTGAGCTGGCTGACGTGATGATAAACCAGCGATTCATATTCACTCTCACGAAGATGCGGTTTGCGGCTGAGCTGATCGACAAACCCCCGGCGTAACTCCCGGATATGCCTGCGGCTTTTGCGGGCATCGGAGCCGGGACGCAGCACCGCGAAGGCCAGCCACGCCAGCCCCACGCCGAGGATCTTTGCGAGGTTGTCATTGAGAAAATCGGCGTAATCGTACACCGGTGGATTCGTCACGGAGATAAACGAGCCCATAAAGACAATCAGCTGTCCCCACAGTCCCGCCAGCTTCGGCATCTGCAGCTTGAGTAGCTGCATGGTGGTCAACAGCGGAAAGAGGAACAGCAGGAACTGCCAGAGATCGCTTATCTGCACCATCAGGCCAAACTTCACCACAAAACTGAACAGCGACAGCAGCACCAGGGTGCGCAGCAGGAGCGTCAGCGAGTTAAACGGCGAGGCCGCGACGGAGTAAAGCACGCAGCTGATGGCGGCGAGCGTCAGGGCCGCCGTACCGGACTCCCACTGCGTGGTGATACTCCACGCGCCCACCAGCATCAGCGCGCAAAAGGTGCGAAAACCGCTCCACAGCGCCTCCAGGTAGTCAGTATGGCGGGCGAGAGCCGGGCTCCCGGGAACGTTGAACTCCGTAACCGGGGTGGCGTTCTCTACCGCGTTAATCCAGCGGCTGCTGCGCAGGTAGAGGCGGCAAAAGTAATTCAACCGCTGCCAGAAGGCGCGATGGCGATAATCATATTCATCCACCGGGGCGAGCGGGGCGATTATTCGCGCGACCGTGTAGATGTCTGCATCCGGGCGCGCAAGGGTCGCGAGCAGCGTTTCAATCACCGCGCGCGTGTTTTCCGGCGGCGTTGGCCAGTTGAGCAGCATCCGGCGCAGGCTGGAGATGGCGCTGGTCATGCGCAGCTGCTGGTGCAGTAAATAATTAAGCAGGGTGTTCTGACGGCGAAAGCGGTAGTGGCTCCAGAACGCCTGAATACGCAGCAGATTCATTGTCAGGATCTGTCCTATCACCTTTTCATGGGCGAGACGGATCTCATCGCTGGTATCCGGTTGCCACAGCAGGCTCGCGTGTTCAAGCAACCGGGTGTGCATGGTTTTAAGGGCGGTGATGAGTGCGGTGCCGTCGGAAGTGCTGGGGAGGATCATCATCATAAATCCGCCGCAGAGGATCCCGACAATCACTTCGCAGACGCGCGCCTGTGCAATATCCCACAGCTCGGTGGTATCGAGCACATTCACCACCGGGAAGGCAATAATGGCGGCGGTATAGCCCGCCAGCTGGAAAGCGTAGGCGACGTTGTTGGTGAAATGGGCGCAGGCCCAGGTACAGCATCCCAGCCATGCCGCCATGCTCAGCAGGAACAGCCATGGGTCGTTCAGAGTGTGGCCGGCGATAATTAACGCCGCCGTGGCACCCAGCAGGCTGCCGGCGATACGCCCAAGGCTTTTACTGATCACCCCACCAACGGTGGGAAAACTCACCACTGCGGCAGAGGTCATCGCCCAGTACGGCTCATCCAGGTTCAGGTAATAGGCGACGGTCAGCGCCAGACACATGGCAATGCCGTTACGCAGCGCGTAGCGCCACTGAGGACGCGTCGCTTTCATCCACGGCGAGTTTTGCCAGGAGAGCGCCTGCAGTTTCATTAAGGGGTTCCGATGGAGACAGTGCAGGTGGTGCCGGATACCAGCGTGATGCCCTGCGGTAAATGGTCAAACTCCACGCGAACAGGCACGCGTTGAGCGAGACGCACCCAGGGGACGTTCGGCTTGATATCCGGCACCAGGCCGGAATCTGTTTCAACGCTTTGATCGTAAATGGCGCGACCAATGCTGGAGACGTGACCCTGTAACCTTTGCGAGCCGCTGTACAGCGTAATCGCAGCTGGCGATCCCTCGCGAATATGCCGAAGCTTGGTCTCTTCGAAGTAGCCCACTACGTAGAAGGAGTGGCTGTCGACCAGGGCGAAAACGGGCTGTCCCGTGGTGGCATAGTTACCCACGCGGGCGGAAAGGTTGGTCACCCATCCATCGACAGGGGCGGTAATCACGGTTTGGGTCAGCTCCCACTGCGCCTGCTTCAGCGTCGCCTCAGCCACGTTGACGCTCGCCTGCATCGCCTTAACGTTGAGGTTGGCGGTGTCTAAATCTTCCGCGGAGATGTAGTTTTGCGACAGGTGACGGCGGCGGTTGGCCTCGTTGTTGGCCTTTGCCAGATCAGACTGGGCTTTTGCCAGCTGCGCCTGGGCATTCAGAATCGCGATATGGTACGGGGTGTCGTCGATTCGGAATAAAACCTCTCCCTTTTTAACGTACTGGTTATCCTTAACCAGCAGCGACGTAATGCTTCCCGATACCTGCGGGGTAATGCTGACCTGCTCAGCGCGAATCTTACCGTCACGCGTCCAGGGTGACTGCATGTAATAATTCCAGAGCCACCATCCGGCGACCAGCGCAAGGACCAGAACAAACAGGGTGGAAAAGTACTTCAGCGTTTTCAGGGGCATAGTCACCACACGATCAGAACAGCAAGGCCCAGGCATACACAGAGGGCAAACAGGGAAAGATCCATCAGCATGGGATGCCAGATTTCGCCGGAATACATCCAGTCGCGAAGCAGGCGATGCGCGATGAGCCAGAGAATAAAGCCCACCAGCACGGCCTTAAACAGAGGGGGAAAGTAGACTGACGCACCGAAGATCAGGTCCTGGAGGGGTAAACCCTCTGAGCGATGAAAAAAGGTCACGAGCAGAGATCCTTTGCAGTGAACAGAATGCCGTGTTGGCTTGTCTGAGTATGAAGAAGCATCACAATTCAGTGTAAGTCATACTTTTGAGTTAGATGAATGCAGTATTGCATTTGTTTTGCCATTACAAATGCTGCACACTATTCTAAAATCAGTATAATAACTTAGCAAGCTAATTATAAGGAGATGAAATTGGAATCGCCATTAGGTTCTGATCTGGCAAGGTTGGTACGCGTCTGGCGTGCTCTGATTGACCATCGCCTGAAACCTCTGGAATTGACGCAGACGCATTGGGTCACGCTGCACAACATTCATCAGCTGCCGCCCGACCAGTCGCAAATTCAACTGGCAAAAGCGATAGGCATTGAGCAACCGTCACTGGTGCGCACGCTTGACCAGCTGGAAGAGAAGGGGCTGATCTCCCGACAAACCTGCGCCAGCGATCGTCGCGCCAAGCGGATAAAACTCACTGAGAAAGCGGCGCCTATCATTACTGAAATGGAAGCTGTGATTACCAAAACGCGCGGTGAAATCCTTTCAGGCGTTTCACCGGCGGAGCTGGAAATGCTCATTAGCCTCATTGCTCGCCTTGAGCAAAACATCCATGAGCTACAGTCTCGCGACTGATCAACACTAAGGCCTTGCAGCAGCAAGGCCTTTTTTTATTTAAAGACCACCACTCGATTACGGCCTGTCTCCTTCGCTTCATACATCGCCTTGTCGGCACTCTCCACGCACGCTTCTGCGGTCACGGTCGATGACGTCGCCGTAAATACTCCCATGCTGATGGTAATCGGCTCAGGTAGCTGCCCTCCGCTGCTGGTTTTATCAAAGCTGCTTAGCTTCAACCGAATACGTTCCGCCACCTGGTGGGCTGCATCTGAAGAGGTGTTGGCCAGCATCAGCACAAACTCCTCACCGCCGATTCGAGCCGCGATGTCCTGCGGGCGTACGGAATCCATCAGCAGATTGGCGACAAACTGTAAGACTTTGTCTCCCTGAAGGTGGCCATAGTTATCGTTGATACGCTTGAAGCGGTCGAGATCGCTGACGATAACCGAAACTGGGCGGCTGGGTTTCGCCATGTCCAGCGCCTGGTTTAACGATTCATAAAAATAGCTGCGGTTATACAGGCGCGTAAGCGGATCGCGAATCGAATTTTGATATGACTGCTGATATTTTAAATGGGAATCACGGTACAGCATGAAGACGTCGTAGAGCAGTACAAAAATAATCATCAGCGTAGCGACGGTTTCAAATAGCCGGGCGCGATACCACGATATATCTTCAGCATGTCCGCCTACTAACAGCATGGCGAGCGTGACGATATAGCAAACGCACAGGAAATTTCCGCCTACCCAGAATAAATTGCGCACGCGCGTGACAAACATCAGCGTTACTAATGAAACCACCCAGAAGACAATTAAAGAAATATTTATGCATTGGCTCCAGAGCACCATAAACTGACGGGTTTCGTTATCAACCAGGTCAATGGATAACAAGGGCGAGTGACTGGAATATATCCAGGCCAGTCCCACAACACAGGCGGTAAAGAGAAACGCCCCGCTCACAATTGAGATATGCGCCAACCGTGAAAAAGGGTAATCGCGCGTAGGATAGAGTACTGCCGCAACGATGAACAACACCGCCATTAAAAAGTGGCGGAACATAAAGTAGATCATCGCATCGTTGTAGTTCACGACGTTGAACTGATAGAGGTTCAGCCATGCTGGAAAGCTGGACAGCGTTCCGACCATCAACAGTGCCGAACCGGCAAAGGCAAAGGCGATCGCAATCAGATAGAGCCGCCGCTTATCACACCAGTATTTCATTGCCATAAAGCAGGCAATAAACAGGTGAAACACGAGTAAAAAAATGGTGAGCGTAGGGAACAAAAGAGGCGAGAAGGAGGGAACCCATTCAACCACTTTTGAAAAGAGAGCTTGTAATATTCCGATGACGACAAGGCAACCGAAACAGAACGAGATATAACGACCTTTTAGACAACGACTATTCGCAAGCATATAAGTTTTTACAAAATGAGAAATAAATCATGAAGAGGTAATTGCGAAGAGTCTAAGCAAGTAATGCAATAAATACTTTGCGCGGAGACAATATACGATGAGATTAAATATTTGTGGAGCGAATATATTTTGTAAAAATATTCGTATAAGTGATGTATATTGTAAATGGATGTGGCCCAATGGCCACATCCATTTTTAATTATCGTGGAGAAACGGTCACCTGGCTTCCGTTGCTTGCCAGCACAACGCGCTGACCTGCGGAGAAGCGGGTGCTGCCTTGTTTCTGAACAACCATAATGGTGCTGCCGTCGTCTTTACGAATTTCCAGCTCGACGCCCTGGGTTTTGTTCATCGCACCCTGAACACCCTGGCCTGCTACACCACCGGCTACTGCGCCTGCGGCTGTTGCCAGAGAACGGCCCGTACCGCCGCCGACGGTATTACCCAGGAAACCACCCAGAACGGCACCGCCGATGGCGCCCATCACGTTGTTTTCATCACCACCCTGAATCTGTACAGGGCGTGCGTTAACAACGGTACCGTAAGTCACGTTCTGAACCTGTTTCGCTTCAGAAGCGCTATAAACGTCGCCAGAAAGTGAACTGTCATTCACACAGCCAGCCAGAGTTAAACCAATCAGCGAAACGCCCAGTACACGTAAAATCATTTGAATCTCCTGTTCACCAAAAACGCCCGATGGGGGGCATCCGTTATGGCTAAATTATATGGCATAAGGGGCCATCGTTCATATCTTTGCACTAACAATAGGAAAATTGTACTTGAATTTGACTTAACGAGACATAAACAGGATCCGCCCACGCTACCCGTCTGACATTGTTAAAAAATATTATTGCCGGATGGCAAAGCGACGCCGTTTATGGTTGAGTGGATATCCTTAGCCCACGCAACGTAAGGAAAGCGCATGAAATCGGGTCGCTACATTGGTGTGATGTCAGGCACCAGTCTGGATGGGGTAGATGTCGTTCTGGCCGCCATTGATGAGAACATGGTGGCGCAGCAGGCGAGCCTGACCTGGCCAATCCCCATTTCACTGAAAGAGGATATTCTCAGTATCTGTCAGGGGCAGCAGCTGACCCTTTCGCAGCTTGGACAGCTGGATGTCAGCCTGGGGGCGCTGTTTGCAGATGCGGTGCAGGCTTTGATGCAAAAAGAACATCTTCGTCCGCAGGATGTGGTGGCCATCGGGTGTCACGGACAAACGGTCTGGCATGAACCCATCGGCGATGCCCCGCACACCCTGCAAATCGGCGATAACAACCAGATTGTGGCGAAGACGGGCGTCACGGTGGTCGGCGATTTCCGTCGTCGCGATATTGCCCTTGGCGGACAGGGCGCACCGCTGGTGCCCGCGTTTCATCAGGCACTACTGGCGCACCCTTCAGAACGGCGTATGGTGCTCAACATTGGTGGGATCGCCAATCTGTCGATGCTTATTCCGGGGCAGCCGGTCCGCGGCTACGATACCGGCCCGGGCAATATGTTAATGGATGCCTGGATCTGGCGTCAGTGCGGGCAACCGTATGATAAAAACGCGGAGTGGGCGAGTGAGGGTAAGGTGATTCTCCCGCTGCTGCAGTCCATGTTGAGCGATCCTTATTTTGCCTTACCGGCACCGAAAAGCACGGGGCGTGAATACTTCAACTTTGGCTGGCTTGAGCGCCAGCTGGCGTCTTTCCCGGCGCTCGCGCCCCAGGATGTTCAGGCGACGCTTGCCGAGCTTACGGCCGTGTCGATTTCTGAACAGGTGCTGCTTAGCGGCGGATGTGAACGCCTGCTGGTGTGCGGCGGGGGAAGCCGTAACCCGCTGGTGATGGCGCGTCTTGCGGGGCTACTGCCGGGTACCGAAGTGTCGACGACCGATGAGGCCGGCATCAGCGGGGATGATATGGAGGCGCTGGCCTTTGCCTGGCTTGCCTGGCGCACCGTTGCCGGGCTGCCGGGCAATTTACCGTCGGTAACCGGCGCGCGCGAGGCGAGCGTGCTAGGGGCGATTTTCCCGGCAAATCCGCGTCATAATCAGAGTTAACTGAAATTCAGCGCGGCGCGTCGTCGTTAGAATGGAACGAAACAGGGGGGCAGCCATGCCCTCCAGGACCAGGATAGTCTTCGGAATATGCCCATGAAAAAACTTCTTCTTATTGCCGCCCCTTTGCTGCTGTCAGGATGCAGCGTCTACAACCAGCTCGTTGAGCGCATGCAGACCGATACCCTGGAGTATCGCTGCGACGAAAAACCGCTGACCGTGAAGCTGAACAATCCGCGCCAGGAAGCCAGTTTTGTTTACGACAATAAATTGCTGACGCTGAAGCAGGGCATTTCGGCCTCGGGCGCACGCTACACCGACGGTATCTATGTCTTCTGGTCGAAAGGCGACAGCGCCACGGTCTACAAACGCGACCGTATTGTGCTGAACAATTGCCAGCTCGAAAATCCGAAGCGTTGAGATTTTTACAGGGGCGGCGCACAATAGCGCCACCCACTCTCAATGTCAGCTAACGCCATGTCAGATAACGACGAACTGCAGCAAATTGCGCATCTGCGCCGTGAATACACCAAAGGCGGCCTGCGTCGCCAGGATCTTCCCGCTGAACCCCTTGTGCTTTTTGAACGCTGGCTGAAACAGGCCTGCGAAGCGAAACTTGCCGACCCAACGGCGATGGTTGTCGCAACGGTAGATGAAAACGGTCAACCGTATCAGCGTATCGTATTGCTCAAGCATTATGACGAGAAAGGGCTGGTGTTCTATACCAACCTTGGCAGCCGCAAAGCGCACCATCTGGAAAACAATCCGCGTATCAGCCTGCTGTTCCCGTGGCACATGCTGGAACGTCAGGTCATGGTGACCGGCAAAGCGGAACGTCTCTCGACGCTGGAAGTGGTGAAGTATTTCCACAGTCGTCCGCGTGACAGCCAGATTGGCGCCTGGGTATCAAAACAGTCCAGCCGCATTTCCGCCCGCGGCGTGCTGGAAAGTAAATTCCTCGAGCTGAAGCAGAAGTTCCAGCAGGGTGAAATCCCGCTGCCGAGCTTCTGGGGTGGTTTCCGCATCCCGATTGAGCAAATCGAGTTCTGGCAGGGGGGCGAACATCGCCTGCACGACCGCTTTTTATACCAGCGCGAGAATGGCGGCTGGAAAATCGACAGACTGGCGCCGTAATCCCCGAAATTTGTTGATTTAAGCGCTAGCGCACACCGCGCTTGCGCTTTATTCTATGGTCCTTTCGCATCAGGCGAAAAGTCGTGTACCGGCAAAGGTGCAGTCGTTTATACATGGAGAATTTGATGGCAAGCAGTAACTTGATTAAACAATTGCAAGAGCGGGGCCTCGTGGCCCAGGTGACGGACGAGGAAGCGTTAGCAGAGCGACTGGCGCAAGGCCCGATCGCGCTCTATTGCGGCTTCGATCCCACCGCTGACAGCTTGCATTTGGGGCATCTTGTTCCATTGTTATGCCTGAAACGCTTCCAGATGGCGGGCCATAAGCCTGTTGCCCTGGTGGGCGGCGCGACCGGTCTGATTGGTGACCCAAGCTTCAAAGCCGCTGAGCGTAAACTGAACACCGAAGATACCGTGCAGGAGTGGGTCGATAAGATCCGCAAACAGGTTGCACCGTTCCTCGACTTCAACTGTGGCGATAACGCCGCGATTGCCGCGAACAACTACGACTGGTTTGGCAGCATGAACGTGCTGACCTTCCTGCGTGACATCGGCAAGCACTTCTCTGTTAACCAGATGATTAACAAAGAGGCCGTGAAGCAGCGTCTGAACCGTGACGACCAGGGTATCTCCTTTACCGAGTTCTCCTACAACCTGCTGCAGGGGTATGACTTTGCCTGCCTGAACAAACTGCACGGTGTTTCCCTGCAGATTGGCGGTTCTGACCAGTGGGGTAATATTACCTCCGGTATCGACCTGACCCGTCGCCTGCACCAGAATCAGGTCTTTGGTCTGACCGTTCCGCTGATCACTAAAGCAGACGGCACCAAATTCGGTAAGACGGAAGGCGGTGCGGTATGGCTCGATCCGAAGAAAACCAGCCCGTACAAATTCTACCAGTTCTGGATCAACACGGCGGACGCCGATGTTTACCGCTTCCTGAAGTTCTTCACCTTTATGGACATTGAAGAGATCAACGCGCTGGAAGAAGAAGACAAGAACAGCGGTAAAGCGCCGCGCGCGCAGTACGTGCTGGCAGATGAAGTGACCAAACTGGTTCACGGTGAAGAAGGTCTGGCCGCGGCAAAACGCATTACCGCAAGCCTGTTCAACGGTACCCTGAGCGATCTGAGCGAAGCGGACTTCGAACAGCTGGCGCAGGACGGCGTGCCAATGGTTGAGATGGAGAAAGGGGCTGACCTGATGCAGGCGCTGGTGGATTCTGAGCTGCAGCCTTCCCGCGGTCAGGCGCGTAAAACCATCGCCTCAAACGCGATCACCATCAACGGTGAAAAGCAGGCTGACCCGGAATACACCTTTGTTGATGGCGACCGTCTGTATGGCCGCTACACCCTGCTGCGTCGCGGTAAGAAAAACTACTGCCTTGTCTGCTGGAAATAATTAACAGTCTCGAGGGGCGTGGGAAACCACGCCCCTTTTGTTTTTTCAGGGTTTGGTAAGCATAAAATGAAGAACATCCTCGCCATTCAGTCCCACGTTGTTTTTGGACATGCTGGCAACAGCGCTGCGGAATTCCCGATGCGCCGCCTCGGCGTCAACGTCTGGCCCCTCAATACCGTTCAGTTCTCTAACCACACGCAGTATGGCAAATGGACCGGCTGCGTGATGCCGCCTTCGCACCTCACCGAGGTTGTGCAGGGCATTGCCGATATCGACCAGCTCAAGCGCTGTGACGCCGTATTGAGCGGTTATCTTGGTTCAGCGGAGCAGGGGGAACATATCCTCGGCATCGTGCGTCAGGTAAAGGCTGCCAACCCGTCGGCAAAATACTTCTGCGACCCCGTTATGGGCCATCCGGAAAAAGGCTGTATCGTGGCGCCAGGCGTGGCAGAATTCCACGTTCGCCATGCGCTGCCCGCCAGCGATATCATTGCGCCAAACCTGGTCGAACTGGAAATTCTCTGCGAGCATCCGGTTAACAGCGTAAAAGAGGCCGTAAGCGCGTCACGCGAGCTGATCGCGCAGGGGCCTGAGGTTGTGCTGGTAAAACACCTCGCGCGCGCAGGGCTAAGCCAGGATCGCTTTGAGATGCTGCTGGTGACGAAAGAGGATGCCTGGCATATCAGCCGCCCGCTGGTGGATTTTGGCACGCGTCAGCCGGTGGGCGTGGGCGATGTGACCAGCGGACTGCTGCTGGTGAAACTGCTTCAGGGTGCAACGGTGAGGGACGCGCTGGAGCACGTTACGGCAGCGGTGTACGAAATTATGATTGCGACGAAAGAGATGCAGGAATATGAACTGCAGGTGGTCGCGGCACAGGATCGTATCGCGAAGCCGGAGCACTATTTCAGCGCAACCCAGCTTTAAACGATGCCAGGTGGCGCTGCGCTTACCCGGCCTACAAAACCCGTAGGCCCGTGCCAGCGCAGCGCCGCCGGCGATATTAGTTAAGACCTTCCGCTTTCAGCGCTGCAGCCACCGCAGGACGTTCAGCCACGCGTTTCATATACGATGCAATGTGGTCTAACCCTTCCAGATTCAGCTTAACCGCACGTGCCCAGCGCAGCACGGTGAACAGGTACGCATCAGCGATCGTGAAGCGCGAGCCGCCAATCCACTGTTCGTCTTTCAGCGATTCGTTAACGTACTGCAGCTTTTTCTCCAGCAGGGCGCGCAGGGTCGGCTTAAACTCTTCCGGCGTATCCGGGCGGAACAGCGGCGTAAAGCCTTTGTGCAGCTCGGTGGCAATGTAGTTCAGCCATTCCAGCGTTTTATAGCGAGAAATCGTACTGACCGGGGCCAGCAGCTGGCGATCGGGCACGCTATCGGCCAGGAACTGCATAATCGCCACGCCTTCGGTCAGCAGGGTACCGTCATCCAGCAGGAGCGCCGGAACCTGTCCTTTCGGGTTAATGGCAAGAAAGTCATCGCCGTTTTCCAGACGTTTTTTCATCAGATCAACGCCATCCAGCGTGAAATCTTTGCCGCTCTCGCGCAGGGTGATATGGGAAGCAAGAGAGCACGCGCCCGGTTTGTAGAACAGTTTCATCGGTAACTCCTTTTCGCTGAGGTTTCAGCTATGTTAGTGCGCAAACGGATAAAAAAAAAGCCGCTAATCAATTAGCGGCTTCTGGTCAGTCGTTTCTCACGGATTTCACGCAGTAGCGGTTTTGGTCGCCTTAGCGGTCTTGTCGTCGTCCTGAGTCATGCGATTCAGTTTCGGTGCGGTCAGCAGCATCAGAGCGGCAATAACGGCAGTCGCGATACCAATCTGCATGAACACGGTACCGTAGACGTTCAGGGAAACCAGTGGGTCAGTGACGTTTTCCGGCACGGCCATCAGGTTCGCAATCTTACCGGCGATAATTGCTGCACCGGCAGTGGTCAGGAACCAGCTACCCATAATGAAGCCCATCAGACGCTGCGGAACCAGCTGTGCAACCATTGCCAGACCCAGACCAGAGATCATCAGTTCGCCGATAGACTGCAGCGCGTAGCTCAGGATCAGCCAGTTAACGGATACGATACCGGCGTCGGTAGCAAATTTGGTACCCAGCGGCAGCACCAGGAACGCGCCGGAACACAGCACCATACCGATAGCAAACTTGTGCGGCATTGGCAGACGGTCGCCCATCTTGTTATAGATCGCGGCCAGAATCGGGCT
This sequence comes from Enterobacter sp. 5-4, assembly GCF_000612205.1. Lineage (NCBI taxonomy): Bacteria > Pseudomonadati > Pseudomonadota > Gammaproteobacteria > Enterobacterales > Enterobacteriaceae > Enterobacter > Enterobacter sp. 5-4. The sequence continues at coordinate 145,536 of NZ_JFHW01000009.1, read as the reverse complement.
ACCAATCATGATCCAGAACGGGTTCAGTGCCTGATACTGCTCCGGTTCGAACGCGATGCCCAGAATAGAGTGCTCAACGTTACGAATGGCGAAGAAGTTCAGAGAGGTTGGCATCTGGCTGTACAGCACGAAGAAGATAATCGCTTCCAGCATCAGAATGAAGGCCACGATCATCTTACGACGGGCAGCACCCTGCATAGCGAATGCTTCTTTCGCGAAGATAACCACGATACCCAGCGCCACAACGCCCAGAACGGCACGTGCGATACCCTGGTTGTGCAGCAGCCAGGTAGCGATGGCCGCCAGGACCACAACGCCTACGATGGTCGCCAGCAGTTTGCCCATATGCACAGGCTCGAAGTCTGGTTTTGAACCGTAGTTTTTAACCCAGCTGCGGCAGAACAGGAAGTTCACCACGGTGATCAGCATACCGACGAAGCTCAGCGCAAACGCCACGCTCCAGCCGAATTTCGCTGCGAGCCATGGGGTTGCCAGCATCGAGAAGAACGAACCGATGTTGATGGACATGTAGTACATGGTAAATGCACCGTCCAGACGAGGATCGTCTTTGCTGTAGCAGGTAGAGAGCAGGGAAGACGGGTTCGCTTTGAACAGACCGTTACCCACGGCGATCGTGGCCATGCCCATATACACGACAGCGGCATCATGCCCTGACCATGCTACCAGTCCATAGCCAATCGCCAGAACAATGGCGCCCAGCATAATGACGCGCTTAGTACCCAGAACTTTATCACCCAGCCAGCCGCCGATAGCAACCAGACCATAGACCAGGGCACTGAAGGAGGAGAACAGCGTGATGGAATCGGCTTCGGACATACCCAGCTGTTTCACCAGGTAAACCGCCATGATCCCTTGCAGGCCGTAGTAACCAAAACGCTCCCATAACTCGATAGAGAAGATGAGATAGAACGCTTTAGGTTGTTTAAAAGCGTTCAGACTCACGCTTTCATCTGTTGGTTTATTGTTTGCAGTCGACACATATACCTCTTTTTTTACATCCCATATTAACGGGGGTGTTCATAGCGTGATGGCCGTAGTCCATACGCCTTATAGTTATATTGGGAGGAGAAACGGCGGGTAATGTTCACTATCCTGCCCCATCTGGCAATACGTTTGTAATAATCTGTTACATATATCCTGGGTGGTATAATCGTCGGTTCATGCAAATGTTATTCAGCGTTAAATTTCATACGCTGAGTAAAGGTAGTTTTTTCGACTGGTAATCACCGGTCAGTACGGGCTGTTGGCGATATGTTCTGCTATTTGCCGCTTGTGGCAGTGATATAGCCCATATTCTGAAAAATAGCTGGTCTTATCGTCGGCAAAGAAAGAGGAGTGTCTTGTCAGATAAAGGGTTTAGGTCGATTTTGACAACAAAAATACAACATGAAGTTATCAGGGTGATCGCGATCACAGATGTATAGAAATTTTCGGCTATGAAAAAAGTATTAACCTGTTTCAGCGTTAAAGAGCCGAATAAGTGACAGGTGAGGCGAAACGAAAGGCGGACAAATAACGGTCAAAAGAAGAGCGTTTGAAAGCCCTTCTTTAGCCAGGGGTTTGAGATGCCTCAGGGGTACACTTTTTCTTTATATTCGCAGAGATCTTCAATAATGCAGGAGCCGCAGCGAGGCTTACGGGCAATACACGTGTAACGACCGTGCAGAATCAGCCAGTGATGGCAGTCAACCTTAAATTCCGCCGGAACCACTTTCAGCAGCTTCTCTTCGACCTGCTCGACATTTTTCCCCGGCGCGAAGTTGGTCCGGTTAGAGACGCGAAAGATATGCGTATCGACGGCGATAGTGGGCCAGCCAAACGCGGTATTGAGCACCACGTTCGCCGTTTTACGCCCCACGCCCGGCAAGGCTTCCAGCGCAGCGCGGTCTTCCGGCACTTCGCCTCCGTGCTGCTCCAGCAGGATCCGGCAGGTCTTGATGACGTTCTCGGCTTTGCTGTTAAACAGGCCGATGGTTTTGATATAGGACTTCACGCCTTCCACGCCCAGCTCCAGCATGGCCTTCGGCGTATTGGCGACCGGATAGAGCAGGGCGGTGGCTTTATTGACGCTCACGTCGGTAGCCTGTGCAGAGAGCAACACGGCGATCAGCAGCTCAAACGGGGAGGTAAAATTCAGCTCCGTCGTCGGGTGCGGGTTCTCGTCCCGCAGACGGGTCAGGATCGCAATGCGCTTTTCTTTATTCATGAGGCCTTCTCGGGTGTCCCTTCCAGAACGCTGCGCTCAGCCGCGCGGCGCTTACGTTTCTCGTCAATCAGGTATTTTATCGCCAGCATCATGCCAAGACCAATAAACGCGCCAGGCGGCAGCATCGCCAGCAGGAATGGCGTATCGGTGTGGAACACTTCAATGCGCAGCGCTTTGGCCCAGCCGCCCAGCAGCGCATCAGCGCCGTCAAACAGCGTACCGTTGCCGAGGATCTCGCGCAGCGAGCCCAGCACGAACATGGCGCAGGTGGCACCCATGCCAATAGAAAAACCGTCCAGCGCCGACATGGCCGGACTGTTTTTCACCGCAAAGGCTTCCGCACGCCCGACCACGATACAGTTGGTGACGATAAGGGGAATGAAGATCCCGAGCGACTGGTACAGACCGAACGCGTAGGCGTTAATCAGCATCTGAACAATACTGACCACCGACGCAATGATCATGACGTAAATAGGAATACGAATTTCCGACGGCGTCCAGCGGCGCAGGGCAGAGATGGAGAGGTTGGTCAGGGTCAATACCAGCGTGGTTGCCAGACCCAGACCGAGCGCGTTGGTGGCGGTGGATGTCACCGCCAGCAGTGGGCACATCCCCAGAAGCTGAACCAGCGCGGAGTTGTTTTTCCACAACCCCTGGACAATAACCTCTTTAACCTGGCTCATGATTACTCCTCACAGGCCGGAAGATTGTTGATTTGCGCGGGCAGCGTTTCAGCGTACAGCCCGGCTCGTTTTACGGCATTCACCACCGCACGTGGGGTGATGGTCGCCCCGGTGAACTGGTCGAACTCGCCGCCATCTTTCTTCACCGCAAACGCGGTGTCATCTTCACCATGGATCACTTTACCGGCAAAGTGCAAAATCCAGTCGCTCAGACGGGTTTCAATTTTATCGCCAAGACCCGGCGTTTCATGGTGTTCCGTCACGCGGGTGCCCAGTATGGTGCCGGAGAAATCGCTGCCCACAAGCAGCTGAATGGCACCGGAATAGCCGTCAGGCGCCGTCGCTTCCATCACCGCGCCGACCGGTTTATCCCCTTTGCGGGCAATAAAGAGGCGGTGCGGGCCTTTCCCAAGCTGCGGCGCGTCTACCACAAAGCAGCTTTTTTGCAGGTCGTTATCGTAGAAGTCGGACGGGATCACCTGATCGAACAGCGCCTTTTGCTGCTTCGAGGCCTGCTCTTCGATGGTCGTTTTGGTCAGCGCATTTACCAGCGCCGTCAGCCCTGTCAGGACCGCGGCGAAGACAGCCAGCGTGACGCCGTGTTTTTGCATCGTTTTGAACATGGCGAGACCCTTAGCGATGACCGTACACGCGCGGACGCGTGTAATAGTCGATGAGCGGAACGGTAATGTTGGCAAGCAGGACGGCAAAAGCCACGCCGTCCGGGTACCCGCCAAAGCTGCGGATGAGCCAGACCAGCAGGCCTGCCAGCGCGCCGAAGATCAGGCGCCCGCGGTTAGTCGTTGAGGCCGTCACCGGATCCGTCAGGATAAAGAAGGCACCCAGCATGGTTGCCCCGGAGAGCAGGTGCAGCTGCGGGCTGGCCAGTGATTCAGGAGAGAATACCCAGCCCAGCGTGGCGCAGACCGCCAGCGTCACGAGGAAGCTGACCGGAATATGCCAGCGGATGGCTTTCTGCTGCAGCAGGAACAGGCCGCCCAGCAGATACGCCAGGTTGACCCACTGCCAGCCGGCACCCGCCAGTACGCCGCTGTAGATGGCGGATTTCATGATCTGCTCAACGCTGTGTCCGGCATGCAGGGACGTTTTAAAGGTATCAAGCGGCGTCGCCTGGCTGATCCCGTCCACGCCCATGCGCAGCGCGTTCATATCGGCACCGAGCGCCGTATGGCCGGTAAAGATCACGTGCAGAGCATCCATGAAGCCCGGAACCGTGGCCGCAATCTCGTGCGGTGGCAGCCAGCTGGTCATCTGTACCGGGAAGGAGATCAGCAGCACCACGTAGCCGATCATCGCCGGGTTAAACGGGTTATGGCCGAGTCCGCCATACAGCTGTTTGGCAATGATCACGGCAAACACGGTGCCGAGGACCACCATCCACCATGGAGCAAACGGCGGGATACTGATCGCCAGCAGCAGCCCGGTCAGCAGCGCGGAGTTATCGGCCAGAATGCGGGAGACCGCCGCCTTGCGCAGCTTAAGGACAAGGGCTTCCGCCGCTAAGGCGCTGGCACAGCCCAGGATTATCTGGAACAGGGTTCCCCAGCCGAAAAACCAGCACTGAACGGCAATGCCCGGCAGCGCCGCCAGGCAGACCAGCATCATAATGCGCGATGTCTGGCGCTGATTGTGGGTGTAAGGGGAGCTTGCGATTCTGAAAACCATTTAATCCTCGTTAACTGCTTGCTGTGCGGCTTTCTTTGCCTGAACGCGCGCAATGGCGGCGGCGACGGCGGCTTTGCGCGGGTCATCGTTGGCGGCCTGCGGTTGCTCATCCTGCTGCGCCGCTTTGCGGGCTTTAGCGCGGGCAATCGCCGCTTCGACGGCGGCTTTACGCGGATCGACCGGCGCGTCGGGTTCTGCGGTTGGCGTCTGCTGCGCCGCTTTGCGGGCTTTGGCACGGGCAATCGCTGCCTCAACGGCCGCTTTGCGAGGGTCGACCGCTTCCTGCTCAACCACCACGTTCTGTTCGCCGGCTTTGCGCGCTTTAGCGCGGGCTATCGCCGCCTCAACGGCGGCTTTACGCGGGTCGATCTCCGTCTCTGCCTGGACCGTTTGCGCTTTTTCAGCCTGACGGGCGCGAGCCTGAGCTTTACGCGCTTCACGCGCCGCAATGGCTTCGCTGTTGTCCGGCTTCTCGCCGGCTGGGATCACCACAGGCTGCGCCGCGGTCGCTTTTTTCTCGCGAACGCGAGCCAGTGCGGCAGTAATCGCATCCTGATCTTTCTCGCCGGGCTGAACGGCGGCCTGCTTATGGCGCTCCTGACGGGCGATTTTCTCGCGTTCCAGTCGCGCCTGGCGCGCTTCAAAGCGTGCCTTGGCTTCCGCCGCGCGTTTTTCTTCCATGGAGATGGCATAAATTTCCGCCTTCTCCTGGCGGAAATACTGCACCAGAGGAATGTTGCTAGGGCAGACCCAGGCGCAGGCGCCGCATTCGATGCAGTCGGCCAGGTTATGGGCTGTCGCCTTGTCGTGCAGCTGGCCTTTGCTGTACCAGTACAGCTGCTGCGGAAGTAGATCCGCCGGGCAGGCGTCGGCACAGGCGCTGCAGCGAATACAGCCTTTTTCTTCCTGCTCTTCACCCATCTCGGTCGGGGAAGGGGCGAGCAGGCAGTTGGTGATTTTCACTACCGGCACATCGAGCCACGGCAGGGTAAAGCCCATCAGCGGGCCGCCCATGATCACCATCTGGTCGCTGGCCGGGCAAAACTCAGCCTGCTCCAGCAGGTGACGCACCGGCGTACCCAGACGCGCCCAGACGTTGCCCGGACGAGAGACCGCTTCCCCGGTCAGCGTTACCACGCGTTCGGTCAGCGGCTCGCCGTCGATCACCGCGCGCTTCACGGCGTACGCGGTCCCGACGTTCTGCATCAGCACGCCGATATCTGAAGAGCGTCCGCCGTGCGGAACCTGCTTGCCGGTGAGAATTTGCGTCAGCTGTTTAGCACCGCCAGAGGGGTATTTGGTCGGGATAACGCGCAGGCTAATATCGTGACTGCCCGCCAGCACGGCGCGCAGCATTGAGATAGCCTGCGGTTTATTGTCTTCGATACCGATCAGCACTTCTCGCGGCTGCAGAATGTGCGCGAGGATGCGGATGCCTTCCACCACCTGGGCGGCGCAGTCCTGCATCAGACGATCGTCGGCGGTGATGTACGGTTCGCATTCGGCGGCGTTGATAATCAGCGTCTGAATGTTATCGCCACCGCCGCGCAGCTTGACGCCGGTCGGGAAGCCTGCGCCGCCGAGGCCAGCAACGCCGAACTGATGAATGCGCTCGATAAGCGCCTCGCGGCTGCGGGAGCGGTAGTCGCTCCAGCCATCGCGGTCGATCCAGCGGTCTTCGCCGTCGGCTTCAATAATCACGCTCAGCTCTGAGAGCGCTGACGGATGCGGCACCGTATGAGGAGCGATGGCGACCACCTTACCGGAGGTGGGGGCGTGCACCGGCAGCATACGTCCGCGACCAGAGGTCAGCGGCTGACCGCGAAGAACCGTATCGCCTTCTTTCACGCACAGCTCACCCTCAGCGCCAATGTGCTGCTTGAGCGGCATGACGAAACGGGTCGCCAGCGGTATTTGACGCAGCGGCGTGCCGTTAGACTGGGTTTTCATCTCTGGTGGGTGAATACCGCCGTCAAAGTCCCAAATCTTCTCTTTTCTGAAAGCAGAAAATAACTTAAGCATGTTGTTCCACAGGAATATTGCGAACCGGAATGGTTTGAAGATCCCATTTCCAGCTTTCGGTAGTCGTTTCAACCGGGCGCAGCTCGATACATTGCGTCGGGCAGGGGGCTACGCAGAGGTTACAGCCGGTGCACAGGTCCGCCACCACGGTGTGCATGGCGCGCGTTGCGCCAACAATGGCGTCGACCGGGCAGGCCTGAATACATTTGGTACAGCCGATGCAGTTCGCTTCGTCGATCACGGCCAGCGCGCGGACCGGCTCCTGCACGTCCGCGTCGCCATCAACCGGCTGCGGATCAACGTTAAGCAGGGCGGCAATTTTCAGCATGACTGCTTCGCCGCCGGGGGCGCAGCGGTTAATTTTTTCGCCCTGGATGCCTACCGCTTCAGCGTAAGGGCGGCAGCCCGGGTAGCCACACTGCCCGCACTGGCTTTGCGGCAGAAGCTCATCAATTTTCTCAACAACGGGATCGTCCTCTACCGCGAAACGGCGGGAGGCGTAACCCAGGATAAGGCCAAACACCAACCCCAGGACGCTGATAGAGGCGATGGCAATCCAGATAGCATTCATTACAACTTCACCAGACCACTAAAGCCCATAAAGGCCAGAGACATTAAACCGGCGGTGACCAGCGCAATCGCGTTACCGCGGAAGGGCGCAGGAATATCCGCTGCTGCCAGACGCTCGCGAATAGAGGCAAACAGCACCATGACCAGAGAGAAACCGACAGCCGCAGAAAAACCATACAGCGCCGATTGCATAAAGTTATGACCCAGGTTGATGTTCAGCAGCGCCACGCCGAGAACGGCGCAGTTAGTGGTGATCAGCGGCAGGAAGATGCCCAGCAGGCGATAGAGCGCCGGGCTGGTTTTGCGCACCACCATTTCGGTAAACTGCACCACCACCGCGATAACCAGAATAAAGGCCAGCGTACGGAGATAGGTTAACCCCAGCGGGATGAGGATCCAGGTATCAATCCACCACGCGCAGATGGACGCCAGCGTCATGACGAAGGTCGTCGCCAGCCCCATACCCATTGCCGTTTCCAGCTTTTTGGAAACGCCCATAAACGGGCACAGGCCAAGGAACTTCACCAGAACGAAGTTGTTAACCAGCACGGTGCCGACAAAGAGCAGTAAGTAATCGGTCATTATTTAGCCTGAAATAAAAAAGCCGCCTATTATCGGACAAACCCAGGCAGGCGACAACAGGTTATCTGTAGGGTTATTACGGGTTCACGAAGGTGTTTTTCACCCGCGTCGAACGCTTGAAGTAGGGCACCAGCAGCGCCGCGGCCAGCAACGGGAAAAGCAGCTGACGAACGGCCAGCGCGTCTGAAACGGGCGAAAAAGCAAACGCCTTCACCGCCAGCAGGACCGAAACCAGCAGCCAGATAATGTAGTGCTTAGGCACATTCTTACGGCGCTTAAAGAAGGCGATGGTCAGCCACAGCGTGTAGTACCACATCCCGATCGCGAAAACGAACGACACAAACCACAAAGCAATATTAAGCACGCTTTGCGACAACAGAGTCTGAATGGCGTGAGGGGTAATCAGTGCGGTGGTATAAAGCAGCAGCGCAAGTGATGCGCTTAATAAGGCAACCAGCAGCCATGCCAGTGGGGCGATTAACCAGCCTCCAATGCGTTCTCCAGGCGTTGCGGTCATGAACTCTCCCATAATCTGCGCGAAATGTTGTACAGCCAGTTGGCAGGGCGGAGAGTATATAACATTTCGCGCGGATGGCTACTCTCTTATAAAACGTAACGCCACACGGACTTTGGCACTTCGCCGACGTTGAACAAACGGCCACCGGAGACCAGCTCCGCACGGCGATGGTCAGCGGCGCGATACATATTAATGATTTCCTGATTATCCGACAGGGTGTAGTTCAGATGGTCAAACAGTTTTTCCAGGCTCTCAAGCGAATTGATCTTGCGAAATTTTAATAAATAGTCCTGAACTGTCATATTAATAAGTTTCCATATAAAAGTGAGTAATACCAGTTAAGGTAATTCGTTCGAATAATAAACGGATTAATAAAGACGTAAACAGCCCACTCAGGTAACGCGACGAAATTAGGAGTTTTCTTTGCTGAAATTCAGGCATCAGACGATGCCTGGAAGAGAAGGTTAACCGTGTTCACGGGGGCTGGCAATAAGTAACTGACATATTATGTCACTCTTTATTGCAGTAACCGGTTACTTAGGTTGAGCGACGGTGACAGGCTCCGGCGGCTGGTAGTTATCGATATGGCTGGCAACGCCCAGCAAAATGACCGACACCCCAAGGACAATCCATCCCGCTAATTCAATGATTCGATTAATAATTGACGTCATGATGTGTAATTGTACTTTATCCATAAAGACAGGGCGCAAATGTTACAGCGACGTTTCTCTGGCGGCAAGGGCTTTGGGAACGGTTCCCTTAAACAAAATCAGTAGGTTAATACTATGTAACAAAAACAATCCGTATAACCTGCTATTTTACGTCATACGGCACATTATTAATCCGTGCTAATGCCAGACTAGCCAGTGTGAAATAAGAACGACTTAAAAGAGGATGACACTATGAGTGATAATATCCGCGTTGGGCTTATTGGTTACGGGTACGCGAGCAAAACGTTCCATGCGCCTCTGATAGCCGGGACGCCGGGGATGGCGCTGGCGGCGGTATCCAGCAGCGACGCTGCTAAAGTCCATGCAGACTGGCCTTCTGTGCCGGTTGTCTCCGAACCAAAACATCTTTTCAACGATCCAAACATTGATTTAATCGTCATTCCCACGCCGAACGATACCCACTTTCCGCTGGCAAAGGCCGCGTTGGAAGCCGGGAAGCATGTGGTTGTCGATAAACCCTTTACCGTGACACTGTCACAGGCTCGCGAGCTGGATGCGCTGGCAAAGAGTCTGGGCAGGCTGCTGTCGGTGTTCCATAACCGCCGCTGGGACAGTGATTTTCTGACGGTAAAACGGCTTCTGAGTGAAGGTACGTTAGGGGAGATCCTCTTTTTTGAGTCGCACTTTGACCGCTTTCGCCCGCAGGTACGAAACCGCTGGCGCGAGCAGGCCGGTCCTGGCAGCGGTATCTGGTATGATTTAGCCCCGCATCTGCTGGATCAGGCCGTCAATCTCTTTGGTCTGCCGGTGAGCATGACGGTCGATCTGGCCCAGCTCAGGCCCGGTGCGCAGACGACCGATTACTTCCACGCGGTGCTCAGTTACCCGCAGCGGCGAATTGTGCTGCACGGGACGATGGTCGCGGCGGCAGAATCTGCCCGTTACATTATTCACGGCACGCGCGGCAGCTACGTGAAGTTTGGTCTCGATCCGCAGGAAGACAGGCTGAAAAACGGTGAGCGTCTGCCGCAGGAAGACTGGGGCTATGATATGCGCGACGGCGTCGTCACGCGGGTGGAAGGCGACGAGCTGGTCGAAGAGACCTTGCTGACGATACCGGGTAACTATCCGGCGTATTATGCCGCTATCCGCGATGCGCTGAACGGCACGGGAGAGAATCCGGTTCCGGCCAGCCAGGCAATACAGATTATGGAGCTGATTGAGCTGGGGATCGAATCTGCCAAACATCGCGCGACGCTCTGTCTGGCATAAGTTTTTGACGTTGTTGTTGGCCGGGTAAGGCGTAGCCGCCACCCGGCAAAGGGGGTTACGCGGTTGCCACCTTATCCCGCAGCGCCTGCTTCTCTGCAGGCGTCAGGAAGGCGATCTCCAGCCCGTTGATCTGCGCCTGACGGATCTGCTCGCGGCTCAACCCCGCCTGCGGAGCTGCGATGTTGTACTCGTGAATGATATCCACGCCCTGAACCGCCGGATCGTCCGTATTCAGCGAGGCCAGCACGCCGTGTTCAAGGAACGTTTTCAGCGGGTGCTGCGACAGCGATGCTACGGTGCTGGTCTGAATGTTAGACGTCAGGCACGACTCAATCCCGATACGCTGCTCCGCCAGGAAATCCATCAGGACGCGGTCTTCTACCGCCTTCACGCCGTGACCGATACGTTCGGCGCCCAGCTCGCGGATGGCCTGCCAGATGCTTTCCGGGCCAGCCGCTTCACCCGCGTGCACGGTAATGTGCCAGCCGGCATCGCGCGCGCGGTTGAAGTGGGAGAGGAACAGGCTGCCCGGGAAGCCCAGCTCGTCACCGGCGAGATCGACGGCGGTGATGGCATCACGATGGGCCAGCAGCGCTTCCAGCTCCTGCAGGCAGGCGGCTTCACCGAAGGTACGGCTCATGATGCCGATCAGGCGAGCCTGAACGTCGAAGGTTTTACACCCTTCGCGGACGCCTTCAATGACGGCTTCCACGACGCCTGCAACGGGCAGGTTGTGGGTCATCGCCATGTAGCCCGGCGAGAAGCGCAGCTCGACGTAGTGCAGGCCGTTGCGGGCGGCATCTTCGATGTTCTCAAACGCCACGCGGCGGCAGGCATCCAGCGACGCCAGCATTTTCACGCCCCAGTCGAGTTTGCTCAGGAAGCTGACCAGGTCCGGTTCATTAGAGGTCACCTGTACGTGAGGGATCAGGGACTCAAGGGTCTGAGCAGGAAGCGTTAAATTGAACTGGCGGCCAAGATCGAGGATGGTTTGGGCACGAATGTTACCGTCAAGGTGACGATGAATATCAGTTAAAGGCAGGCGTGTATCAATCATGGTCGCACTCTTTTCTGGTTAAAGTGCGCCATATTATAAAAACAAAACGGGGTAAAAAGCTATTTGCGCAAGGGAATATTCCGTTGCGCAAATTGATTACAGAAGCGTATTAATGCCGGCAATCAGGCGTTGAACCCCTTGCTCGAGCTTGCTGCGCGGGCAGCCTGCATTCAGGCGTACGAAGCCATTTCCCTCTTTTCCATAGGTATATCCCGGCATGATGGCGACCTTTTGCTGCTCAATCAGCACTTTTTGCAGCGCCCGATCGTCAATATTCAGCGGACGCAGATCGATCCAGGCCAGATAGGTCGCTTCCGGCGGCTGCCAGTTGAGTTTCGGAAAAGCGCGGTTTACTTCCTGAGCGATATACAACAGATTCTCTTCCAGATAACCCCGCAGGGCATCCAGCCACGGGCCCCCTTGCTGATAGGCGGCGATATGCGCCGTTAGCGCCAGCACGGAAGGGGAAGAGAGCCCGTCCCGACCTTTTAACGCGCTGAGATAGCCGTTACGGCTCTCTTCATCGCCGATCAGGCCATAAGCCCCCGTCAGCGCCGGAATGTTAAAGCTTTTCGAACCGGAGGTCAGAAGCGCCCATTTGCTCCGCGCCACTGCGGTCCACGGCGTGTGACGATGTTCTCCCCACACCATGTCCATATGGATTTCATCGCTGATAACCGCCACGTCATAGCGCTCGCAGAGTTCCGCCATCTGCGTCAATTCATCCCGCGTCCAGACCTTGCCGGTCGGATTCTGCGGGCTGCACAGCAGCAAAATTTTGTTTTCCGGTTTCGCCAGCACCGCTTCGAGGGCTGCCATATTGCCCTGCCAGCCAGCGGCCTGTTTTTCCATTTCAACCGCCACAACACGACGCCCGTTACCCTCTATGGCTTTGTAAAAGGCATCGTATGCCGGGGTGTGAACCACCACGCCGTCGCCGGGTTTTGACCAGAGGCGAATCAGTTCCGAGACCATGTAGATGACGGAGGGGCCATAAACCACGCTTTCGGTATCAATTCGGATGTTAAAGCGCTGCTGGAACCAGTGTGCGACGGCGGCGAGAAACTCGTCGTTTTTCCAGCGGCTATAGCCAAACACGCCGTGATGAATGCGCTGTTGCAGCGCGTCGGTTATGCAGGGGGCGGTGGCGAAATCCATATCCGAGATGGTGAAGGGCAGCAGATCCGCCGCGCCAAAGCGGTCGGCGACATAGTCCCACTGCGTACACCAGGTGCCGTGTCGATCCACGACGGTTGAGAAATCAAACATGCTTTAATCCTTAACGTAAAACCCCCTCATGGTGAGGGGGCTGAGGCATCAGGCTTCTACTGTTCGCATCAGGGTCGCCAGCTCATCTTTCACTGACTGTACCTGTGGGCCGATAACCACCTGCAAATTGTGCTGGTTTAACTGTACCACGCCGATGGCCCGGTTGGCCTTGAGGGCGTTGGTATCCACTTTTGACATATCCGCCACCGACAAACGCAGGCGGGTAATGCAGTTATCCAGCGAGGTGATGTTATCCGCACCGCCCAGCGCCGCCAGAATGGCAGGGGTGTTATAGCCGGATTTGCCCACGGTACCGGCAACCGCCTGTTCAACGCTGGTGGCCGTATCAATATCGCGTCCTGGCGTTTTCAGGTTAAAACGGGTGATGGCGAAGCGGAAGATCCCGTAGTACACTGCAAACCAGATTGCCGCCACGACAGGGACCAGATACCACTTAGTCGACAGGCCGTGCAGGATCCCGAACACCACGAAGTCGATCACGTTGCCGTCAGTGTTGCCGATGGTGACGCCCAGCACCGCCATCACGGTGAAGCCCAGACCGGTCAGCACCGCGTGAATCAGATACAGCACCGGTGCGACGAACAGGAACAGGAACTCGATAGGCTCGGTGGTACCGCCCACGACGCAGGCGATCACGCCGGAAATCAGCAGGCCTTTAATTTTATGACGGTTTTCCGGGCGCGCGCAGTGATACATTGCCAGCGCAGCACCCGGCAGGCCGCCGAGGAAGGCAGGCATTTTACCCTGAGACAGGAAGCGGGTTGCGCTTTCGGAGAAGCCGTGTGTCGTCGGGCAGCTCAGCTGCGCCTGGAAGATAGTCAGCGCGCCGCTCACGTCGTGACCGCACACCTCCATGGTGCCGCCCGCTTCGGTGAAGCGAATCAGGGCCACCAGGATATGCTGCAGGCCAAACGGCAGCAGCAGACGCTCGCCGGTGCCGAAAATCATCGGACCAAAATCTCCCGCACCGTTAATGATGCGGCCAATGCCGTTGATGCCCAGCGCAAAGACCGGCCAAATCAGCGGAATAATCAGACCAAACAGACCCATAACGACCAGGGTCACGATCGGGACAAAGCGGGTGCCGCCGAAGAAGGCCAGGGCATCCGGCAGGCGGATATTGTGGAAGCGCTCGTGCAGCATCCAGATAATTACCCCGGCGATCACCGCCCCGAGGATCCCGGTGTCGATGGACTGAATACCAATCACGCTCTGAATGTTGTTGGCCTTCAGAACGGCGGCGTCGGTGGTCGGCAGTATGCCTTTTGCGGTCAGCCAGAAGTTAACCGCCAGGTTCATCACCGCGTAGCCCACAAAACCGGCAAACGCCGCGACGCCTTTGTTCTCGCGGGCCAGGCCCAGCGGGATTGCAATACAGAACATCACGGGCAGGAAACTGAAGGCAAAGGAGCCGACTTTACTCATCCAGATAAAGATCGCCTGCAGCACGGGCGCGCCGAGGAAGGGGATCAGCGTGATGACGTCTTTACTGCTGAGCGAACTGCCGATCCCGAGCATGATCCCGCAGAACGAGAGAAGCGCCACGGGCAGCATAAAGGTTTTACCCAGTTGCTGGAAAAATTCCCACAGCGATATTTTTTGTGCTGCTTTCGCCGTCATAAAACGACTCCTTTATTGTTAAAATCAGTTTGTCTGCTTCAATGCTGCGAGAAGATAAAACGTTTTATCAAATTTTAGTGCGCGCTAAATCACATTCTCAGGCTTTTACTGGTAGTATAAAGATAACGTATTGATAAAACGTTTTACCGATCTCATTTTTCAGGGAGTCACGCCAACACATGGCTGTAGCGAAAAAAGTCACCATCAACGACGTCGCGCTGGCGGCGGGGGTTTCCGTCAGCACCGTTTCTCTGGTACTGAGCGGAAAAGGGCGCATCTCTCCCGCGACCGGTCAGCGGGTGAACGAGGCGGTTGAGCAGTTGGGCTTTGTGCGAAACCGTCAGGCGTCGGCGCTGCGCGGCGGGCAAAGCGGGGTGATTGGCCTGATTGTCCGTGACCTGACGTCACCTTTTTATGCGGAGCTGACCGCCGGCTTAACCGAAGCGCTTGAAGCGCAGGGGCGGATGGTCTTTCTGCTTCACGGCGGTCGCGAGGCCGATCAGCTGCTTTCCCGGCTCGATATGCTGCTGAATCAGGGTGTGGACGGGGTGATCGTCGCCGGGGCGTCGGGCGTGGGCAGCGAGCTGTGCGAGCGCGCCGCTGAAAAAGGCGTGCCGCTGGTGTTTGCTTCACGCGCCAGCTATCTCGATGAAGCCGATACGCTGCGCCCGGATAACATGCAGGCGGCGCAAATGCTGACCGAGCATCTTATTCGTCGCGGCCATCAGCGCATTGCCTGGCTGGGCGGCAAAAGCTCGTCCCTGACCCGCGCCGAACGGGTCGGCGGCTACTGCGCGACGCTGATTAAATATGGCCTGCCGTTCCACAGCGAGTGGGTTGTTGAGTGTGAGTCCAGCCAGAAGATGGCGGCGGAAGCGATAGGCGCGCTGCTGCGCAGCAGCCCGACCATCAGCGCCGTCATTTGCTATAACGATGTGATCGCCATGGGCGCCTGGTTTGGCCTGATCCGCGCCGGGCGTCAGAGCGGCGAGGGCGGGGTGGAAACCTTCTTCGGCCACCAGGTGGCGCTGGGGGCGTTCGCCGACGTCGGTGAAAACGCGCTCGACGATCTGCCGATCGTCTGGGCCACGACCCCAGCGCGGGAGATGGGCTACACCCTGGCGGACAGGATCATGCAGCGCATCGACAATACGGATGTTCAGGCCGGGCACCAGATTGTGGCGGCGCGGTTAGTGACGGTGAAATAATATCGCCCGGCGTCGCTGCGCTTGCGCGGGCCTACAACGGCCCGGAATCGTAGGCCGGGTAAGCGTCAGCGCCACCCGGCAATAAAAAACCCCTCATGCGAGGGGTTTTGACGTTTACTGCTGCGGTGCCGCCGGTTCGGCTGGCGCTGCCGGTTCAGCCGGTTCCGGCATCCCCAGAGCAGGCATGCCAAACATGCCGACAAAATCCTCCAGCGGCATTTTGTCGCCGTTGAGCGTGACCTGGCCGTTGGCGTACTGCAGGCTGGTGGAAATCGTGTTGTTGTCCACCTTCGTGATGCGGAACATCTGGCCCATGGCCGCCAGACCTTTCACCTGCTGGTTCGCCAGCTTGCCGGCATCTTCATCGCCGTAGCCTTCCAGCTTCGCAATCTGGGTCATAAACTCGGTCGCCATATCCATCGGGATGGTCAGCTTGCTGTCGAGCGACTTCACGCTGCGATCCACTTCCTGCGCCAGCGTCTGCGGTTCACCCGTGGCGGTGGCCGGATCCTTCAGGAACAGCGACAGGTTAAAGCTGGTTTCGCCTTTGCTGTTTTTCCAGCTCAGCGGCGCAACGGTGATCACCGGCTCGCCTTTCAGCAGGATCGGCAGGTTGTTGAACAGCACCGCCATCGCCTGCTGCTGGTACACTTCCGGGTTCTGCTGCAGCGCGGCATCGGTCAGCAGCGCCTGGCTCTCTTTGCTGTATTTCTGGCTAAATTCGTGCCACGCCTGGCCGTCGATGTTGCCGATCTTCAGCGACAGTTTGCCGGTGCCCAGATCCTGATTCTGCACTTTCAGGCTCTTCAGCGTGTAATCCAGCTGGGTATTGATGCTCTTACCGTCTTTGGACACGTCGGATTTGCCGTTGACGTCCATGCCTTCCAGCACGGCCATCTCTTTGCCTTCAACCGCAATGGCGACTTTATCGAGAGACAGTTTCTGATCGCCGATACGCTCTTTAAAATCGGTCATGCGGCTGTTGCCGTCGGCCTTCAGGTTGTTGAAGGTGAGCTGAACTTTTTGATTGTATTCGTTCACGGCGTTGACCAGGCCACTTTCCGCTTCACCCGTCAGGGAGAACACGTTCCCGTCGCGGTCCGCGTCAAGTTTGAAGTGACCACCGCTAAAGGCGACTTTCTCATTCTCTTTCTCGTAGTTCAGCGCTTTCAGCGCGATATCGGAACTGGTGTCACCGGCATAGCTGATGCGGGTGTCGATTTCGAAAGGTGAGGTATTTTTTGCGAGGTCGAACAGCGGTTTGGTGACGTCGTTATTCACCAGGACCGTGTGAACGGACGCCATTGACGGGATCAGGTTAAACGACTTTAGCTGCGCCAGCGGGAAGGGACCGTGGCTCACCACTTCATCCAGCACCACGCTCTGACCTGGTTTCAGCCAGCCGTTCTCCGTACCGGCAACCGGCTTCACCACTACCTGCATACGGCTGGTAAACACGCCGCGCTCATAATTTTGATAGCTCAGCTCAAGGCCCGCTTCCGGCGCGCTGCGCTTAATCTCTCCGTTAGCCTGCGCCACCATCTCAGCCAGGCGTCCTTCCAGCTGTTTCCCGGTAAACCAGGAGGCACCCGTCCAGACCACGCCTAACGCTACAATCACTCCTACCGCTACGACCGATTTTTTCATTGCGACTATCCCTAAAATGAAACCAGGCGGTAAAAACCGCCTGGAGATATTAAGCCTGCAACTAGCTTAGCAAGAGTTGTTAAAAAATTCAGTAAGTGCTTAAAGCTTATTGAAAACGCGCGCCAGTCGACCGGTGCCGCTTACGCTAACCGGAGACTCATTGGCTGCAACGAATGCTGATTCACCGGGCTTAAGCACCAGACGCTGTTCGCCTTTGTGCAGCGTCGCTTCGCCTTCCACGCAGAACAGGATCGCCGCACTTTCCTGTGCGATGGTCGTTTCTGTCTGGCTCAGGTCGTGCAGGGAGAAAGCAAAATCCTCAACCGGAATCGGGAAGTCCAGCTCTGCGCCGTTTTTCACCGGCTGAGTCAGCAGCTCCGCGGCGGGTTTCGCCACGAACTTGACGTTGGCAACCAGCTCGGGGATGTCGATGTATTTCGGCGTCAGGCCCGCGCGCAGCACGTTGTCAGAGTTGGCCATCACCTCCAGCGCCACGCCCTGCAGATAGGCGTGCGGGGTTTCCGCGAACAGGAACATTGCTTCACCCGGATTCAGCTTCACCACGTTCAGCAGCAGAGGGGAGAACAGGCCGCTGTCGTCCGGATAGAACTGCGCAATAAGACGGATGGTCTCCCACGGTTCACCTTGCTGGCTCTCCAGGGCCGCTTTCAGCACCGCCAGGGCGTGGGATTTCTCTTCACCCTGCATGTTCAGCAGGCTGGCAAACAGCTGGCTTAGCGCCTCAGCGTTCGGGTTTTCAAGGAAATGCGCGATAGCGTTATTGGCACCCGCGACCGGCTGCAGCAGGGAGATAATCTCTGAAAATTCGCGGAACGCGTTCATCGCCAGGAACGGCGTCAGCGCGAACACCAGCTCCGGCTTGTGGTTAGGATCTTTGTAGTTACGCTCGGCGGCGTCTAACGGAATACCCGCCGCGTTCTCTTTCGCAAAGCCGATTTCAGACGCTTGCTTGTTCGGATGAACCTGGATGGAGAGCGGCTGGTCAGCGCACAGTACTTTAAACAGGAACGGCAGTTCGCCAAAGCGCTGAGCCACCTTGTCGCCCAGCAGCGCGGCTTTATCGGCGTCAATTACGTCACGCAGGCTGCGTGCCTGGCCGCTGGCGTCTTCAATTTTTGAGCTGCTCTTCGGGTGCGCCCCCATCCACAGTTCTGCCATCGGCAGGTTGTTTGGGTTCGCGATACCGTAGAGATCCGTTAACGCAGTTTTACTTCCCCAGGCGTAGTTTTGCACTGAGTTAATGAGTTTTTGCATTATCAAGCCCTGATTCAAATGTGGAATAAACTCCGGGTATTAAAGCAATAAACCACATGGAAGTAACCTGTGGATGTAAAAAGTCGTACTAGTCTCAGTTTTTGTTAAAAAATTGTGTAGGATAAGCTGACTCGCTTTTAAGCCGGGCAGCGGAACATCTGCCCTGAATAAACAGACCGAAGCAGTAAGTGAGAGACCAATGTCGAATAAACCCTTCCATTATCAGGATCCTTTCCCCCTCAGTAAGGATCAGACCGAGTATTACCTGTTAACCCGCGATCACGTCTCCGTCTCTGAGTTTGAAGGACAAGAGATCCTCAAGGTGGATCCGCAGGCGCTGACGCTGCTGGCGCAGCACGCTTTCCACGACGCCTCGTTTATGCTCCGTCCTGCACACCAGCAGCAGGTGGCCGATATTCTGAGCGACCCGGAAGCCAGCGAAAACGACAAGTACGTTGCCCTGCAGTTCCTGCGTAACTCCGATATCGCGGCGAAAGGCATTCTGCCTACCTGCCAGGATACCGGCACGGCGATCATCGTCGGTAAAAAAGGCCAGCGCGTCTGGACCGGCGGCGGCGATGAAGCGGCGCTGGCGCACGGCGTATATAACACCTACACCGAAGACAACCTGCGCTATTCGCAAAACGCGGCGCTGGACATGTACAAAGAGGTCAACACCGGTACCAACCTGCCTGCACAGATTGACATCTACAGCGTCGACGGGGATGAGTACAAATTCCTCTGCATCGCCAAAGGCGGCGGTTCGGCCAACAAAACCTATCTCTATCAGGAGACCAAAGCGCTGCTCACCCCGGGCAAGCTGAAGAACTACCTGGTTGAGAAGATGCGCACCCTCGGCACCGCGGCGTGCCCGCCGTACCATATCGCGTTTGTGATTGGCGGTACCTCGGCGGAAAGCACGCTGAAGACCGTGAAGCTGGCCTCAACTAAATACTACGATGGCCTGCCAACCGAAGGTAACGAGCACGGCCAGGCGTTCCGCGACGTGCAGCTTGAGCAGGAGCTGCTGGAAGAAGCGCGCAATCTGGGCCTCGGCGCGCAGTTTGGCGGCAAATACTTCGCCCACGACGTGCGCGTGATCCGTCTGCCGCGTCACGGTGCATCCTGTCCGGTCGGGATGGGCGTCTCCTGCTCTGCGGATCGCAACATCAAGGCCAAGATCAACCGCGAAGGCGTGTGGATCGAAAAACTGGAAAACAACCCGGGTAAATACATTCCGGAAGCGCTGCGCAAAGCGGGCGAGGGGGAAGCGGTTCGCGTTGACCTGAACCGTCCGATGAAAGAGATCCTGGCGCAGCTGTCTCAGTATCCGGTCTCGACCCGTCTCTCCCTGAACGGCACGATTATCGTGGGCCGCGACATTGCGCACGCGAAGCTGAAAGAGCGTCTGGACAACGGCGAAGGGCTGCCGCAGTACATTAAAGATCACCCAATCTACTACGCGGGACCGGCGAAAACGCCTGAAGGTTATGCCTCTGGTTCATTAGGCCCAACCACGGCGGGCCGTATGGACTCGTACGTCGACCAGCTGCAGGCTAACGGCGGCAGCATGATCATGCTGGCGAAAGGCAACCGCAGCCAGCAGGTAACGGACGCCTGCCACAAGCACGGCGGCTTCTACCTCGGCAGCATCGGCGGCCCGGCTGCGGTGCTGGCGCAGGGCAGCATCAAGAGCCTGGAGTGCGTGGAATACCCGGAACTGGGCATGGAAGCGATCTGGAAAATTGAGGTGGAAGACTTCCCGGCGTTTATCCTCGTGGATGACAAAGGCAACGACTTCTTCAAACAGATCCAGTCTTCTCAGTGTTCGGCGTGTGTGAAGTAGTCTGAAGAAAATGCCGGGTGGCGCTGACGCTTACCCGGCCTACATTCTCGTAGGTCGGGTAAGGCGAAGCCGCCACCCGACACCAAAAAGAGCGCACAAAGCGCCATACCGTTTCTCAGAAGTCATCAATACTTATCCCTTAAGCATGTGAGCAATCCCGACAGTGTTATCAAGGAGAAAGTAATGACCACGGTACGCCATGAGAAAGACTCGATGGGCGCCATCGACGTCCCGGCCGACAAGCTATGGGGCGCGCAAACCCAGCGTTCGCTGGAGCATTTCCGTATCTCGACTGAAAAAATGCCCGTTTCGCTGATTCAGGCGCTGGCGCTCACCAAACGCGCAGCCGCGAAGGTAAACCAGGATTTGGGCCTGCTGGCGGCAGACAAGGCCACCGCCATCATAAATGCCGCTGACGAAGTGCTGGCGGGCAAGCATCCCGACGAATTTCCCCTCGCCATCTGGCAGACCGGTTCCGGCACCCAGAGCAACATGAACATGAACGAAGTGCTGGCGAACCGGGCCAGCGAACTGCTGGGCGGCGTGCGCGGCATGGAGCGCAAGGTCCACCCGAACGATGACGTCAACAAGAGCCAGAGTTCTAACGACGTCTTCCCCACGGCCATGCACGTGGCGGCGGTGATTGCTATCCGCGAGCAGCTTATCCCCCAGCTCAACGTCCTCAAATCCACGCTCAACGAGAAAGCGCAGGCCTTCCGCGACATCGTCAAAATTGGCCGTACGCACCTGCAGGACGCCACGCCGCTGACGCTCGGCCAGGAGATTTCCGGCTGGGTGGCGATGCTGGAACACAACCTGAAGCATATTGAAAACAGCCTGCCGCACCTGGCGGAGCTGGCGCTCGGCGGCACGGCGGTCGGCACCGGGTTAAACACCCATCCGGAGTATGCAGTGCGCGTGGCGGAGGAGCTTGCGGCCATAACCGGACAGCCGTTCGTCACGGCGCCCAACAAGTTCGAAGCGCTGGCGACCTGCGATGCGCTGGTCCACACCCACGGCGCGCTGAAAGGGCTGGCGGCGTCGCTAATGAAAATCGCCAACGACGTGCGCTGGCTGGCCTCGGGCCCGCGCTGCGGCATCGGTGAAATCAGCATTCCGGAAAACGAGCCGGGCAGCTCCATCATGCCGGGTAAAGTCAACCCGACCCAGTGCGAAGCCATGACTATGCTCTGCTGTCAGGTACTGGGCAACGACGTGGCCGTCAACCTGGGCGGTGCATCCGGCAACTTCGAACTCAACGTCTATCGCCCGATGGTGATCCACAACGTTCTGCAATCGATTCGTCTGCTGGCGGATGGGATGGAGAGCTTTAACGAACACTGCGCGGTGGGGATCGAGCCAAACCGCGAGCGCATCAGCCAGCTGCTGAACGAGTCGCTGATGTTGGTGACCGCGCTCAATACCCACATTGGCTACGATAAAGCCGCCGAGATCGCCAAAAAAGCGCATAAGGAGGGGCTGACGCTGAAAGCCTCCGCCCTGGCGCTGGGCTATCTGACGGAGGCGGAGTTTGATGCCTGGGTGCGCCCTGAGGCGATGGTTGGCAGTCTGAAATAATCAACTCGCCACGTACAGGTGCAGTCGCGGAATAATGACCTGAAGCGGCTGCGCCTGAGGTCGGTAACGGTGCTGGACATTTTCAGCATCGTAATTCAGCAACTCACCAATATCCGGCACGATAGCCCCCTGGTCGGCATCATAGAGCGCAATCAGCGGCGTCGGACAGGCGTACTGCACCTGTTTTTGCTGACCGGAATACCAGACGCGGGCGATAGGCTGCACCTTCACCGGGCGCTTAATTTTGAGGCGGGTATCCGCAGGCAGCGAGGCGATACTGTGGTACTCCTGCTCCAGGCGCTCGATCCACTGCTCACGCGACCACGGCGCGACGGTGCGCGGCGTCTTCAGGCTCTTTTCCAGCTGCGCCAGAATTTCATCCCGGGTGAAGTTTTTAATGATCTGCTTATTCGCCCAGCCGAAGCGCAGCGTGGCGGGATGGCGCAGAACCGTCAGCGTGCGATAGGCATTCAGGGTAATTAACCCCGGAAGCTGACGGTGCACCCACTCAAACCGGGCGGCGGGGGCCAGGCCCGACTCTTCGGTAACGATCTTCTCAAATGCCGCTTTCAGACTGTTGATATGGGCAATCTGGCTTTCCAGCGCCTCGCGCGCTACTGCATCGGTTTGCAGACAGATCACGCCCGGCAGCCGCACGGCCGCCTTGCTGCTGCGCTGTTCAGACTGCTGCTGGATAAAAAGATGGCGATAGTGTTTCATCGCCAGCTCCAGTGCGGCCTTGCCGATGTGCTGCTTCACGTCGATGGTGTCCAGCGGATCGTGCTCGGCCCCTTTGGCCACCTCGGGCAGGGTAAAGACGCGCGCGGCCAGCAGGCGGCAGGTCTGCAAACGTTCTGTCAGGGTCAGCAGCTCGTGTTCTATTTCCCGAAACGTGCTGTTCAGCCGTTCGATAAGATCGTAGGTCGCCATAAGCACTCTCATTAGTTACAACATACTTATCATATAGCACAGCACGCCGGGTCAGGCCAGCGTGCGGTTGAAGTCAGGCAGGGACGGGAAGGGCGATGTTATGGTACACCGGCCAGCTAAAGCAGAAGCGCGCGCCGCCGAGCTCGCTCTCTTCGCAATGCACCGTGCCGCCCATCGCCTGCGCGATAGAGTGGACGATTGCTAGCCCCAGACCGCATCCGCCGGTGGCGCGATCGCGGCTGGGATCGAGGCGGACAAACGGTTCAAACACGGTTTCGCGTGCTTCCGGGGCAATCCCCGGTCCGTCATCCTCTACCGTCAGGCGGGCCTGATTGCCCTGCAGATCCAGCCCAATCTGCAGCGTACTTTCGCTGTAGCGCATGGCGTTGTTCATCAGATTGTCCAGCACGCGCTCCATCAGGCGCATATCGAGCGCGCCGTAGTCACCCGGCGTGACGCGCGTCAACAGCGTGCGCTGCGGGTTCACGCTCTGAACGTCGTCAATGTGGGTTTGCAGCCAGGCGGGCAGATCGGGCGTGCTGAGGTTTAGCTCGTTTTGCGGGCGATCGAGGCGCGCGTAGGTCAGCAGCTCCTCAATCAGCGCTTCAAGCTGGCCAATGTCGCGGTTAAGCGCCTGAGACTCCGCTTCCGTCAGGTTCTCGCTCATCTCCAGACGATAGCGCAGGCGCACCAGCGGCGTGCGCAGCTCGTGCGCGATCCCGTCGATCAGCTGCTTCTTGCTGGCGATAAGGGCATTGATGTTATCGGCCATCTGGTTAAAGGCCACGCCCAGACGTTCAAAGCTGGAACCGCTGTCGAAGTGAATACGCTCTGTAAAATGCCCCTCGCCAAAACGCTGCGCGGCGGATTCGAGTTTCAGCATGTCCTGCCAGTGCGGGCGCATCCAGATAAAAACCGGAAACGCGAGTGAAATGGCGATAAAGGCCATCAGCGCCATGTCCAGCAGGCGCATCTGATGCAGATAATAGAGATAGGGCACCGGCCCGACGGCCAGCACGTAATGGCTGCGCGGAATTCGCTGGATAAAGGTGTATTTCTCATCCAGCGCGACGATATCCCCGTCGCGCAGACGCTGCATGGCGGGCGGGTCCAGATCGAAATCTTTCAACGGCTCAATGCGTAAATCGAATGACAGATTGAGATCCAGCTCTTTCAGGGTTTTCGCCCAGTCGTGTGGCGGGATCTCTCTCAGCTCGCTGCGCATCAGATAAAGCGAGCTTTTCATCAGGTCGTCCAGAGACTGCCTGCCCGCACGTTCGGCGGTAAATTTATACACCAGCCCGACCAGCATGGTCATCACCAGGAAGCAGACAAACAGTAAAAGATAAAACTGCACAAACAGCTTTTTCATTGGATCTCACCGCAAAAACGCTATGTGCAGAATATACATGAAAACCCTTCGAGTTTTTCACGTCTGTCGAGCGTGTTAGACGGCTTTCGCGCTGTTTTTTACCTTGGCGATGAATTTTTCCGTCACGGCCAGGCCTTCTGCAATGTGCGTATCAATCACATCCGTTCCGTATTCGCTGATGAGATCCAGCAGTATTTCGTAAGACTGGATGAGTTCCAGCAGGTCAAAGAGCGCTTTTTGATCGGTGCGTGAGGGGGAGGCGTGGTTCAGGGTTGCCTGATTAACAATCCACTCAAGATTGGTTTTTATCGCTTCTACCTGACCGTAGCTATACATAATTTATGAGCTTAAATCCTCATTTCAAGATTTATTGGAGAGATGTCGTGAAAGCTTCACGGCGAAAATGAGTAAAACAATCGCAAGAGCGGGGCGAGCTGAAGAAAGGAGAGTCGAGAAAGTAATTATGGAATAGTTTGCGTGCTTAGCAAGTTAATTGTTGCGCAAACCTAAAAATAAACGCGCGAAAGAAGGGCATTGTCGCGTAATGCCTTTATTTCGCGCAGGTTATCCTGTCCGGCGATCAGGTTTCCCACGCATGTGGGGCAAACAGATAGCCCTTATTACGCACGGTTTTAATACGGTAGGGCTCGGTGGCGTTATCCTGCAGTTTTTTGCGCAGACGCGAAATCGCCACGTCCACGCTGCGGTCCATTCCGTCATAGCTTACGCCACGCAGGTTTTTCAGCAGCGCGTCACGGTCCATGATCTGCCCGGCATGCGTTGCCAGCTCCCACAGCAGGTCAAAATCTGCGGTGGAAAGGGCGATAAGCTCGCCAGAGAGCAGCACTTGACGGTTAATCGGATCAATAGACAGCGTACCGAAGCGCATCGCTTTGTGCGGCGTCAGAGACGGCGCCGGTGCTTCGCGTTCGATGCTGGCGTGCTGGCGTAAATGGAGGCGCAGGCGAGCGAGCAGGACGGCTGGCGGTGTGGTTTTCAGAATGTAATCATTGGCACCCATCTCCAGCGACAAAATATGGTTCATATCGCTGTCCAGTGAGGTGAGCAGGACGATAGGGCCCTCCCACCGGGCGCGCAGGTCGCGGCAGAGCGTCATGCCGTCTTTGCCCGGCAACATGATATCCAGCAGCACCAGATCCGGGTTTTCACGGACGACCACCTCTTCGGCACGATCGCCACGAGGTTCAACAATGACGTCCATATCATGTTTACCCAGATAGGCGGCGATCAGCTGCCCGACTTCGGGTTCGTCTTCAACATAAACAATCTTATTCATACAGCGTCTGTTTTCGTGAAAAAAGCCAACATACACCGCGAAACCTTAACCTTCCATTAATCTTTCAAAATTAACGCCGGTTCCGTTATTCTGGCCCATAGGGTGAGTTGATTATTATAAGGAAAACGATGGCTCTGGTGATCAAAGCCGCGCTGGGTGCGCTGGTGGTGTTGCTGATTGGCATTCTGGCAAAAACGAAAAACTACTATATTGCCGGGCTGATCCCTCTCTTCCCGACCTTTGCACTCATTGCCCACTATATTGTGGCGTCCGAACGCGGCACGGAAGCGTTACGCACGACCATCGTGTTTGGCATGTGGTCAATCATCCCGTATTTTCTCTATCTGCTTTCGCTGTGGTATTTCACCGGTTTTCTGCGTCTTCCCCTGGCGCTGGGCGGGGCGGTGGTCTGCTGGGGGCTCAGCGCCTGGGTGTTAATTTTCTTCTGGAGCCGCTTTCACTAGCGCAGCGGTCGGCCGCCGTCCACGGCAAAGGTTCTGCCGGTGACGTAGCAACTGGTGAGCAGGTAATCCACGAGGTCGATGACCTCTTTCTCGCCTGGGGCAATTTTCATCAGCGATTTATTCAGCGCCTGCTGGCGATACTCCGCATCATCGTTTTCGTTGAATAAGATCATTGCCGGGGCGATGGCGTTCACCTTCACCTCGGGGGCGAGCTTGCGGGCAAACGAGCGGGTCATGTTATCCAGCGCGGCTTTACTGGCCGCATAGGCAATGTGCTTGTCGCTGCCGCGCTCCACCACATAATCCGTGAAGTGAATGATGTCGCCCGCAGCATGCCCGTGGCCGCGGAGCAGATCCTGCAGAGCGTGGTTAAGCAGATAAGGGGCATTGACGTGGATCTGCAGCATGGCGGAGAGCGTTTCGCTGAGTGACGTACCCGGCTTTTCGGCCTGCCATGCGCTGGCGTTATGGAGCACGGCGCGCAGACCCGTTGTGGTGGATTTCACCTTTTCCGCAAAGGCCAGAATGCCTTCATCGGTTGAAAAATCAGCCTGAATGCAAACCGCCCCGGCTTTGCGCAGCCCTTCAATCGACGGGTATTCCGTGCGGTAGCTGACAATGACCGGATGGCGAAGGTTGAGAAAATGATGGGCGAGGGCGAGGCCGATACGGCGGCCTCCGCCGGTGATCAGTATGGGGCGAAGCGGTGCATTTCCCATCGTATTCTCCTTTACAGTTCAACAATGGGAAAGGCGATGCTATCCCACTAACATCCAGGTTGCCGGCACGGCAGCAACCAGTAACAGTCCAATTAAGGCCATCTCACGGCGTTTCAGCGCGTTCTCCAGCTGATGCGTGCGGCGGGCGTAGATGAACACCAGCAGACCCGGTGCGTACAGCACCACCGACAGCAGCAGATGCATAGGTCCGGAAGCATACAACAACCACAGGCCGTAAATACAGGCTCCGACACCCACGACATAATGCGCCGGGCGTGTGGCAATTTTTAACAGATACGCACCCACTAAGAAATAGGGTACCAGAATCATCTCCGAGGCGATGGTCAGCAGCGTGTTATAGTCTGAACCTGTGAGCCAGATCAGCACCAGACAGATCTGAACGCTGATGTTGGTCAGCCAGAGTGAGGCAGACGGCGCGCTGTTTTGGTTTTGACGCGCAAACAGGCGTGGAAACGCCTTGTGCGTCGCGGCCAGGAAAGGCACTTCAGCCGCCATGATGGTCCAGCTCAGGTAGGCTCCGCAGACGGAGATGATAAGGCCAGCGGCAATCACCACGTCGCCCCAGGAGCCGAGCATTTTCACCATCAGGCCCGCCATTGACGGATTACGCATTTCAGCCAGTTCAGGACGCGCCACCACGCCCAGCGACAGCAGCGTCACCAGCAGATAGACCCCGAGCGCGGCCAGTACCGCCAGCAGCGTGGCGCGGCCCACATCGCGTTTATTTCGGGCCCGGGCGGAAACCACAACCGCGCCTTCAACACCGATGAACACCCACAGGGTAATCAGCATCGTGTTTTTCACCTGCTCCCAGACGGGGACGCCCAGCGCAACGCCGCTGAAATCGAGCGTGAACACGTCCATGCGGAATGCAATGAAGGCCAGAACGATAAACAGGCCGAGCGGAACCAGTTTCGCGAGCGTCGCCACCAGGTTAATGCTGGCGGCCGTTTGTACGCCACGCAGCACCAGCCAGTGGACGAACCACAGTAACACCGAGGCGCCCACAATAGACTGCCAGGTATTCCCGTCGCCAAACAGGCGCAGCTCAGGCGTATCGGTAAAGAAACTGAGGGCCGAGAAAACGATCACCAGATAGGAGACGTTGGCGATCACCGCACACAGCCAGTATCCCCAGGCCGAACAGAAGCCAATCAGCTCGCCGAAACCTTCCCGGGCATAGGTGAAAATGCCGCCGTCCAGATCCGGGCGAATGCGCGTCAGCAGCAGCATGGCGAAGGCCAGCAGCAATATTCCGACACCCGTAATGCCCCAGCCAATGATGAGGGCAGACGGGCTGGCGACGGCCGCCATATTTTGCGGCAAACTGAATACGCCCGCACCCAGCATTGAGCTTAAAACGAGTGCAGTCAGAGCACTCAGGCCAAGTTTCTTTTCCATTGGCTTCCTGTTATGAAAGGTCAAAATCCAGAATAATTATTTCGCTCAGGCGCATAAAAATGGTGGATCACACTAAGGCGCGGGATTTTACGGAGTGTAACGAAAGCATGCAATGACGTGTGGCAGAAATTCAAAAAAAGTAACAAAAAAGGCGGCATTGCGCCGCCTTTTTTAAACGATTTTGTTACTTGTACAGATCGGCGCTGATGGTCACGTTGTTACCACGTTCCTGCCACTGGCGGGTGATGTGGTAGAACTTCGCCCCTTTCTTCGCCGCACGCTTCGCGACCTGGTAAGAGACTTCCGTCATGTTGCCGTAGTTGCCGGTAAATTTGATGCTGTCGAACGGCACCATCTGCGCGGCAGTGGCGTTGTTCAGCTCTTCAACTTTGGTACCGTCTGGCAGCGTAACCGAATAACGGCCACCTTTCGTGGACTGCGTTTCAAAGAAACGGCCCACTTCAGCGCTTGGCGTAGCCGTCGTTGCGACGCCTGGGATTTCCACTTTCTTCGCTTCTTCGCCGCCTTTCGCTATCGCCGCGCGACCGGCTTCTGAGTTTGCCGGAATCGCATCCGGGCTCTGCAGAACACGTTTCTTCGCATCTTCTTTATAGATGAACGCGGTAATACGCTGGTTGCCGCCCTGGTTAGCATCGACCTGACGCACGATGTAGAAAGCGTAGGCCCCTTTCTCTTTCGCGGCTTTGGTGATGGCATCGTTCACTTCAGGCTGGCTGCGGTAAAAGCCCTGAACGGTGACGGTGTCGTACGGTTCCAGCGCAATTGCCTGATCTTTCGGCAGTTCAACAACACCGTTAATCACGCGGTTTTTCGGTGCGTCAGCTTTTGGCGCGTTGTCCTTATACAGCGCAATGGTCACGCGCTGGTTACCGCTGTTGCCGTTATCAGACTGGTCAACAACATAAAACGAGGCTGCCCCGTTTTTATCAGCGGCCTTTGATGCAGCGGCGACGGCGTCGCCAATAGAATTATAACGACCCACAATGACCTTATGGTCAAAAGGTTTTAACGCTGCCGCTTGCTCCGGCGTTAACTCTGTTGCGGCATTCGCAGACAGGGCGGTCGCGGAGAGAAGTGCGGACGCCAGGAGTGTGTTCTTAAGCTTCATAAAAATGATCCTTCGCCTTGCGCAAACCATGTACTGGTATTGTTGTTAATTTGAGACGGTCCCGATTATGGCATTTAAAACCCGTCGCTGTCTGCGCCATTTTTCACTGCCTGTGCTCACTGAATCACCTTATTCGATAACATTTAGTGATATGTTGAAAAAACACGCGTTTGACAAGTAAAACTGATAAAGCTTATGACTTTTACAAGTTAATTTAATGTTAATAAGTTGTTCTCTTATGGCGCTATATCATGTTTTTACCGCTTCGCTTGCGCGAATTATCGGTTCTGGCGATGAATTTAAGGTAAATATCACTGTCAGTGACGCCGATCGCTTATTTTTCACAGATAAAGTAAGAAATAGTGTTTTCTGGCGGTAGATCACGGCCGCTATTTTCAGTAGGTTATAGACAGTTTGTTACTGTTTTATTTTCCGGGGTGAATTGTGTCTCATTGCTTGCGTGATGGCGAAAAATGATACAAACCGCGGGCACTTATCGTTAAACCATCATCAAAAACCGATGGAAGGGAAAACTATGCGTATTGGGGTACCAAAAGAACGGTTAGCCAATGAAACCCGCGTAGCGGCAACACCGAAAACGGTGGAGCAACTGCTTAAGCTGGGTTTTACCGTCGCAGTTGAAAGCGGCGCGGGCAAACTGGCGAGTTTCGATGACGAGGCCTTTATTCAGGCTGGCGCGGAAGTGGTGGACAGTGCCGACGTGTGGCAGTCGCCGGTTATTCTGAAGGTCAACGCACCGGAAGAGAGGGAGATTGCGCTGCTGAATCCGGGCACCACGCTGGTGAGCTTTATCTGGCCTGCGCAAAATCCTGAGCTGATGGAAAAACTGGCCGCGCGCGGCGTCACCGTGATGGCGATGGACTCCGTGCCGCGTATTTCGCGAGCCCAGTCGCTGGACGCCTTAAGTTCGATGGCAAACATTGCGGGCTACCGCGCCATCGTTGAAGCGGCCCACGAATTTGGTCGCTTCTTTACCGGTCAGATCACCGCGGCGGGTAAAGTCCCTCCGGCGAAGGTGATGGTGATTGGCGCGGGCGTGGCGGGACTTGCTGCCATCGGTGCGGCAAACAGCCTGGGCGCTATCGTTCGCGCGTTTGATACCCGTCCTGAAGTGAAGGAACAGGTCCAGAGTATGGGTGCCGAATTCCTTGAGCTGGACTTCAAGGAAGAAGCGGGTAGCGGTGATGGTTA
This sequence comes from Enterobacter sp. 5-4, assembly GCF_000612205.1. Classification (NCBI taxonomy): domain Bacteria; kingdom Pseudomonadati; phylum Pseudomonadota; class Gammaproteobacteria; order Enterobacterales; family Enterobacteriaceae; genus Enterobacter; species Enterobacter sp. 5-4. The sequence goes on along the minus strand of NZ_JFHW01000009.1, from coordinate 115,240 downwards.
TGCGAAGGTGATGTCCGAAGCCTTTATCAAAGCCGAAATGGAACTCTTCGCCGCGCAGGCGAAAGATGTCGACATCATTGTGACCACCGCGCTTATCCCTGGTAAACCGGCGCCGAAGCTGATTACCCGTGAGATGGTGGACTCCATGAAGCCGGGCAGCGTGATTGTCGACCTGGCCGCGCAAAACGGCGGCAACTGCGAATATACCGTAGCGAATCAGGTGACCACGACCGCAAACGGCGTGAAGGTGATCGGCTATACCGATCTGCCGGGTCGCCTGCCGACGCAATCGTCTCAGCTGTACGGCACCAACCTCGTCAACCTGCTGAAGCTGCTTTGCAAAGAGAAAGACGGCAACATCACCGTCGATTTTGACGACTTGGTGGTGCGCGGTGTGACCGTGGTGCGTGAAGGTGAAATTACCTGGCCTGCGCCACCGATTCAGGTTTCGGCCCAGCCTCAGGCAGCGCCTAAAGCGGCGCCAGAACCAAAAGAACCTGCCAAACCGGCTTCCCCGTGGCGCAAATACGCGATCATGGCGCTGGTGATTATTCTGTTCGGCTGGCTGGCTGACGTCGCGCCGAAAGAGTTCCTCGGCCACTTTACCGTCTTCGCGCTCTCCTGCGTCGTGGGCTACTACGTGGTGTGGAACGTCTCCCATGCGCTGCATACGCCGCTGATGTCGGTGACCAACGCCATCTCCGGGATCATCGTGGTGGGGGCGTTACTGCAGATTGGCCACGGCGGCTGGATCAGCTTCCTGAGCTTTATCGCGGTGCTGATCGCCAGTATCAATATTTTCGGTGGTTTCACCGTGACTCAGCGCATGCTGAAAATGTTTCGTAAAGGCTAAGGGGTAGCATATGTCTGGAGGATTAGTGACAGCCGCATACATTGTTGCTGCAATCCTGTTTATTTTCAGTCTGGCGGGGCTTTCCAAACACGAAACGTCTCAGCAGGGGAATAACTTTGGTATCGCCGGGATGGCGATTGCGCTGATTGCCACCATCTTCGGGCCGGACACCGGCAACGTGGCGTGGATCCTGGTGGCGATGATCATCGGCGGTGCGATTGGTATTCGCCTGGCGAAACGCGTTGAAATGACCGAGATGCCGGAGCTGGTGGCGATTCTGCACAGCTTTGTGGGTCTGGCCGCAGTGCTGGTGGGCTTCAACAGCTACCTGTACCACACGCCAGGTCTGGAACCGATTCTGGTGAATATTCACCTGACGGAAGTGTTCCTCGGTATCTTCATCGGTGCGGTCACCTTCACCGGTTCCATTGTCGCGTTCGGCAAGCTGCGCGGGAAGATTTCCTCTAAGCCGCTGATGCTGCCAAACCGTCATAAGCTGAACCTGGCGGCGCTGGTGGTATCGTTTGTGCTGCTGGTGGTCTTCGTGCGTACCGAAAGCGTCGGTCTGCAGGTGCTGGCGTTGCTGGTGATGACTATCATCGCGCTGGCCTTCGGCTGGCATCTGGTGGCGTCCATCGGTGGTGCGGATATGCCAGTGGTGGTCTCCATGCTGAACTCCTACTCCGGTTGGGCGGCGGCGGCGGCGGGCTTTATGCTGAGCAACGACCTGCTGATCGTCACCGGTGCGCTGGTGGGTTCTTCGGGTGCGATCCTGTCTTACATCATGTGTAAGGCGATGAACCGCTCGTTCATCAGCGTCATCGCCGGTGGCTTTGGTTCTGACGGCTCGTCTACCGGCTCCGATGAGGAAGTGGGTGAGCACCGTGAGATCAGCGCGGAAGATACCGCCGAGATGCTCAAAAACTCGCACTCGGTCATTATCACCCCGGGCTACGGCATGGCGGTGGCACAGGCGCAGTATCCGGTCGCGGAAATCACCGAGAAGCTACGCGCGCGCGGCATCAAGGTGCGTTTTGGTATTCACCCGGTGGCGGGGCGTCTGCCAGGCCACATGAACGTGCTGCTGGCGGAAGCGAAAGTGCCTTACGACATCGTGCTGGAGATGGACGAGATCAACGATGATTTCGCCGACACCGACACCGTGCTGGTCATTGGGGCTAACGACACCGTTAACCCGGCGGCGCAGGACGATCCGCGTAGCCCAATCGCCGGGATGCCGGTTCTGGAAGTGTGGAAGGCGGAGAACGTGATCGTGTTTAAGCGCTCAATGAATACCGGCTATGCCGGGGTGCAGAACCCGCTGTTCTTCAAAGAGAACACCCACATGCTCTTTGGCGATGCCAAAGCCAGCGTGGATGCGATTCTGAAAGCGCTCTGACAGGGTAAAGCCCGGTGGCGCAAGCTTACCGGGCCTACCAAACCCGTAGGCCGGGTAAGGCGTAGCCGCCACCCGGCAAAAAAAACCGCCGGTTCGCCGACGGTTTTTTTTTATCTTGCGGGTCAATCGTCTTCCGGATCGTCAAGCTCAACCGGCGTCTGGTACTCATCCGGCTTGATAACCAGCAGGTCGCAGCGCAGATGGTCGATCACCTGCTCGGCGGTGTTGCCGAGGAAGGCGGCAGAAATACCGGTACGGCCAATGGTACCCAGCACGACAATCCCCGCCTGCAGGTGTTCAGCCAGGTCCGGGATTACCTCTTCAGGCAGCCCTTTTTCCACGTGGGTCATTTTCTCATCGATGCTGAATTTCTGGCGCAGCGCTTTCATGGCCAGCAGGTGCTGACCGCGGATGGCGTCGTTATACACGCTCGGGTCAAATTCCGGCAGCTCAATGGCGATGTTAATCGGGGTAACCGGATAGGCACCTACCAGATGCACTTCGGTGTGGTTGACCTGGTCGGCAAGCTGGAGGGTCTCCTTCACCAGCTTCTCGTTCAGCGAGTTATGGTAATCCTCTTCGCTGGCGAGGTTTACCGCCACAACGGCTTTCCCGCCTTCAGGCCACGGCTGGTCTTTCACCATCCAGACCGGGCAAGGGCATTTACGCAGCAGGTGCCAGTCGGTCGGGGTGAAGATCACGGATTCCAGCTTGTCGTGCTGGTGCGCCATCTTCAGCAGCAGATCGTGCCCACCGGCAACGACTTCCTGAATGATGGCTTCGAAAGGTCGGTTGTGCCAGACCACTTTGATATCAATGGGCACGCCCGCTTCCAGGTAATACTTCGCCTGTTCGCGGATCCACGCGGTACGCTGGCTGATGACGCCCTGACGCATAGCGGTGCGCTCGTCAGGCGACAGAAGGGTGGTCATCTCATACGAGAAGTCATAGATCGGCAAAAACGCTTTGATTTTGCCACCAATCCGTTGATGCAAATACACAGCACGTCGTAATGCCGGCTGATCGTCCTGATTCGGATCGATTGCTACCAGCATGTTTTGATACTTGGCCATACAGGTCTCCTTACTACTGTCACCACAGTCTGTAATTAAAAGAGTAACCTATATATCCTGAATGAAACAGAGGAGAGCTTTTGCCAGATCAATAATTCATGAAAATTTATCAGAGGAAAAGCACCGTGGTCGTTACCGCGATAAACGCAATAAACAGCAGCACCATCACCGCTATCGCAAAGGTCGTGGAGTCCTGAACGTAGGTTTTTTCCTCCCCCTTCATTGGGCCGACAAGCATGATCCAGATGAAGATAAAGGTCACTGAGGCAATCACGACTGAAACGAAAAACAAACTTTCTCTCAATTCATAACCTCAACGAGACCCTTTTGGGTGCTGTGTGGGGACGTGCTACGGTGAAAAGGGCAGATATAAGACGGGGTAACAGGCCAGACCCATAAATCAGGAGAATTTATCGGTCTGGCAGTATACGTATGGCGTTTACGCCACGTTGCGGGCGTGCCCGGCAAGAACGGCCAGCGCTTCACCGTTTTCGATAGTGATGTATTTACCCTTAACGGCCAGCATCCCGCTTTTCTGGAAACGACCCAGCAGACGGCTGATGGTTTCCACGGTCAGACCCAGGTAGTTACCGATATCGCCACGCGTCATCGTCAGACGGAATTCACGCGGCGAGAAGCCACGCTCGGCGAAGCGGCGGGAGAGGTTGTAGATAAACGCGGCCAGACGCTCTTCTGCATTCTTTTTGGAAAGCAGCAGAATCATGTCCTGATCGCCTTTGATCTCACCGCTCATCAGACGCATCATCTGCTGACGCAGGTTAGGCATCTTGCCGGACAGATCGTCCAGGGTTTCAAACGGAATTTCGCAAACCATCGAGGTTTCGAGTGCCTGAGCAAAGCTCGGGTGGTGGCCCGTACCGATGGCATCAAAGCCTACCAGGTCACCCGCCAGATGGAAGCCGGTGATCTGCTCATCGCCCTGTTCGGTGATGGTGTAGCTCTTGATGGTGCCAGAACGGATAGCATAGAGCGATTTCAGTTCGTCTCCCGCTTTAAACAGCGTCTGCCCTTTCTGAATAGGCTTTTTACGCTCGATAATATTATCAAGCTGATCGAGTTCATGCTCATTCAGGGTAAACGGGATACAGAGCTGGCTGATGCTGCAATCCTGGCAATGGATAGCACAACCGCCAGACTGAATGCGTCGTATAATTCGCTTTTCCGGGATCATAGGTTTGCTCAAGCCTTAATTGATATTGGTCAATTTTAACATCTTTTTGGTAAGTACGTAAGCCTGACAAACCCTCAATAAGGACAAGAGACGGCAATGTGTCGCCATCTTCTTGAAATTCCACAGCTTGATTATGGATTTTTAGCCTAACCGGAAGAAAATTAAGCACAAAAAGCCTGGGAACTAGAGTAAGAGATACCCTTCGTGACGCAGCAACCACTCTTTTCGCTGCACGCCACCGGCATAGCCGGTCAGGGTGCCGTTGCGGCCAATAACGCGATGGCAGGGCACCACGATGCTGACCGGATTAGAGCCGTTCGCGGCACCTACGGCGCGTGCGGCCCCAGCGCGACCTAACTGCGCCGCGAGCTGGCCGTAATGCATCACCTGCCCGCAGGGAATGGCCCGCAGCGCCTGCCACACTTCGCGCTGAAAAGGCGTGCCCGCCGTGGCGGTGGGCAGCGTGTCGATGATGCTGAGATCGCCTTCGAAGTACGCCGCAAGCTTGTCGCTCAGTCCACCCGGATTGGTGGCGCGGATACGTTCATACCCCTGGGCGCGGTAGTGAATCGCAAGCAGTTCTTCCATGCGGTCGCTGTGCTCTTCCCACTCAACGGCGCGCAGGCAAAACTGCTCGTCCGCGATCACCCACAGCGGCCCAAGCGGCGTCGCAATCTTGTCTTCGAGTAATCTCAGCATCCTCATTCCCTTAGTTCAGCCTCGGGTAGATCCCCGGCCCAATCGGCAGGCCGACAAGATACCACGCCACCAGCATCACCAGCCATACCCCTAAAAAGATAAGCGGGTAGGGTAAAACCAGCGAATAGTAGGTACCCAGTTTGGCCTCGGGTTTATAGCGCTGCAGGAAGCCTAAAAACAGCGGAACAAACGGCGAAACTGGCGCCAGCGGGATAACCGAAGAGTCCGCGATGCGGAACAGGATCTGCGCGAAAGCCGGGTGGAACCCCAGCATCATAAACATCGGCACGAAGATCGGGGCCAGAATCGACCAGATGGCGGAGCCGCTGGCGATAAACATGCACAGCAGGGATGACAGCAGCGCCAGACCGACAAACGCCGGTACGCCGCTTAGCCCGGCAGCCTCCAGCGCGTCGGTGAGGCCCACGGCCATAAACTTGCCCATGTTGCTCCAGTTAAACATCGCCACAAACTGGGCCAGCGGGAACACCATCACGATAAAGCCCGCCATCTCTTTCATCGGCTCGATCATCAGCTGCGGCAGGTCACCCTGGCGGCGGATTTTGCCGGTGGCGATACCGTAGGCGAGCGAAACAACAAAGAAGAAGAGGATAATCAGCGGCACGATGCCCTGAATAAACGGCGAGGGCAGGACCGTATGTTTAACCGGATCGCGCAATATGCCGTTTTCCGGCACCACCATCAGCGCCACCGCGGCGATAAACGCCAGCGAGACCAGGCCAGCTACGCGCAGGCCGAAGCGCTGCTCTTTGCTCAGGGTTTCCAGCTTTTCATCGCTACGGCCTTCCCATTTGCCCAGGCGCGGCTCGACGATCTTATCGGTAATCAGCCCGCCGACAATCGTCAGGACAATCACCGAGCTGGCCATAAAGTACCAGTTGTCGATCACGCTGACGTGCATGGCCGCATCAATGGTTTTCGCCGCCTCCGTACTGATGCCCGAGAGCAGCACGTCGGTGGTGACGATCAGCAGGTTAGCGGTAAAACCGCAGCCCACCCCCGCAATCGCGGACAGCAGACCCGCCACGGGATGGCGCCCGACGGCGAGGAAGATCAGCGCCCCCATCGGCGGCATGATCACCAGCGCGGCGTCGGAGGAGATATGGCTGAAGAAGGAGATAAACAGCACCATGTAGCTCGCGTAGCGCGCGCTGACGTGAGAAGCCATCTTCACCATCAATGCGGGCAACAGGCCCACGCGTTCGGCCAGCCCGGCGCCCAGCACCAGCGCCAGAATGGCGCCGAGCGGGGCGAAGCCGCTGAAGTTTTTAATCACGTTGGGTAAAAACCAGTGCAGCCCTTCAATGCTCAGCAGATTTTTCACCGCCACCAGGCTGCCGTCGGCCGGGCTGCGCACGCTGACGTCAAAGGCGGAGAGCACGGCGGTGGCGACCATCAAAATCACAATCAGATAGATAAAAAGCAGGAAAGGGTGCGGCACTTTATTGCCGATCCTTTCAACCCAGCCATAGAGCTTACCGGATGGGGAATGCGAAGGTATGGATGACATACTCATGGGCGTTCCTCGGGAGTGTTGTGTTGTTGTGTTGTGTTTTTTTATTTTAAAGGTGACGGTGTCACGCCCGGTGGGATCGGACACGCGTACGGTTTTTCTTCTAGTTGTTGTTCGAACTCTTCACGGCATTCTTTCAGCAGCGCCGCGTCCTGCAGCAGATTGAGCGCGGTCGCGCCCATCACTTTCCCGGCCAGCAGCATGCCCTTGTGGGCAATAGAGGTTCGCCCCTGAGATACCAGCTGCCAGGTGTGCAGCGGCGTGCCGACGGTAAAGCAGGGGCTGAAGCACTGGGCGACCGGCATTTTCCAGCTGACGTCACCCACGTCGGTTGAACCCGCCAGCACGTTGTCGGTGACGGCATAGGGCGCGACTTCATCCACCAGCAGCGTCGCCTGATGACGACGGGCAAAGGCTTTACCCGCTTCGCCACCCGTGGCGGCAATATTTTTCAGGCTATTTTGCAGATCGTTGGGCGTCAGCGTGGCGCGGATCTCGCGGGCAAACTCTCGCTCTTCGTCGGTCCACTCCGGCGTGCCGTAGTGCTGCAGGGCGCGATACATCGCCGCCTCAAGCGTGCGGTTCGGCAGGTAGCTGGAGCAGGCTTTATCAAAGCGGCACTCGACGGTCGTTTCGGTCATCAGCGCCGCGCCCTGGGCGATTTTCTCGATGCGCTCGTAGATCTGCTGCGCATCCGCCATCTCCGGGGCGCGGATCAGGTACAGCACCTCGGCCTGCGCCTGCACCACGTTGGGCGAAATCCCGCCGGTGTCGGTAATGGCGTAATGGACGCGCGCTTTCTCGATGATGTGTTCGTTAAGGAAGTTGGTGCCGGTGGTCATCAGCGTCACGGCGTCCAGGGCGCTGCGTCCCAGGTGAGGAGAGTTGGCCGCGTGCGCCGCCACGCCGTGAAAACGCCAGGCGGCCTGAATATTCGCCAGCGTACTGACGTTAAACATCCCGGCAAAGGCTTCCGGGTGCCAGGTGACGGCGGCATCGACGTCATCAAACAGCCCTTCGCGCACCATAAAGGTTTTCCCGGAGCCGCCTTCTTCACCGGGACAGCCGTAAAAACGCACCGTTCCGCTGCCGCCGTTCTGCTCCAGCCAGCTTTTCACCGCCACCGCGCCCGCAAGCGCCGCGGTGCCTAAGAGATTATGTCCGCAGCCGTGGCCGTTAGCCCCCGGCGTGGCGGTTTGCGCCGTCGCGCAGTGTGCCTGCTGGCTTAACCCGGCCAGCGCGTCGTACTCGCCCAGCAGGGCGATAACCGGTTTTCCGCTGCCGAAGCTGGCGATAAAGGCATTGGGAATACCGCCTGCCTCGCGGGTCAGCGTGAAGCCTTCAGCTTCCAGCTCGCTGGCCAGCCGCTCGGCGGACCAGAACTCTTCAAAGCGGGTTTCGGGACGATCCCAGATCGCGTCGGCAATATCGGTTAACGTCCGACATCGCGTGTCGATCGCATCGGCAATAAAAGCGTAGTTCTCCTGCATCACACACCTCGCGTCCACGGGAAATTGAGCGCTGTTCGCGCCAGCGTTTCGATGGCGATAGTCATGACCTGCTCATCGAAGTCGAATTTTTCGTTGTGATGTCCGGCGCTCAAATCCGTGCCAAACACCATATAGGACGCCATGCCGCCGTTCTGCTGCACGCGGGCCATCATCAGCGTGGCGTCTTCGGAACCCGCTGGCGCTTTCACCTTATCGATGGCATGAACAACCCCGGAAACCTGGCTCGCCTGTTCGCGCAGATAATCCACCCACGCCGGTGTCGGCGCGCTGGAGGTGGCAGCCCCCATCAGGCGCATCTCCGCGCTCACGCCATAGAGCGCCGCCGCGCCGGTAATGACGGCCTGCGCGCGTTCAAAGACATACTGATTAATCGCTTCGCTTTCGCCGCGGGTTTCAACTTTGATCAGGGCATTGGCGGGCACCACGTTGCGCCCGCTGCCCGCCTGCATCACGCCGACGTTCACCCGGGATGCGCCGTCGCTGTGCGGAGCGATGCTGTGCAGGGCGAGGGCGGCCTGCGCGGCGGCGAGCAGGGCGTTACGCCCGTCCTCCGGCTTACCGCCCGCGTGTGCGGCCACGCCGGTGAAGCTCACGTCGAACTTGGTGGTGGCCATAAAGTTATCGCTGCCGCAGATCACCGTACCGGCAGGAACGCCGGTACCAATATGAATGGCCGTGAAATAGTCCACGTCATCCAGCGCCCCGGCGGCAACCATGGCGCGCGCGCCGCGCGTGCCTTCTTCAGCAGGCTGGAAGATCAGCTTAATGGTGCCGTTGAGCCGGGCTTCATTCTGCTTAAGCACCTGTGCCAGTCCCAGACAAATGGTAGTGTGGCCGTCGTGCGCGCAGGCGTGCATCATGCCCGGATTGCAGGAGGCAAACCCGTCGCGGAACGGGCGATGGCTGTCGTCGAGCGCTTCGCTTAAATCAAGGGCGTCCATGTCCACGCGAAACGCCAGGGTTGGGCCCGGGCGGCCGGTATTCAGGGTGGCGACAATGCCGGTAAAGCCGCCTTCAAACGGCGCCAGCCATTTCTCAGGCGCGCCTTGCGCCCGCGCGCGGGCAAACTCTCGCGCCAGGGTTGCCTCATCGGGCAGCCCCATCCGGCTTTCGGCATCGACCACGTCACGGCCCATCGCCAGTTCGTAACCCAGCGAGTTCAGGGTCTCCGCAACTTTCGCGGCGGTACGAAACTCTACCCAGCCAGATTCCGCAAAATGGTGAAAATCGCGACGCCACGCGCTCAGCTGCGGGGTTAACGTCTGGATGTACTGCGCCAGTGTGTCCATATCTGTTCCTGTCATCATGAAAATATGTGAACTGCTTCACGCTGTGATAGTTTTTACTTATCACTAACCGATTTTTCACAGTTTTAACCGTTCAGGAATTACCCTCGCACATCCCTTTCCAGTAAAGTAGATGACAGTTTCTTTACTCTGATAAACAACGGTTATCGGTCGGGCTATGTCATTTCAGGTTAAATTCCATCATCTCCGGGCGTTTGTTGAAGTCGCACGTCAGGGCAGCATTCGCGGTGCCAGCAGGACGCTGAATCTTTCGCAGCCGGCGCTGACCAAATCCATCAAAGAGCTGGAGGAGGGCATGGCGGCGCAGCTTTTCGTGCGCAGGAGTAAGGGCGTCGCGTTGACCGAATGCGGTGAGGGCTTTTACCAGCGCGCCCGGTTAATTCTGGAAGAGCTGCGCGCGGCGCAGGATGACATTCGTCAGCGGCAGGGGGAACAGGCCGGGCAGATCAACATCGGGATGGGGGCCAGCGTTTCGCGCAGCCTGATGCCCGCCGTTATTACCCGCTTTCATGCCCAACATCCGCAGGTCAAAGTGCGGATAATGGAAGGGCAGCTGGTGTCGATGATCAACGAATTACGGCAGGGAGAGCTGGATTTCACCATCAATACTTATTATCAGGGACCTTACGACCAGGAATTTACGTTTGAAAAACTCTTTGAGAAGCCATTTGCGGTATTTTGTCGCGAAGGGCATCCGGCAACGGGGGCAACGTCGATTAACGAACTCCTGCATTATAACTGGACAATGCCGACGCCGCGGGGAAGTTATTATAAGCAGTTAGAAGAGGTATTTAGCCATCGCTCGAAAATACCGCGAATTGGTGTGGTCTGCGAAACCTTTTCTTCCTGCATAAGCCTGGTTGCACAAAGTGATTTTCTAAGCATATTGCCGCAGGAGTTAGGCTGTGACCCGCTGCTGGCGCACCGTCTGGTCATGCTGCCGGTTGTCGAATCGCTTCCAAAAGCAGCATATTATTTAATTCAGCGCCGTGATTCACGTCAGACGCCCCTGGCTGAATCATTAATTACGCAGTTCAGACGGGAAGCGAGGAAAATAATCGTGGCGTGAAAATGAGATAATAAAAAAAACAGGATCTGCCCGACATCAGACAGATCCTCCAGTACACACAGCAGTGCGTCCTTTCGCCAATCCTGAATATTATATCCATGAAGCAGGTATATTTAGGTATAACACCTTTTCCGCAAAAAGAAAGGATGTCGAGTGTTTGATTTTACGAAAATTTAACACAAATCACTTATTTCATCTTTGCTGAAATTTTAGTTAAGTCATATTTAAATCCATTTTATAAATACTATATATATTCATCAGGTTAATATTTGCGGCGCATGAGGGCCTGTAACGGTGATTGAGGCCAGTCTCAGGCGCAGGTATAGTACCGTCCTCAGTTGTAGCCGGAGGATATCCATGAACCCTGACGACAAATCCTTTTTTCTTGACGCCATGGAAGATGTCCAGCCGCTGAAGCGTGGCCCGGATATTCACTGGCAGCCCAGCCGCAATACGCGGGCGCGCCAGGAGGTGGATAGTGAACAGCTGGATAACTTCCTGACGCTGGATTTTCTTGACCTTCTTCCCCTGGAAGAGCCGCTGGCGTTCCGGCGCGAAGGGGTGCAGCAGGGCGTTATCGAGAAGCTGCGCTCGGGTAAATATGCCCGCCAGGCCAGCTTAAACCTCCTGCGTCAGCCCGCCGAACGCTGCCGTCAGATGCTCTATTCTTTTATTCGCCAGGCCGGACGTGACGGGTTACGCAATCTGATTATCATTCACGGAAAAGGGCGCGAGCAGAACTCGCATCCTAATGTGGTGCGCAGCTATCTGGCGCGCTGGTTAACCGAGTTCGAGGAAGTGCAGGCCTTCTGCGTGGCGCTGCCGCATCACGGCGGCAGCGGGGCATGCTACGTTTCACTGCGTAAATCCGATGAAGCAAAACAGGAGAACTGGGAGCGGCACGCCAAGCGCAGCCGCTAGCGGGCGATTTCCTCGCCCGCCGGTGATTCAGAAGGTTTCCCAGTTGCTGTCGGTGGCGGCGTTTGCGGTTGCCGGGCGCAACAGCTGAGGCGTTTTCACGCTGGCCGGACGTGGAGCTACCGCTTTTTCTTTGCCGTTCAGACGAAACGCGGCCACCGCCTGGCGCAGCTGTTCGGACTGATCTTCCAGCGCCGCTGCCGCCGTGGCGGACTCCTGCACCAGCGCGGCGTTTTGCTGCGTCACGCTGTCCATCTGCGAAACGGCCAGGCTCACCTGTTCAATGCCGCGGCTCTGCTCGTCAGAGGCAGAGGAAATCTCGCCCATGATATCGGTCACGCGGGTCACGGCGGCGACGATTTCCTTCATGGTGGTGCCTGCCTCGCTAACCTGCTCAGAACCGGTATTCACCCGGCTGACGGAGTTCTCGATAAGCCCTTTGATCTCTTTCGCCGCCTGCGCGCTGCGGCTCGCCAGGGTCCGGACCTCGCCTGCGACAACCGCAAAACCACGTCCCTGTTCCCCGGCGCGTGCCGCTTCCACCGCGGCGTTAAGCGCCAGAATGTTCGTCTGGAACGCGATGCTGTCAATCACGCTGGTAATATGCGCAATTTGCTGCGAACTGTCGGCGATCTCGTTCATGGTGCGAACCACGTTATCCACGACGTGGCCGCCGCGCGCGGCCGTTTCAGAGGCGTTTTTCGCCAGCAGCGTGGCCTGACGGGCGTTATCGGAGTTCTGTTTAACCGTCGCGGTCAGCTCTTCCATGCTAGCGGCGGTCTCTTCGAGCGAGGCGGCCTGCTGCTCGGTGCGGGCGGAAAGATCGTTGCTTCCTGCGGCAATTTCGCCTGCGCCGGTGTAGATGGAATCGGTACTTCCGCGTACGGCGCTGACGGTGGTCACCAGCGACTGCTGCATCTCATGCAGGCCCGCGGCCAGCTGACCCATCTCATTGCGGCCCGAGATAGCGATCTCCTGCGTCAGGTCGCCCCCTGCAATGGCGCGAATATGGTCCATAATGGAGTGGAGTGGTTTTAACAGCAGGTGCTGTAAACCCTGCCAGATGACCACCAGAACCGCGATAACGGCCAGCAGAATTGCCGCCAGCGTCCACTGCATCTGCGTGAAGCTGCTCTGATTCTCTTCGGTTGCGGCCTTCAGCAGGGTGTTGTTTTCGGCGCGCCAGCGGTTATAGACCGCTTCCATATCGTCCTGCGCCTGCTGCGCATCCAGATCGCCATAGGCCTGATAGTTGTCGGCGCGCAGATACTCAATCGATAAACGCATGACTTCGTGCATCTGGTTCCAGGATTTCTGCATCTCGTCGGTCAATGCCGCCTCCTGGCCCTTAACCTGCGGCAGTTTCTGCCACTCTTTGTTATAGGCTTCGGCTTTTGCCAGCGAGTCGCCTGCGGTGCCCAGCAGTTTATTGATCGCCGCCAGGGAAGCCGGGTCACGCTGGTTTTTCAGGTAGCGGATCGCCACGCGGGTGACGGTGACGCGCGTTTTCACCAGCGTGTTCACGCTGTCGCTCAGGCTTTCCTGCTGGGCATTGAGCACGCCGGAGTTCTGGAAGTTATGGCGATCGTTACTGACGGCAGAGTAGAACAACCCTCCCGTGACAACTTGCAGCAGGCAGAATATGGTGAGGGCAAAGATAATACCGGTAATCACGTGCAGATTTTTCAGCATAGCGGTTGTCCGTTAGAGAAGATGCAGGGTTACTTCATTACTATCGTCGTAGAGAATGTAAACTTTAATTAACTCGCGCTTAACTAAGGGGCCCTTTTGGGAACCTGTTGTAAATCCGGATCATTTTTATGAGGAAGGTCAACATGAGCAGCATTGATAAAAGCGGGACATACGCGCTCGGGACGCGGACGGTGAAACGGCTGGGCTACGGCGCGATGCAGCTGGCCGGGCCGGGCGTCTTTGGGCCGCCGAAGGATAAGCAGGCCGCGCTGGACGTGTTACGCGAGGCCGTGGCGGCGGGAGTGAACCACATTGATACCAGTGATTTTTATGGTCCTCATATCACGAACCAGCTGATCCGCGAGGCGCTTCATCCTTACCGGGACGATCTGACGATCGTCACCAAGATTGGTGCCCGTCGCAACGACAAAGGCGCCTGGCTGCCGGCCTTTTCCGCGCAGGAGCTGACGCAGGCGGTGCATGACAACCTGCGTAATCTGCAGCTGGACGTGCTGGACGTGGTGAACCTGCGGATCATGTTTAGCGCGCACGGGCCAGCGGAAGGGTCGATTGCTGAACCGCTCTCCATCCTGGCAGAATTACAGCAGCAGGGGCTGGTGCGGCATATTGGTTTGAGCAACGTCACGGCCACCCAGGTCGCGGAAGCGCAGAAGATGGTGCCGGTGGTGTGCGTGCAGAACATGTACAACATTGTGAACCGGGGTGACGATGCGCTGGTGGATCTGCTCGCGCAGCAGGGGATTGCGTATGTGCCGTTCTTCCCACTGGGCGGCTTTACGCCGCTGCAATCGTCCGGGCTGAAGGCTGTCGCGGATTCACTGGGCGTCACGGCAATGCAGGTTGCGCTGGCATGGCTGCTGCAGCGTTCTCCGAATATCCTGCTGATCCCGGGCACCTCTTCCGTGGCGCATCTGCGGCAAAACCTCGCGGCGGGAGAACTGCAGCTGCCGCCTGACGCGCTGGAAACATTGAATACGCTGATGGACTGATCGTCACAGGCGCAAAGCCCGACATGTGCTTCCGGGCTTTGCGCGTTTTAAATCTTCTGACACTTCAACGCGTTTGGGTTCGCTTCCGGAAATGACCTTGATCCCTGACCATAATCCGTAATACTGTATTTATATACAGTATGTGGCGAGAAAGGCATCATGGACACTCTCTTTTCTTATCAACCAAAACAAATCATTGAACTACCTTTGTTTTTAGAACGTGTTGCCTGTGGGTTTCCCAGCCCGGCGCAGGATTATGTGGAGGATCGTCTCGATCTTAACCGGCTGGCAGTGAGGCACCCCAGTGCGACCTATTTTATCAAGGTGAGTGGAGACTCCATGATTGGCGCGGGGATTGGCGACGGCGATCTGCTGGTGGTTGACCGCTCGTTAAATGCCGAACATGGGGATATCGTCGTGGCGTCGGTCGCCGGTGAGTTTACGGTGAAAGAGCTACAGACGCGCCCGGTGCTGAGGCTGTTGCCACATAACGCCCGCTATCAGCCGATTACCTTTCAGTCCGAAGAGGAGCTACAGATCTTCGGCGTCGTCACCCACACGCTTAAAACGCATAAACATGTTCGCGCTGGTTGATGTGAACAGCTTCTATGCCTCCTGCGAGAAGGTATTCCGCCCCGATCTGGAGGGGAAGCCCATCGTGGTGGTGTCCAACAACGACGGCTGCATCATTTCACTCTCGCGGGAGGCAAAGCAGTTCGGCATAAAAATGGGTGAGCCCTATTTTAAATTCAAAGAGAAGCTTTTTCCGGCGAGGGTTTACGTCTTCAGTTCGAACTATGCGCTGTATGCCGACCTCAGCAGTCGGGTGATGCAGACGCTGACGGATCTGGCTCCTGCCATAGAAATTTACTCGATTGACGAGGCGTTCGTGAACGTTTCAGGGATCGGTAACTGCATGTCGCTGGACGCGTTCGGACACCAGATGCGCACGCAGGTCTTTAAAAACACGGGTTTAACCGTTGGCGTCGGCATTGCCCCGACAAAAACGCTGGCGAAGCTGGCCAACTATGCGGCGAAACGCTGGGCCAGTACCGGCGGCGTGGTCGATCTGTCAGGCCGCGAGCGGCAGCGTAAACTGCTGGCAAAGGTTCCGGTAGAGGAGGTATGGGGCGTAGGGCGGCGCATCACGAAAAAACTGAACGCGATGGGGATTACCACGGCGCTGGAACTGGCGGAGGCCTCCTCGTGGGTCATTCGCAAACATTTTAACGTGGTGCTGGAGCGTACGGCGCGCGAGCTTCGCGGTGAGCCCTGTCTTGACCTGGAAGAGTACACCCCCACGAAGCAGCAAATCATCTGTAGCCGTTCGTTTGGTCATCGCATTACGCAATATGAAGAGATGCACCAGGCGATTTGCGCCTACGCGGAACGCGCCGCAGAGAAACTGCGCGGCGAGCATCAATACTGTCGTTTTATCAGCGTGTTTGTGCGCACCAGCCCGCATGCGGACAACGAAATTTATTACGGTAATCAGGCTTCGGTCACCCTGATGACGCCCACCAATGACTCGCGGGATATCATCCGTGCCGCCACGGAGGCGCTGGGGCGGATATGGCTCGACGGGTATCGCTATATGAAGGCCGGGGTCATGCTGGCGGACTTTTTCAGCAGCGGTGTCGCTCAGCTTAATCTGTTTGACGACAATCGCCTGCGCGCCAACAGCGCGGCGCTGATGGAGATGATCGACAGCGTCAATCACTCCGGCAAAGGGAAGATATGGTTCGCCGGGCAGGGGATTGAGAAACCGTGGGCCATGAAGCGAGAGATGTTGTCACCGGCCTATACGACGCGGTACGCGGATTTACCGGTGGCGAGGTAAAAGGCGGTTATTTTGTGGCGTTGTGGGTCGCGATCTCAGGCAGTAATTGCTCAATCACGCTGACGACCTTTCTGACGCGCTGCGGAATAAAGCGGGCATCAGGATAAACGGCATAGAGGAAGCGATCGGGTAACCGCCAGTCGGGCAGCACCGGTACCAGCGTGCCCGCCTGCAGAGCCCTGGCCACGAGCGGTCGCTGCATGCCGCCGATACCCATGCCGGATTCCAGCGCCTGCAGCAGCGCGTCGCTGGTGTTGGCACGGAAAACAGTATTCACGTTGACCTCGACCGTTTCCTCGTCAGACATCAGGCGCAGGGGGGCATCCAGCGGAATGCCGCTGAACCGCACGTGTGGGAGCGTCGCCAGTTCGCTGACCGCGTGTACCGCCTGAAAACCGGGAGCGGCAAACAGTGCAGCTTCAATACGCCCCAGCACGCGAGCCGCGTGCGCCTGCGGAGGCTCGCTGCTCAGCCGTATCGCGACATCCACGCCCTCCGCCACCAGATCGGCAAGGCGGTCATCCAGGGAAAGCATCAGCTGCAGTTCGGGATGCAGGCGCTGTAGCGCCAGCAGATGCGGCAAAATGATCTGCCCCAGGCCGCTCGGCAACTGGACATGGACGCGTCCCTGAACGCTATGATCGACAGGATGTAAACGCCTCTCCGCTTCCCCCATGGCGTCCAGCACGAGCTGCATATCACGCCGGTAGCGTTCCCCTTGTTCGGTCAGCTTCATCGTACGCGTCGTACGGTGCAGCAGTACCACGCCAAGCTCTTCCTCAAGCGCCGCGATCTGTTGACTGACGGCGGACTGCTTAATACCGGTCTGACGGGCAGCCGCTGAAAACGAGCCCGCTTCAGCGACGCGCAGAAAAGTAGAAATGGCATTGAGCTTATTATTCATTTAATGATTTTGCTTATAAGTGCCATCGGTTTCATGGGATATCTCCAGAAAAAATAATATATCACACTGCGTCTGTCACCCTTTCCGGAGAAATACCATGAATAATAGGCAGCAACACAACGTCGCCCTGGTCGCGGGCGCCAGCGGCATTGTCGGCAGACAGATGGTCAACACGCTCCTGCACCATCAGTGGCAGGTGATCGGCCTTAGCCGCCATGCCGGGTCGCATCCTGACGGCATTCCGATGGTCAAGATCGATTTACTGGATGAAAAGGACAGCGCCCGGGCGCTGCGCTCCCTGGACGGTGCCACCCATCTCTTTTACAGCGCCTGGGCGAACGCGGCGAACTGGGAAGACATGGTTGAGCCGAACGTCACCATGCTGCGTAATCTGGTCAGCATCCTCGAAAAAACGGCACCTTTGCAGACGGTAAGCCTGATGCAGGGGTACAAGGTCTACGGCGCGCATCTGGGACCGTTTAAAACCCCGGCGCGCGAAAGCGATCCCGGCGTACCGGGTGCCGAATTTAACGCCGCGCAGCTTGCGTGGCTCAGCCAGTTTCAGCGGGGAAAGCGCTGGCACTGGAATGCCATCAGGCCGGGCGTGGTAGGGAGTGCGGTACCGGGCAATGCCATGAACCTTGCGCTGAGCATTGCCCTGTACGCCTCCCTGTGCAAGGCGCTGGGTTTACCGTTGCGTTTTCCCGGTTCGGAACAGACCTGGCACAGTATCGTTGACCATACAGACGCCGGTCTGCTGGCCGACGCCACTCTGTGGGCCGCCGCGTCACCTGCGGCACAGAATCAGGCGTTCAACGTGAATAATGGCGATATCTGGCGCTGGAGCGAGCTCTGGCCGCGCATCGCACGCTGGTTTGACCTGGACTCTGCACCGCCGGTGAGGCTGTCATTTCATCAGCTGTTTACGGACTATCGCGGCGTATGGCGCGAGCTTGCCGGAGAGCGGCTGGTGGAAGCGGATATTCTGCAGCTGAGCGACGGGCGGTTTGCCGATTTTGTCTTTAGCTGGGACTACGACATGTTTGGTGACGGGAGCAAGCTGCGCAGGGCGGGCTTTACGCAAATGCAGGCGACGGATGAGATGTTTTTCCACCTGTTCGCGCAGTTGAGAGCCGCGCGGATTATTCCCTGACCGTAAGGGTTGTTGTCATCAACGATCGGCGCGTTATACTCACGCGTTAAAATGAATGTATTGTGGGGCAGGGATATGCACGAAAGTCTAAAAATGATATCAGTCGCTCTGCCCCTCATTGCGCTTCTCATTCTGTTAAGCTTTTTGGTCAGACGCATTCGCCAGGCAAAACGTATCATTTCAGACTGTAACGGGATGAAAAAGATCTCTGCCAGTCCCTCAATATTTGGCGGAAATGCAGGTAAAACCTGGTTTTATGATGACCAGTTTTTATATGAAGTTAAAAACAACGCCACCCGTAAAATTGCGCTGGCTAACATCATTAAAATCAGACCGGGGAATACAGAGATAAACAGCAGACGGGTCTGGATTGTTATTTACCGTGATGGTGCAAATGAAAAGCAGGTGCAGTTTTATAACAATCTCACCCTCTGGAATCATAACTTCACGGCTTTTCTGATAGCGGTAAAACGTGCCAATCCTGACGCTGTGGTTAAAGAACGCGCAATCCTCAATCTATGAAAAAGAACCGCAGACGGTTTGCGGACGCTGCTCCTGTGCAGCGTCCATAGCATCAGGGTTAAGGGCTTACTCAACCGTTAACGCATCGACAACCTCGGCCACGCTTTTCACGCTGCGGATATTCCCGATCCCCGTGCCGAGCGCGATATATCCTTCATCGGTATTATTTTCCAGCATGCCCAGGCGCAGGCCCCGTAATCCGCCCATCGCCTTGCCCAGCGCTTCGTTGCTTGCGCCCGCTTTATCCATCGCCGCCAGTTTTTCCGCCAGTTTGCCGGGAAGAGAACGATAGTAGTGGGGGATGGTACGGAAAAGCAGCAGGTCCAGACCGTTGGCGGCAACAATTTTCTCTTTGACCCCCTGCGGCACGCGGCTTTCTTCGGTACTGATAAAGACCGAACCGGCAAACACGCCTTCCGCCCCCAATGCATGCGCCGCTCTGGCGGTGCGATTATCGGTAATACCGCCCGCGGCCATCACCGGGACGTGCTTCACGGCGTCGGCAATCAGCGGCACGATGGAAAAGGTCCCCAGCGCCGTCGCGGGTAACGTCCCGCCTTCGTCAAAACCGGTGGCGACGATGATGTCAGCCCCCATTTCTTCAGCCAGAAGGGTATTTTCCGGCGTGGGATTGATGTCGCGGTAGATAATGGCGATACCTGCCTCTTTTAACTCATTGAACAGCGCGGGAATAATGCTGCCTTCCCCATAGCCCGTATACACCACGGCCCTGACGCCTTCCTCTTTTACCACCTTAAGAATTGGCCCGGTCCAGACGTCATTAACGGCGGTGGGGATCAAGTTCACGCCGAAGGGTTTTTCGGTCAGCCGTTTGGTTTTCCGAATTTCTTCCCGCATTTTTTCGGCGGTCTCTTCCGGCGTGGAGACCGCGGTATCGGCGGTTAAACCGGCGTTGGGGCCCAGCACGCCGAGTCCTCCGGCATTGCTGACCGCGGCCACTAAACGGGCATCAGTAAGCCAGGATAACGGTCCCTGAATAACGGGCTTTTCGATACCCAGGATCTGACAGATACGGTTATTTTTCATAGCAGACTCTCCCATACGTTTGAATGAGGGAGAGTGTAGAGAGGAAGATTGTTAGGAAAAATAGCCAAAAACATTCATCACTGTTATAAAATTAATAACAATCATTTTCTCCCGCTCGCGGCAAGACATCCCTTATGCAAATAAACCTCTTTGAATCTATTCGGATTTTTATTGAAATTGTCGACTCGGGGAGCCTTACCCAGGCGGCGGAAAATCTGCAGGTCCATCGCCCGGCAGTGACCAAAGCGCTGCAGCTTCTGGAACAACACAGCGGCACGCGGCTCCTGCAGCGCACCACGCGTCGGATTAGCCTGACGCCGGATGGGGAAGCCTTTTATCGCCGCAGTAAACCTCTGCTGGCGCAGGCGGACGAATTACTGGAGTCGTTTGGCGCCGATCGACCGATACACGGCCAGCTGCGTGTGGATATGCCCATCTCTTTTGCGGCGCTGCGGGTGATACCCAACCTGCCTGATTTTTATCGTCAGCATCCTGATATCGACATCATCCTGAGCAGCTCTGACCGCCGTCGGGATATGCTGCGGGACGGTCTGGACTGCGTGCTGCGGGTGGGCGAGCTGGACGACGGCGACTATATCGCGCGTAAAATCGGGAACATTAAAATCACGACCTGCGCCAGCCCGGCCTGGCTGGCTGAACACGGTACGCCAGAAACGCTGGAGGATTTACGCAAGCATCAGGCGATTAACTGGATTAACAACAGCAGCAGGCACGTTCAGCCGTGGACGTTTACCACGCCAGAGGGCGTTGCGGAGATCGCGCTACCCGGTAAGCTCGTGGTGGATAACTCCGAGGCCTACATCGCGGCAGGCCTGGCCGGGCTGGGGGTAATGCAGGGAATGAATCTCTTTCTCCAGCCTTACATTGACCGCGGCCTGCTGGTTGAGGTCCTGCCTGAATATCGTTCGCCGGACCGCAAACTGTCACTGCTCTACCCACATCGTCATCTCTCCCGCAAGGTACGGGTATTTACCGAATGGCTGGAGAGTCTGGTGTGAAAGCGGCCAGCTCATGGCATAGCGCACCAATCTGCTCCACGGCAGTGAGCAGGCGGGGCGTCGGTTCGTTTGCACAGTTTAGCCGCAGAAAGTGCGTGAGTTCTGCGCCAGGGGAAAACAGGGGGCCGGGGCTGACGCCAATACCCCGCGCCAGCGCGCGGCGATGCACCTCCAGCGCGTTGACCTGCGGAGGAAGTTCGACCCACAGCAGAAAGCCAGCTGCGGGGACGTTTACGCGGGTACCGGGGGGAAAACTGGCCTTGACCCGCGCCACGACGGCGGCGATTCCCTCTGCGATCCGCCGCTTTAGCCGCCGCAGGTGACGGTCGTAGTCGCCGTTTGCCAGCATCTCGCTCGTCGCGGCTTCCAGCAGCGGCGCGCCGGCCCAGTCTCCGGCCATGCGGGCCTGCAAGACCTGCGGGTAATAGCGTCCGGCGGCAATCCAGCCGATTCGCCACCCCGGTGCAAGCGTTTTAGACAGGGAGCTGCAGTAAATCACATTCCCGTTCTGGTCGAAGGCTTTGCAGGCCGGAGGACGTTGCCCGTCACCGACCAGGTCACCGTAAACGTCGTCCTCAATCAGAGGAATACCGGCTTCTTCAAGCAGAGCAACCAGTTCCTGCTTGCGCGCGACGGGCATGCTGGCACCCAATGGGTTTTGCACGGTGGGCGAGGCCAGGACGGCCGCGGGACGGTGGCAGCGGATGGCGTCAGCCAGCGGTTCCAGTAACAGACCTTCAGCAGGATCGGTGGGGATTTCTAACGCCTTCAGGCCTAAATCCTCCAGCAGCAGGAGCGTGCCAAAGTAGGCGGGCTGCTCCACCGCCACCACATCACCTGGCTGACACACGGCCCGCAGGGCCAGGCGCAGCGCCTGCGTCGCGCCTGCGGTAATAATCAGATCGTCCGCGCCGAAGCGGGCTCCCCACTGCGCAGCACGCGCCGCAATCTTGCTTCGTAAATCACGCCTTCCCGGCGGCAGGCTGTAGCTCTGCCCATGCGCGTCCAGACGACGGCCCACGGAGTGTAACGCCCGCTGTAGCGCCTCCCCGGGCAGCCACGCGGGATCGGGCAGGGCGGCGCCCAGCGGGACCAGGCGGGCTTCTGCGCTGCTGAACAGCGAGCGGGCCACGGCGGACATAGTCACGGGCACCGGGCCCGGCGTGGAACGCGCGGGCTCTACGCGCGGAGGGAGGCTGATCTGGCGGATGTAATAACCTGAACGCGGTCGCGCAACGATCAGCCCTTCAGCCTCAAGGCAGCGAAGGGCCTCCAGCGCCGTCGGAAGGCTCACGTGCTCGCGTTCGGCCAGTTTACGCGCGGAGATCATCCGGTCACCGACTCGCAATGCGCCTGAAGAGAGCGTGAGGCGCAGACGCTCAGCAATCCGGCGATAGTGTGGGGAGGGGGCAGACATGGGTATCTGTTCAGGCTAATTTTCGATAAAACTGACTATACAGCCAATGATGTGCGCCATCTATAGTGTCCGGCATGTTCAGGACAAGGAGGCATTATGCACAGCGATAATTTCGACATTTCCTCGTATTTCAAACGCATAAACTACACCGGACCGGCGGCGGCCGATACGACCACCCTGCATGCGCTGATGCGTCATCAGCTCTTTTCCGTTCCCTTTGAAAATCTGGACGTGCAGGCGGGGAAAATTGTCTCGCTGGCACCAGACGACATTGCCGAGAAGGTGTTAAAGAAAGGGCGCGGCGGGTACTGCTATGAGGTTAACGGGCTTTTTGCCATGGCGCTGGAAGCACTTGGCATTCCTTACCGTTTCGTGGCGGCGCGCCCGATGTTCTACCCCGCGCGGCGTCCGAAAACCCATATGGCGCTCATCGCCGAGGTGGAGAGCCGCCAGTGGCTTTGCGATCTCGGCTTCGGCAGCTACGGCATCCGCGCGCCAATGGCGCTGGACACGCTTGACGTGGAAATCACCCAGGATTTCGACAGGTTTCGCCTGAGCCGCAGCGCGGAGGGCGAGTATTTGCTTGAGGCGAAGGTGGAAGGCGAATGGGCCCGACAATACGGCTTCGATCTCACGCCTCAGGAGTGGATTGATTTTGTCCCGGCCAACTACCTGAACTCCACGCATCCTGAGGCTATTTTTGTGCAGAAGCGGGTGGTGGTGCAGCACAGCCCGGAAGGGCGCCAGATTTTGCTGGGCGATATGCTGAAAACCATCACGGCGAACGGCACTGAAACGCGGCAGCTGGCGGAGGAGGACATCCGCCATGTCCTGAAAGACCGTTTTGCGCTGACCGCCGCGTAATCGGAGAAAGATGGGGACTCAGCCCGGCCCGTCGGCTGCGGCTTTGCGCTGAGCCCCCCACTGTAACAGCAGGCTAAACGACGCGGGTAACACGGTCAGCGTCACCAGCGTCGCAGCCAGCAGCCCGCCGATGATGGCATAGGCCATTGGGCCCCAGAAGACCTGGTGAGAGATGGGGATCATCCCCAGAATGGCGGCACAGGCGGTCAGACAGATGGGTCTGGCCCGGTGCTCCGCGGCCGCCATAATCGCGGCATTATTTGCCATCCCCTGAGCAAGATTGCTGTCAACCTCGCTAATCAATATCACCGCGTTACGCGCGATCATCCCCGCCAGGGCGATGACGCCCAGCAGCGCGACAAACCCCATCGGCGTGCCGCCGGGAAGCATAGCCAGCACGATCCCCGGTAAACCAAACGGGGCCATCAGGAGCGCCAGCAGCATCCGGGAATATCGCCGCAGCTGAAGCATCAGCAGCAACAGCATGATGACCAGCGTGACCGGAAGAACGGTAAAGACGGAGCTGTTCCCCTTATCCGATTCGGCAACCGCGCCGCCTTCTTCAATGCTGTAACCTGCGGGCAGGCTCGCGCGCAGTTTATCGACCGCCGGACGCAGCGCGGCGGATACCGCTTCAGCCCTCAGCCCCGGGGCGAGGTCGGTTTGCACCGTGATAAAGGGCACGCGCTGGCGGCGCCAGATGACCGGATCGTCCACGCCCCAGACCGGCGTTGCGACGGCGCTGAGCGGAATTTTTTTACCGTCATTCCCCTGAATCGTGAGTGAGGAGAGGGTGGCGGTGCTCTGGCGCGCGCTGTCCTCGGCCCTGAGCACCACGTCGACAAGGCGGTCATTATCTCTGATGGACGTGACAACGCTGCCGGACCAGACGGTATTGAGCGTGCGGGCGAGGCTTTCTGACGATATTCCCGCCGCTCTGGCCGCCGTCTGATTCACCTTAAGGGTGATGACCCTCTCCGGCTCTCCGGCCGTCTGGTTAACGTCGCGTGAGAACGGGGAGCGGCCAATCGCGTCCGTGAGACGGTGCGCAAGCGCCCGGACCTGCAGATAATCCGGCCCGCTCACCCGGTATTTGATGGGCCAGCCGACGGGAGGCCCCAGCTCAAGGGGCGACACGCGGGTGATGATGTCGCTAAATTGCGTCGCCAGGATCGTGTTGAGCTGTGCGTGCAGACGATCCCGCGCCGCAAGATCCTTCGCGACCACAACCATCTGGGCGATATTTTCATTTTCCAGCAGCACGTCCATCGGCAGGTAAAAACGGATGGCGCCTGAGCCAACGTACGTCGAAAAGCGATCGATATTGCTGTTGTCGGCCAGCGCTTTTTCCAGCTTTTCCACCTCTCTGAGCGTTTCCGGCTGCGACGCGTTGGCCGGAAGCGTCAGGCTGACCAGCAACTCGGGCCGGTCCGAGGCGGGGAAAAACTCGCCCTGCATAAACGTCGTGCCGTACGCTGACAGCCCCAGCGCGGCAAGCGCAATCAGTACGGTAGCGAGCCGGTGGCGGAGCGCCAGGCGTAAAAGCCGTCCATACCCGCGCGCGATCCGTCCCGGTCCTGCCGCGTGATGTCTGACTTTTTCCGGCAGCAGCCACGTGCCCGTTAGCGGCGAAAACAGGATCGCGACGGCCCAGGAGCAGAGCAGGGCGATGAGCACCACCGCAAACAGAGAGAAGCAGTATTCGCCGGCGCTGGAGGCCGCAAAACCAACGGGAATAAAACCGGCAATCATGACCAGAGTACCGGTGAGCATCGGGAAGGCCGTCGTTTTGAATGCATAGGTGGCCGCGTGTCGACGGGAATCCCCCGCTTCCAGTCGGGAGACCATCGTTTCGACGGCGATCATGGCGTCATCCACCAGCAGGCCCAGGGCAATGATCAGCGCCCCGAGCGAGATACGCTGAAGGCCAATACCGGCGAGCATCATGCCGACAAACGTCATGGCAAGCACCAGCGGAATGGCCGTCGCCACCACCAGTCCGGCCCGCAAACCCAGCGAGACAAATGAAACCGCCAGCACGATAACAACGGCTTCGATAAGTACCCGGATAAACCCGCTTACCGCTTCACTCACCACCGCTGACTGATCGGCGACTTTCACCATCTCAATACCGTGCGGCAGCCCGGCGCTGAGGGCCGCCATTTTTGCGTTCAGCGCAGCACCGAAACGCAGCATGTTGCCTGTCGGCGCCATCGACACCGCCAGCCCGATAGCCGGTTTGCCGTTCACCCGGTAGGCCGGGGCCGGTGGCTCGGCGATTTCCCGGGTGACGGTGGCAATGTCGGTCAGCGGAATATAGCGATTGTTAACGTGCAGCGTGACGGCGCGCAAACTCTCTTCGGTGGTGAGCGCCCCGCTGACCTTTATCGCCATGTTCTCCTGCCCGGTACGCATCGTTCCTGCCGGGACAACGGCGTTTTGCGCCCGGAGGGCGTCGGCAACGTCCTGAATATCCAGCCCCATCCCGGCCAGGCGCGCCGGAGAAAAGGCGAGAACCCACTGCTCCTGCTGTTCGCCCAGCAGGGTGGTTTTGCCCATATCCGGCAGGGACATGAGCTCGCGCCGTATTGTCTCTGCGCGATCCCGCACCTCCCGCAGGGTGAAGCCTTCGGGAATAAAGGCGTAAATTGTGCCGAACGTGTCGTCAAACTCGTCATCCACGGCAGGACCCTGCACCCCTTCGGGCAGGGACGGCGCGATGTCCTGCATTTTTTTGCGAACCTGATACCAGATATTGGGCACGCGTTGCGGGGGCGTATCGTCACGGAGGTTGACGTGGATAACGGTGCGTCCGGCACGGGTTTCACTTTCGAGATAGTCCAGCCAGGGCGTTTCCTGCAGCTTTTTTTCAAGCGTATCGGTCAGCAGGCGGGTGGTATCCGTCACGGAGGCTCCCGGCCACTGTGCGGAGACGACGGCCGTTTTAATGGTGAATGCCGGATCTTCGTTACGCGGCAGCTTCTCATAGCAGAACACGCCCATCGCAATCACCAGCAGCATGAAAAAGCTGACCATCTGCTGGTTCTTCAGCGCCCAGGCGGAGAGGTTAAATTGGGCTTCCGATCCTGTGTTCATGGCTGAACCTCTCCGGCCATCACCGGCTCGCCGGGTCGTAATGTGCTCACGCCCGCCGTAATCACCCTGTCGCCGGGCTCAAGGCCGGAGGCAATCATGACGGAGGTGGCTGTATAGCCGACGGGCACCACCACGCGCAGCTGTGTCCGCGACTGCGGGGTAATCACAAAAACCGCCGGTTTGTCGCCGGCTCGGGTCAGCGCCGACGCGGGAAGCGCGTACCCGTGCGGGGCGGCGGAGGGCAACGTCACGGTGACGCTGGCGCCCAGCGCCATGGCCTCCGGCGGGTTTTGCAGGGTGGCTCTGACGCGCCACGTGCGGGTCTGAGGATCGGCCTGCGGGGTGATATCCCGCAGTGCGGCAGACGCCTGCACCGACGGGTCGCCGAGAAGGGAAACCCGCAACACCGCTTTATCCAGAGGCGGGATCGCATCGGGCGCGGCAATATCAAACGCCACGTCGCGAGCTTCCCCGGTCGCCAGCGTCAGAACGGACTGGCCGTCGCTGACAACCTGTCCCGCAGAGGCGCTCACGGCCGTGATGACGCCCGCTTGCGGAGCGATCAGGCGCGTCCAGCCGAGACTTTCGCGGGCATTTCGCCATGCGGCCTCGCTGCTTTTTAAGCGCGCGCGGGCGACAAGCCAGTCAGCCCGGGCGCTGTCGAGCTGCGTGCGGGCTATCGCGCCCGTTGGCATAAGCTTTTGCATGCGACTGACGTTAAGCGCGGCGACCTGGGCAGAGGCTTTGGCGCCTTCATAGTCGGCCGCGGCGCTGTCCAGCTGGTTTTGCCCGGTCGTATTATCAAGCGTGGCCAGCAGCTGTCCGGCAGTGACCCGGTCGCCAATATCAACGCTACGCGTCAGTATCCGGCCTCCGGTGCGAAAGCTCAGGGTCGTTTCATCGTGGGCATGGATCTCACCGGTTCTTTCCAGCGCGGGAAGGGATTGTGCGGAGCCAACGACGACGTAGCGTACCTTACGCACTGGATCAGGTTTGTTTTCGTGTTTATCACCGCAGCCGGTCAGCGGAAAAATCGCCAGCGCAAGCAGGGCCAGGGGAAGAAAATGCAGCCAGGAAAGGGTGCGCGCCACGCCGTACAAATGATGCAGGCAGTGGCGGAGGGAGAGAAAAAATTCGTCTGACATAACGCCGCTCCATAAAGGGAATGGCGTTATTAAATGCGCGCTACGTCGAGAAAGATTCGATGTTCTGTCAAGGCTTTATCAAGAGGGGAGATTTTCATTATCGGACGGATGCCAGGGCAACAAAATGCGCACCACAAGGCCGCCGGTTTCCGGTAATGACGCGCTAATCTCACCCCCATGCGCCTCGCAAATCGCGCGGGCGATGGACAAACCGAGGCCGCTGCCGCCGGAATGCCGCGCGCGGGATTGCTCCTCGCGGCTAAAGCGTTTAAACATTTCCGGTAAGAACTGGGGCGACACGCCCGGCCCGTCATCGGTGAATTCGAGGATGTAATGCCCGCTGGCGTAATGCAGCGCCACCTCAAGGTGGCCGCCTTCGCGTCCGTAACGTAGCGCATTTTCCATGAGGATAGTAACGACCTGCCCCATACGGAACGCATCGCCCCGGAAGGGGCTGGTGTGCGGGTTACGCAGCGTTATCCTGAAATGATGCGCATCCGCCTGGGGCATGATCCAGGCAGCCCGCTCCTGAATCAGCTCATCCAGACAGAACGGCTGGTCCTCCAGCACAAGGTTACCCGCGTCGGCCAAAGAGAGAAGGTGGAGCTCGTCGGTGAGGCGGTTGAGGTGCTGGAGCTGTTTCATCACCATGCCCAGCTGCGCCGGGCTGGCATCAAACACGCCGTCTAACATGCCCTGCAGACGCCCGATGGCGGCCGTCAGGGGCGAGCGCAGCTCGTGCGCCATCGCGACGTGCGAGGCGCGGAGCTCTTTCTCATAGCGGGCCAGTTGCCCCGTCATGGAGTTAAAGTCCGCCGCAAAGCTGACCATTTCTGCCGGTGCATCCTTGATGAGCTCTGCCTGACGGCCAAACTGCCCTTCGGCGACATCCTTTGCCGCATCGCGAAGGCGGCTGAACTGCAGCGCCAGCGGGCGGGCGTGTTTGAGCCCCATCACCACAATAAACGGGATCATCACCAGCACCAGCAGGGCCACCGTGACCCAGTCCGCTGAGGCGATGGACGGCGTGGAATAGCTCAGGCCCCACCAGGTATCCACAATCGTGTGGAAGCGGGCCGGATTGGCCTGCGGGTTCTGGCTGAGCGTAAGAAACTCCTGCCGGACTGCCGGCGGCATCCTGCCCATGATCCAGTAGTTCTGTACCGCATAGCGCAGCCACATGCAGGTGGCAATGACGATCACGCTGCCGATAGCCAGCGCCAGGATGCGCGCGCAAATCCAGCGCCACAGAGAGGCGTGCCGGTTTTTTATCATGGCTGTCTGAACCTGTAACCCACGCCGCGCACGTTGATCAGCACGCCGGAAATACCCACAGCTTCGAGTTTTTTACGCAGGTTATAAATATGGGTGTCGACAACGCGCTCCAGCGCCTCGCTTTCTGGCAAACAGTGTTCCAGCAAATACTGGCGGGAAAACGGGTGCGCAGGCGAGCGCAGCAGCGTTGCCAGAAGCGAGAACTCCGTTGGCGTAAGATCGAGCATCACAGGCGCGTCGTCGCCGTTGTCCACGCTTGCCACAATGGCGGCAACATCCACCGCCAGCGTTTGCCAGCGAAGGATCTTTTCCTCTGTCTCTTTTTTACTGCTGCGCCGCAGCACCGCCTGCACCCGCGCCACCACTTCGCCCGGATGATAAGGCTTCACCACGTAATCATCGGCACCGTAACGCAGGGCACCAATGCGATCGGGAGTATCCCCCATGGCCGTGACCATGATCACCGGCACATCGCTTTTACGACGTAGGCCCGCCAGCACCTCGGTGCCGTTAAGTCCCGGCAGCATCACGTCCAGCAGGATGAGGTCGGGCTTCCACCGCTGCGCCATATCCAGCCCGGAAAGACCGTCTCCGGTAATGGTCACGTCGTAATTTTCACGCCGTAAATAGGCTTCGAGCACGCCAGCCGCGTCGGCGTCATCTTCAATAATCAGCACTCTTCTGGATAACATCCGTTCACCTTGACCATTTCTTAACACTATCCCGACGATTCATTGATTCAGCCAAATCATACTGCGCCAACATTGTGTGGCTGTTCCTGTCTCAGGAGACGCCAGCGTCTGTAAGGAGAGCAGTATGATAGCGATAAAAAAAGTCCTGTATATGTCCGTCCCGCTTCTGATGGTCGTGGCATCCGCCGCGCAGGCGGATGATGACACCGCGTCTGATTCCTTAACCGTCGGGCTGGGAGGGCAATATGCCCCGCGTTACTCAGGCTCAGACAAGCAGGTGTGGCAGGTGGTTCCTGTGCTGCAGGGACGCAAAGGCGCTTTCTTTGTTGATGCACAAAAAGGGGTGGGATATGACCTGCAAAACGACAGCGGCTGGTATTTCGAACACACGCTGGGCTACGACCCCGGAAGGGCTGATAAAAATTCTGGCTGGCGCGAGGGGGCAAACAACCTGAAAGGGATGGGGGATATTGATGCCACCCTGAATACCGGCCTTGCCGTGGGCTGGCAGGCTGCGCAATGGCTGAGCATGGAAGGCAAAGCGACGCTGCCGTTAACCGACAGTCAGGGGACAAGCTATCAGGCCTCCGTTACGCTGATCCCGGTACAAAATAACCGGGACACGATAGCCTTTCAGTCTGCGGCCCTGTTTGGCGACAGCCGTTATCTGAATACCTGGTATGGGGTCAGCGAGCAGCAGAGCCGCCGCACCGGCTATCGCCGCTATGCTGCGCCGGGTGGATTTTACGGCGTCGACACCAGCCTGACCTGGAGCCATCAGTTCGATGCTCACTGGGGAACGGTCCTCAGCGCGGACTATACCTGGCTTGGCGACCATGCCAATGATAGCCCGATTGTGATGCGGCGCAATGAGGGGTCTGCAACCGCCGCAATCACCTGGACATTCTAAATTCGCGGATCATGATGTGAGCGAGGGGGCGAGAGGATTACTTCTTCTTATCCATCATCGCCTTTAAATCGGCAAACGGGTTAAACGTGGCGACGCCCACGTCTTTTTGCGCGTCTTCCCCGGCCACCACGGTGGTGCCGTACTGATCCGCTTCGGTGTATTTCGAATGCTCATGATCGTGGCAAAACAGGCACAACAGCTCCCAGTTGCTGCCATCTTCCGGGTTGTTGGTATGGTCGTGATCGATATGGTGAACCGTGAGTTCACGCAGATTGGAATAGACAAACTCGCGCGAGCAGCGTCCACACACCCAGGGATAAATTTTTAATGCTTTTTCGCGATAGCCGCTTTCCAGCCGCGCGTAGTTTTTGGGGATCAAAGCCATTGCCGGTTTTACCTGCCATGAAAAGAGTGGGGAAGAGTATATCCCATAACGTTGCGTCGTGACGAACCCGTCAGTTATGTCAATTTATTTGAACCATTCCGTTAAATAAACGGCATTTATTCTTACCGGGTAATGCGTAAAGTGGACAGAACGCAACGTATTATCAGGACACAGGGTTATGAAAAAGATCGGATTTTTATCCTTTGGTCACTGGACGCCTTCACCGCAGTCCGGCACGCGCTCGGCGGCCGATACGCTGCTGCAGTCCATCGATTTAGCCGTGGCGGCTGAAGAGCTGGGGGCAGACGGCGCGTATTTCCGCGTGCACCACTTCGCCCGACAGCTTAGCTCGCCGTTCCCTCTGCTGGCCGCTATAGGGGCAAAAACAAAAACCATCGAAATTGGCACCGGCGTAATCGACATGCGCTATGAAAATCCGATGTACATGGCCGAAGATGCGGGCGCGGCGGATCTGATTTCCGGCGGTCGCCTGCAGCTGGGCATCAGCCGGGGCTCACCGGAGCAGGTTATTGATGGCTGGCGGCATTTCGGCTATGTCCCGCAGGAAGGGGAAAACGAGTCGGATATGGCGCGTCGTCATACCGAGGTGCTGCTTGATGTGCTGCGCGGGGAAGGGTTTGCAAAACCGAACCCGCAGCCAATGTTCCCGAATCCTCCGGGGCTGCTGCGCCTGGAGCCGTATTCTGAAGGGCTGCGCGAGCGTATCTGGTGGGGCGCCGGTTCAAATGCGACGGCCGTATGGGCCGCAAAGCTGGGAATGAACCTGCAAAGCTCAACCCTGAAGGACGATGAAACCGGTGAGCCGTTCCATATTCAGCAGGCAAAACAGATCCGCGCGTACCGTCAGGCCTGGAAAGAGGCAGGGCACACGCGCGAGCCGCGGGTGTCGGTCAGCCGCAGTATTTTTGCGCTGATGGACGACCGCGACCGGATGTATTTCGGTGCCAGCCGCAACGACAGCGATAGCGTGGGTTATCTTGATGAGAAAACGCGCGCCATCTTCGGGCGCAGCTATGCCGCGGAGCCGGACAAGCTGGTAGAACAGCTGAAAAAGGACGAGGCGATTGCCGAGGCGGATACGCTCTTACTGACCGTACCGAACCAGCTGGGGGTGGATTATAATGCGCACGTGATTGAGTCTATTCTCAAACATGTCGCACCGGCAATGGGCTGGCGCGAGTAGTTCCTCTATCAGCCTTGAGATCGTAATGGAAAACCTGGCCCTCTGGTATCGCCGGTTTGGCGAGCCAGACTCTGTTCTGCAACCTGAAAACGCGCCGCTGGGCGCGCTTGCGCCCGGACAGCTCCGCGTGCGGATGCTGTTTTCTCCGGTCAACGCGTCCGATCTTATCCCCATCACCGGCGCCTATCGCCACCGAACCCCGTTACCCGCCGTCGCGGGATATGAAGGTGTCGGGGTTGTCACCGGGGCGCCCGCCTCGTTTAAGCATCTGGTGGGTAAGCGCGTCCTGCCGCTGCGCAGTCAGGGCACCTGGCAGCGCTATGTGGACTGCCCGGCAGAGTATGCGATACCCGTTCCGGACGCTGTCGACTCGCGCCTGGCCGCGCGGGCCTACATCAACCCGCTGGCGGCGCAGATGATGCTGACCCGCTACCCGCCGCGCGGAAAGCGGGTCTTGCTCACGGCTGCGGGATCCGATTGCGCCATCCTGCTGGGGCAGTGGGCGCGTCAGGCGGGGGCGGAAGCGGTGTACGGCATTCACCGTTCCGCCGTGCATGCTGAACGGCTGGAGGCGATGGGGATCGCGCCTGTCGCGCAGCATGACGCGCACAGAATCGGCACCGTCGCCGCACGCAGCGATATCGTCTACGATGCCACCGGCGGGCCGCTTGCGGAAGCGATCCTCAGCGTGATGCCCGAGCCGGGCATGTTTGTTTGCTACGGGCTGCTGTCCGGGCAAGCCTTCACACAGCGGCGGCCTGCGCCGCGCGTGGCGTGGTTCCATATCCGAAACGGTCTGGATGCGCTTAGCGTTGAGGCGTGGCGCGCGGAGTTCGATCGCATCTGGCTGAGGTTGCCCGACAGTGAGTACAGCGACGTTACGGTGTACCCGCTGGCGGAGTGGCGAAGGGCGCTCAGTGCCTATCGTGAAGGTGGAAGGACCCGCAAGCCCCTCCTGTCGATGGCGGAATGACGGCTATTTATGACCCATATCGCTCAGCAGCACGGCGATACTTTGCCCGCCCGCCGTCTGCTCCAGACCAATCTTGACGATGATGGTGAGCGGAACGGAGAGCAGCATCCCAACGGGCCCGAGCAGCCAGCCCCAGAATATCAGGGACAAAAAGACCACCAGCGTGGAGAGCCCCAGGCCCCGGCCCATCATGCGCGGTTCCAGTATGTTACCGAACACCAGATTGATGACCAGGTATCCGGCCAGCAGGATCAGCGCGTCATAAAGCCCGCTGAAAACCAGCACCTGAAGGATAGGGGGGATCGCCGCCAGCACGGAGCCGATGTTGGGAATGTAGTTAAGCGCAAACGCCAGTAACCCCCAGACGAACGCAAAACGGACGTCCAGCGCCAGAAGCATCACCCAGACGACAAGGCCCGTCACCAGGCTAATGGCGGTTTTCAGCACCAGATAGCGGGAGACGCTGTCCAGCGCGCGTTGAATCGCCCCCATTCCTTCAACCGGACGGACCATGATCTGCTGCAGCTTTGCCGGCAGCTGGGGCACCTCCAGCAGCATGAACACCACCGTTAAGAACAGCAGGAAAATGGAGGTCATGGCGTTGGAAAGCTGCGTCAGCAGGCTGGTGACGATCGTCATCGCCGCATTGGGGTCGATATATTTCAGGAGTTCCTCAACCGAGACTTCGATCCCCGCGCGCTGCAGCCAGGGCTCCAGCTGCAGCAGGGGGATCGCCAGCGAAGAGCGATATTTCGGCAGCGTTCGCGCCAGTTCATTGAGCGAGGTCCCCAGATAAGCGACCAGCAGCACCATCGCCACAATAATGATGCTGATAAGCAGCGTGATGGCCAGCACGCGTGGGATGCGAAGCCGCGTCATGCGCTGCACCAGCGGGTTGAGGATCACCGCAATAAACAGGGCCAGAATAAAGGGCACAATAATGTCGGCGGCAAAGCGCACGCCTGTCAATATGATCACCAGCATGCCCAGCATGATGACAATTTTTAACCCGTTCAGGGTAATGATGGGTTTAGCCATGGTGACTCCGCAATTTTCGTTATTTTTATAATAAAGGTGAAAGGCGTTGCAATAAACTAACCAAAATCAAACGGGGTGGGTAAAGAATTGCAAAGACTTTGAGTAAAATCCTGGCTTATGGTACAAATTCGGTGTGTTTAACTACCGAGGACAATTTTCATCCGCAAAGACGAGAAGCAACAACGCGGATAATTGTAATTTTATGGACAATATGTTCAGGACGTACTCTTCAAACAATACTGCTGTATACTCCACCTCTTTCTGCCTGCTTTCTGGTGAGCAACACTGGCGCACCGCACTCTAGTCATTTCTTCTGCCTGAGCTGGCGCTAAGCGCTTAGCTGACTGATTTCAATTCTTATTTTTGGGTTTGCTGCACGCAGCGGGCCACGATGGATTATATTCTCAAGCAGGAGAAAAACATGTTTTACTGGATTTTATTAGCACTGGCTATTATTGCTGAAATTACCGGCACGCTGTCGATGAAGTGGGCAAGCGTCAGCGATGGCAATAGCGGTTTTATTTTGATGCTGGTGATGATTTCGCTTTCTTATATTTTCCTCTCATTTGCGGTGAAAAAAATTGCGCTGGGCGTCGCGTATGCCCTGTGGGAAGGGATCGGTATTTTGTTGATTACGCTGTTCAGCGTGCTGATATTTGACGAAACATTAACAACAATGAAGGTCGCCGGATTAACGACGCTGGTCGCGGGTATTGTGCTGATTAAATCAGGTACCCGTAAGCCGTCTAAAGTGCAGAAGGAGCAGAACCATGCAACAGTTTGAGTGGGTTCATGCGGCCTGGCTGGGGTTCGCCATCGTGCTGGAAATTCTGGCGAACGTTCTGCTGAAATTCTCCGATGGTTTTCGCCGTAAGCTCTACGGCCTGATGTCGATTGCCGCGGTTCTGGGCGCGTTCAGCGCGCTGTCCCAGGCGGTAAAAGGGATTGACCTGTCGGTGGCCTATGCGCTGTGGGGCGGTTTTGGTATCGCCGCCACGCTGGCCGCAGGCTGGGTGCTCTTCGGTCAGCGTTTAAACAACAAGGGCTGGATGGGACTCATCTTGCTGCTTGCCGGTATGATTATGATAAAACTCGCCTGACGCTCATAAAGCCATCCTTTACAGGCAGCGAAATTCGCTGCCTGTATTACGCTTAGAAAAGCAAAACCCTGAAGAGGATGGCGGATGTATCGCACATTAAGCTGGCGCAATATTCCCACCGCGAGAACGTTGTTTGCCATGGTCTTTATGGCGGGCATCGGCTTAATCATCTCCGTCGTCGCACTCCTCTATCTTTCCCTGCATCTTATCAGCACCAAAACCAATGAAATTGATGAACACCGCGCGGCGCTTTCCGTGCAGGGGGCCATTCAGACATCGGTCAACCGCGTCTCCTCGCTGGTGCTGGATAACGCCGTCTGGGACGATGCGGTGCGGGAGGCCTACCGTCCCACGCTCGATACCAACTGGTTGTATAACACCTGGGGCGCTGGCTTTAAAATCAACAACCTCTATGATGGCACCTTCGTGCTTGATGAGCATTTCAACGTCATCTGGGGATCGTTTCAAAGTCAGCCATTTCAGGAGACGAATCTCGATTTTTTCGGTAAGGGGCTGAAGGCGCTTATTGCTCAGCACGCGCGCGCCTTATCAGGCGATAAAAATATCTATGCCGGGATCAGCAAAACGCGAAGCGGCGTCGCCTTTGTGGGTATTGGGCTGATTCGCCCGATGGTCGGAAGATTACAGGTGACCGACGGAACGCGCCGCTATCTGGTAATCACCCGTCATCTGAACGCCAGAATTTTATCCGACCTGGGGTCGACCTTTCAGATCGATAACCTGCACTTTACGCCGGATAAAATTAACGAACTGAGTATGCCGCTGCGCAGCTCGGCAGGGGAGCTGCTGGGCTATCTTAACTGGCAGGCACGGCTTCCGGGAGCGCAGGCCGCCCGGGCGGCATCCTCTGATATCACCCAGATTGTCGTGCTGGCATCGGCCCTGATCCTGCTCTTTATTCTGGTGAGCAGCGTGGGGCTGTACAAGCTTGCGCGCGGAGAAAGCCAGGCGCGTCTGGTGGCCAGAACGGACTGGCTAAGCCATCTGCCGAACCGGCGAGCGCTCATCGAGGCGCTGGATCGGGTGAGCTTACGCGGAGATATCGACGTCAAAAGCGTGGTGTTTATCGATCTGGATGGCTTTAAAGACGTGAATGACATCTACGGCCACAGCGTGGGTGACGATCTCATTGTGGCGATTGCGAAAACGCTGAGTGAACGCGTGCCGCCGGGGGGAATGCTGGCGCGTATGGGCGGGGATGAGTTTGCCATGACAATCGGCGGTGATAAGGCAGAGACACAGGCCACCGCTTTTGCCGTGTCGGTGCTGGATTCTCTCTCCGCCCCGATTCAGCTGGGGGAACGCACCATCCATATCGGGGCCAGTATCGGGATCGCCAGCGGAACCCTGATTGAATGCACCAGTTCCGAGCTGTTTCGTCGCGCCGATATTGCCATGTACCATGCCAAAATGAGCGGGAAAGGGCGTATCACCCACTACGACGCCGAGCTGAACAGCGCCCGTGAGCGCAAGCTGGCGATTGAAAATCAGATCCGTAACGGTCTGGAGCGCGATGAGTTTGAGGTCTGGTATCAGCCGATTATTGACGCCCGCAGCCAGAAAATGAGCAGCGTCGAAGCGTTAGTCCGCTGGCCGCGTCGCCCGGAAGGGCCGCTGGGCCCGGATACCTTCATCGCCATCGCGGAGACCAGCGGCCTGATTTACAAACTGGGCCAGTTTGTGTTGCAGCGCGCCTGTCAGGACCTCCAGCCATACGGTGACTTAACGCTTTCCGTTAATATTTCTCCCGCACAATTCCGCGATCCCGCCTTCGAAGACAAAGTGGCCAGCGTGCTGGAGACCACCCATTTCCCTGCCAACCGACTGCAGCTGGAGGTCACGGAGTCTTATGTGCTGGAAAACCCGGAGCGTGCCCGCATGGCGATAGCCAATCTTAAAGCGCTGGGCACCGCGGTGGCGCTGGACGACTTTGGCACCGGCTATTCCAGCATTGGCTATTTGCGGCGTTTTAACTTCGACACCATCAAGATTGATAAATCCCTGGCCGGGCTGGTGGACCACGATGAACAGGCGGCCGCGCTGGTGAGCGGCACGGTGCGGATCGCCAACGCGCTGGGGATGGCGGTGGTCGCCGAAGGGGTCGAAACCGAAAGACAAATGAAACTGCTGCGGCTGGCTGGCTGCGATCAACTGCAGGGTTTCTGGTTCAGCCAGCCGATGCCGATTGAGTCAATCAGGGCGTTACATCAGGTCAGACGATGCTGATTTACTGCTGCGCCAGCGCTTCCAGCTTGTCGCGAAAACCGGTCACGGACAAGGCCCGGTTATCGGCCCGCCAGCGATCTTTCGCCGCCGGTGCAGAGCTCTGCACGCCAATCAACTGCCAGCCGTTATCTGTTTTCAGCATCAGCGGTGAACCACTGTCGCCCGGCAACGTATCACACTGGTGCGAGAGTACGCTGGTTTGCGCCCAGCCCGTCACAATACAGTCGGTGTGGGTGTAAAGGGTATCCAGATGGTCGACTGGATAGCCGGACTGCGTCACCTTCCGGTCGGCGGCTTTCAGCGCGGCGGTGAGTGCGTCTTTATCGCCGTCAAATAACGGCAGCGGCGTAATGCCGGAAGGGGGGTAGCGTAAAACGATCAGGCCAAAGTCCCATGAGGCGGCCGCCGGTGGCACGATCCAGCCGTCACCATCCGGTTTCAGCCGTTTGCCGAGAGACGGATCGACCCGGCCTTCAATGCCGTGTATTTCATAGCGCCAGGTCCCTTTTTGCGACACAAACCGCAAGGCCACCGCTTTATCCGGCTTGCCGTTTGGCGGCGTTAACAGACAGTGGCCTGCCGTCAGGGCAAGCTGAGGGGTGATCAGCGTCGCAGTACATAAGTTACCGCTGGCGGTTTCCAGTTGACCTATAGCATCCCATGGCGCCTGGGTGGGATCGGCGACGCGCGTACGGTCGTCATGATTGAAAAAAAGCGTCTTTAGCTCTTTCGCGCTAATGGTGTCATCACCGCCATCATCCGCATGTGAGAATCCAGAAAAAAGACCAAACGTTCCCAGTAACAACACAACAGATTTACGCATATCTCACTCTGGTGGGGGTAATTATGATTATTAAAAGTGAACCCTATGAAAATACTATAGACGGGACAGCGCTAAAGTGGGAGTAAAATCAGCGTGCTACATTCAGGAAAGATAAAAATGGCTGGCGATGAGCGCGCATAAAATAAGCAGGATCAGAATCAGCTCAAACCGATAGCGCCGCAGCATACGCCCTCCGGATAAAAAAAAACGGCGCGGAACCTGTTCCGGTTCAGCGCCGGTTTACCAACGTGCCCCGAAGGGCACGGTTTAGCTTGTACTCTTACGCAGCTGGCTGTGCAGCTGGTTTAGCAGCTTCGTGTTTTACTGCTTTTTTGTGATGCTTTTTAGCAGCCTGGGCTTTCTGCTCTACAGCCGGTTTGGTCGCTTTTTTGTGGTGCTTTTTAGCAGCCTGGGCTTTCTGCTCTGCAGCTGGTTTGGTCGCTTTTTTGTGGTGCTTTTTAGCGGCCTGGGCTTTTTGCTCTGCAGCCGGTTTAGCGGCTTTATGATGTTTCTTGTGATGGACAGTTTTTGCTGGCGCCGCGGTGGTCGTTGCAGCAGGTGCCGCAGCCGCCGGTGCAGCAGTGGTTTCAGCAGCGAACGCAGCAGAAGACAGACCCATAGCAGCGGCAACAACCAGAGCTAATACTTTTTTCATGTTCATACCCTCGAATTTGGTTTTTCATTTAACCCCACTGCGGGGCCGTTGAAAGAACTATATCCCTGTAAATTCGGGGTTTCCGTGAGTGATTGGTATCGGCGTGTAACGGAATGTACAGAGGGGAGAAAAGTGTACGAACAGACCAAACGCCGCTGCTCGTACAGGTCTCTGTTATCTTTTCAGTGTGGCCAGAATAGCCGCCGGAGACTGACTGCCTATAATCGACCGTGATTCAGGCTCAATAACCACCATTACCGGGGTGACGCTAATGCCCAAACGTTCTGCCAGTGCAGATTGCCGCGCGATCAGATCGGAGCACGCTGTCGTGGTGTCGTTATTCGGTAAAAATCCCGCCATCGCTTGTTGCAGGCTTTTGACCTTATCGGCTGAACACCAGACGCGCCCCATATCTTCAATTACCGAGTCGCGAATGGCGCTGGGCGCAACGGTCAGAAACGACATCGTCAAACCGGCATCCGTATATTGCTTAACGTTTTTCACTACATTGCTGCAGTAAATGCACTGATTATCAATAAACACCAGCAGCTTATATTTTTCAGCGGGAGCCTGAAACGTGATGGGCTGGAGGTCTGCAAGAGAGCGGGTAATATCGTTGAACGCGTCTTGCGGGGTATTATCCGTGGCTGCGAAAGTACTTAAACTGGTCGCACACAGAATCGCTAACACCGTTTTCATTATGCCTTTCATCATTGATCCCTTTATTTTTTTAATCCTGGCCTGATAGCAGTCTAATTGTGTCGGAAGGACACGCATTCATACACCCGGCGCAATCATGGCAATATGTGCTAAATCATATTCTTATTGAAAAGGGTGAGAAGAGTGCCGGAGCAGGCTCCGGCAGAGGGATTAAAGATAACGGGAGGTCAGATGCTCGCGGAAGTAACGGATATTCAGATCTTCACCCGTCGCCTGGGTGATTAACTGCGACGTGCTGAAGCGACTGCCGTGCTGCCAGATGTTCTGACGCAGCCACTCAAAGAGTGCGGAAAAATCGCCCTCAGCGATGGAGGCCTGCAGACCCGGAAGCGCCGTTTTCGCGGCGTGGAACAACTGTGCGGCATACATGGCCCCCAGCGTATAGGATGGGAAGTAGCCAAAACCGCCGTCGGTCCAGTGGATATCCTGCATGCAGCCGTTGCGGTAGTTGTCTTTGGTGGATAACCCGAGCCAGGCCTGCATTTTCTCGTCCCACAGGGCAGGGATATCGTCCACTTCGATCTCGCCGTTGATCAGCGCGCGCTCAATCTCATAGCGCAGCACCACGTGTGCCGGGTAGCTCACTTCGTCCGCATCGACGCGGATATAGCCCGGCTTCACGCGCTGGTTCCAGGCAATAAAATTCTCTTCGCTGAACGCCGCCTGGCTGCCAAAGCGGGCGTGCACCGCAGGGAGAAGATGCTTGAGGAAGGCTTCACTGCGTCCCAGCTGCATCTCAAAGAACAGGCTCTGGGATTCGTGGATCGCGGTTGAGCGGGCGAGGGCAATCGGCTGTCCTGCCCACGCGCGCGGCAGGTTTTGTTCGTAGCGCGCGTGTCCGGTTTCGTGGATCACGCCAAACAGCGCGCTGAGCAGTTCATCCTCGTCGTAGCGCGTGGTGATGCGCACGTCTTCCGGCACGCCGCCGCAGAACGGGTGCGCACTCACGTCGAGGCGACCGCCGTTAAAATCGAAGCCGAGCATTTTCATGGCTTCCAGGCCCAGTTCGCGCTGTGTTGCGGTCGGGAATGGGCCCTGAGGAGGAACAAATGAACGTTGCGCCTGCTTTTCCACGACGTTTGCCAGCAGGTCCGGCAGCCAGGATTTCATATCGCCGAACAGAACGTCCAGACGGGCGCTGGTCATGTCGGGCTCAAAAATATCCAGCAGCGCGTCGTACGGTGTGCAGCCTTTGGCTTCCGCCCGCAGGCGCGCCTCTTCGCGGCTGAGTTTGACCACCTCTTTCAGGTTGGCGGAAAAACCCTGCCAGTCGTTGGCGGGACGCTGCGTGCGCCAGGCGTGCTCGCACCTGCTGCCCGCCAGGGATTTGGCTTCCACCAGCGATTCCGGCAGCAGGGTCGCCTGCTGGTAGTGGCGCGTCATTTCGCGCAGGTTGGCCTGTTCGACGTCATTCAGATCTTCACCTGCCACCGCCGCTAACAGGTCGCCGACTTTTTTATCGGTCAGGATCTGGTGCTGCAGGACGCTCATCTCCGCCAGCGCCTCGCCGCGCGCGGCGCTGCCGCCGGGCGGCATCATGGTGAACATGTCCCAGCTGGCGATGGAGGTAAGGTGCGAGAAGCGGGAGAGACGCTGGAAGGTTTTCACAAGTGACTGATAGGCTGATGTTTTTTGCAATTCTTATTTCCTCATGCCGGGGATGTGTTTCAGGGAGCATACAATGAAACAGACCCAATTCCCCAACATTTCCCACATGGAGGAAATCTGTGCCGATCTCCTCCGTTGAAACCGTCCCCGGCATTCCGGAAGACGGTTTTCGGTAGGCACTCAGGACTTATCGCGCATAACCTGTTGCAGGATCGCCAGCGCCTGGTTGAACTGGGCATCCGGAATGGTCAGCGGATAAAGGAAGCGGATCACGTTGCCGTACTGGCCGCAGATCAATAACAGCAGACCCTGGGCGAGCGCCTTTTGCTGGATCGCCTGCGCGATGGCGGCCGACGGTTCACGGCTCTCGGGGTCAAAAAACTCCGCCGCAATCATCGAGCCTCTTCCCCTTATCGCCACGAGCGCAGGGAAGGTGCCCTGAATCTCCTCCAGCGTGGCTTTCAGCCGATCGCCCAGCTGACGGGCGCGCGCGCACAGCGACTCGTTGTCGATAATCTTCAGCACCGCGTGCGCGGCGGCCACCGCAAGCGGGTTGCCTGCATAGGTGCCCCCCAGGCCGCCGGGAGCCGGCGCGTCCATGATTTCGGCGCGGCCCACCACGCCGGACAGCGGCATTCCGCCTGCCAGGCTTTTAGCCATCGTCATCAGGTCGGGTTTGTCCGCGTAGTGTTCCATCGCAAACAGCTTACCCGTTCGGGCGAAGCCGCTCTGCACTTCGTCGGCAATCATCACGATCCCGTGTTCATCACAGATACGGCGGATGGCGGCCACCAGCTCTGGCGGGGCGACGTTGAATCCGCCTTCACCCTGAATGGGTTCAAAAATAATCGCCGCCACCTGTTTCGCCTCAATATCTGCTTTGAACAGGCGTTCTATCGCCGTGATGGCATCCTGCGTCGTGATGCCGTGCAGCTCGGAGGGATACGGCACGTGGTAAACCGAGCCCGGGAAGGGGCCAAATCCCAGCTTATAAGGCGCGACCTTGCCGGTTAAGGCCATGGTCATATAGGTTCGGCCGTGAAAGCCTCCCCCGAAGGCAATCACGCCCGGTCTGCCGGTGTGGGCCCGGGCGATTTTAATGGCATTTTCCACCGCTTCTGCACCCGTGGTGAAGAAAGCCGTTTTGGCCGGGCTCTGCACCGGAGCCAGCTCGTTAAGTTTTTCGGCCAATGAAACGTAGCTTTCATACGGCACAATCTGGTAGGCCGTGTGGGTGAACTGGTGAAGCTGTTTTTCGACTGCGGCCACCAGTTCAGGATGACGATGGCCGGTATTCAGTACCGCGATCCCGGCGGCGAAATCAATATAGTCGTTGCCTTCCACGTCGGTGAGCGTGGCATTCTCCGCCGAGCGGGCAAAGAAATTACACATTACGCCAACGCCGCGCGGGGTGGCAGAAAGTCTGCGCTGATGAAATTCCTGGTTACTCATGTCAGATACCCTTTTGTCGAAACGATCATACGCCAAGACGATCGCGCAGGCTGTAGTACGCCGCGCCCATCGCCGTAAATGGAATCCGCAGGCTGCGGCCGCCCGGGAAGGGGTAGTGCGGGAGGTTGGCAAACGCATCAAAGCGCTCAGCGTCACCGCGCAACAGTTCCGAGATCAGCCGTCCG
The DNA here is from genome assembly GCF_000612205.1 of Enterobacter sp. 5-4. Lineage (NCBI taxonomy): Bacteria > Pseudomonadati > Pseudomonadota > Gammaproteobacteria > Enterobacterales > Enterobacteriaceae > Enterobacter > Enterobacter sp. 5-4. Next base: position 72,709 of record NZ_JFHW01000009.1, on the reverse strand, counting down.
GCCAGGTGGGTGCAGGTCACGCCGTGGCCGCTGTAGCCCTGCATGTAATAGATGTTTTTGTCCAGACGACCAAACTGCGGCATACGGGACAGGGTCAGCAGGAAGTTGCCCGTCCAGCGGTAGTCGATTTTGACGCCTGCCAGCTGAGGGAAAGTTTTCAGCAGCTTTGGCATCACCAGGCGCTCGACATCGTCCGGATCGCGCGCGCCATACACGACGCCACCGCCGTACAGCAGGCGGTTGTCGGCGGTGAGACGGTAGTAATCCAGCAGGTAGTTGCAATCTTCCACGCAGTAGTTATTGGGGATCAGCGTGCGGGCGAGCTCTTCCGGCAGCGGGGCGGTGGTCACCACCTGGGTGCCGCAGGGCATGCTGCGTTTTGCCAGCTCCGGTTCAATCTTATCGCCCAGATAGGCATTCCCGGCGACGATCACGTAGCGGGCCGTCACCTGACCATGCTGCGTGCTCACCACGGCCGGGCTGGTGTGCTGAATGGCAGTCACCGGGGACTGTTCATACACCCGCCCGCCGTTCAGGCGAATGGCGTCCGCTTCGCCGATCGCCAGGTTCAGCGGATGAATGTGCCCCCCGCTGCGGTCCAGCAGCGCGCCGGTATAGCGTTCGCTGTCGACTTCCCGGCGGATGGCGCTGGCGTCCAGCAATTCCAGCTGCGTGTTGCCGTAGCGTTCCCAGTTGGCTTTTTGCTCCTCCAGCGTCTCCAGCTGCTTATGGTTTAGCGCCACAAACAGCCCGCCTGGACGATAATCGCACTGGATCTGATAGCGCTGGATACGCTCCCGGATGATCTCCCCGCCTTCAAACATCATGCTCCCGAGGGCTCTGGCAGCATCGGGGCCGTAGTTTTTCTCAATCACGTCGATGTCGCGGCTGTAGGAGTTAACCAGCTGGCCGCCGTTGCGTCCGCTGGCGCCGAAGCCGATGCGCGCCCCTTCAAGGAGCACCACGTCGTAGCCCATTTCGGCGAGATGCAGCGCGGAGGAGAGGCCGGTATAGCCGCCGCCCACCACGCACACGTCACAGCTGATCGATTCGTTAAGCGTCGGGAAAGGTTCGTAAGCGTTCGCGCTGGCCGCGTAGTAGCTGGTGGTATGTTCGGTCATGATTGAGGCTCCAGGGCAATCCAGATGGTTTTCAGTTCGGTAAATTTTTCCAGCGCGTGCAGGGACTTATCGCGACCATTGCCGCTCTGCTTATAGCCGCCAAAGGGGACGGTCATATCACCGTCGTTATAGTTATTGACGAAGACCGAGCCGGCTTTCAGGCGGCGGCTCATGCGGTGCGCGCGGGAGAGATCGCGGGTCCATACCGCCGCGCCAAGCCCGTATTCACTGTCGTTGGCCAGCGTTAAGGCTTCCTCTTCGGTTTTAAAACGGGTGACGACCAGCACCGGCCCGAAAATCTCTTCCCGGCAGAGCGGAGAGGCAGGGTCGATGTCGACGAAAATGGTTGGACCGACTGCGGAAGGCCATGATTGTTCCCGCCCGTCCAGCAGCAGCGAGCCTTTCCGGGTTCCCTCGCGAATAAACGTGTGGACGGTATCGGCGTGCGCGGCGTCGATGAGCATTCCCATCGTGCTGTCAGGGTCGAGCGGATCGCCCGGCTGCCAGTGGCGGGCCTGCGCCTTCAGCCTTGCCAGGAAGTCATCAGCGATGCTGTCTTCGAGCAGCAGGCGGGTACCGGCGATACAGACTTGCCCCTGGTTATAAAAAATCCCGGCGGCGGTCGCGCTCACGGCCATGTCCAGGTCCGGACAGTCGGCAAAGATAATGTTGGCGCTTTTGCCGCCCGCCTCCAGCCAGACGCGCTTCATGTTGCTTTCTCCCGCGTCCTTCAGCAGCTGCTTGCCGGTACGGGTAGAGCCGGTAAACGTCAGCACCTCGACCTCCGGATGCAATGCCAGCGCCTGGCCCGCTTCGTGGCCGTAACCGCTTATCACGTTCAGCACGCCGTCAGGCAGGCCCGCCTCTTTCGCCAGTCCGGCCAGCCGCAGGGCGGTGAGCGGTGATTTCTCCGATGGTTTCAATACCACGCTGTTGCCCGCGATCAGCGCCGGGCCCAGCTTCCAGCAGGCCAGCAGCAGCGGGAAGTTCCAGGGGACGATGGCCGCGACAACTCCGATGGGCTCGCGCACGATCATCGCCAGCTCGCCCGGCCCCGTAGGCGCCACTTCGCCGTAGACTTTATCCGCCGCTTCGGCGTACCAGCGAATGGCGCGCGCCGCGCCGGGAATATCGTCGCGCAGGCTGTGGCGGATGGGTTTACCGGTGTCCAGCGTTTCCAGTAAGGCCAGCTCTTCGCCGTGACGTTCCATTAAATCGGCGAGCGTATTTAGCACGGCCTTGCGCTGCGCCGGAGACGCCTGCGACCAGTCACCGCGCTCAAATACCGCACGCGCGGCCTGAACCGCGCGGTCCACGTCCGCCTGTTTGCCCCGTGCGACGTTCGCCAGCGTCTGCTGGGTCGCGGGATTGACGGTGTCAAACGTGGCATTATCGGCGGCGTCACAATAGGCGCCGTTAATAAATAACCGGGTCTCAATGGCGCTATTTTTTGCTTTATCCTGCCAGTAAGTCAGGTGCTGAAAATGCATATTCACTCCTTTCTTTCGCAATCAGATAAATAAAGGCATGGCCGTTTCAGGCAATACGAAGCCGTGGGGCATCCCGGGAATTAACCCGTTAAATGCCGACAGCGATCGTTTTTATATTTCCCGGCGTAAGCGCGCTTACGCCGGGACTGAGTGGTAATTAGAACGTGGTGGGAGTGTGGGCACTGATAATGCGGCAGATGCCTGCCGAGGTGTTGCTGAAGCTGTGCGGTATGCCGGTATTGATGGCATAGCTCTGCCCCGCAACCAGGTGATATTGCTGGCCATTAATGGTCAACAATATTTCACCTTCCAGTATCGTACCGATCTCCTCACCCTGGTGTTTGATCCTCTCTCCGGTCGTGGTTCCAGGCTGGTAAGTTTCAAAAATCATCGCCAGCGTACGGTTCGGATTTCCGTTATGAACCAGCTTCATCGAAACCCCCTGACTGCCTATTTCGATAAGGTCTTCCTGATTAATAACCACCTGCGGTTCATCAGGTTTTTCCGGTTCCGAAAAGAATTCCGAGAGCGACAGCCCATAAACTTTCAGCAGCTTTTGCAGCGTACTGATAGCAGGACTGACTTTGTCCTGCTCAATGGTGCTGATGGCACTGTGTGTTAACCCAGACAGTTCGGCGGCACGCCGCTGCGAGAGACCCAGCTGCTGGCGGATCTCAGACAGACGTTTCCCTGGCGCCAGTCCGTCATCGCTCATAGTTGCATTTCCTTTACGGTAGTGGTCAAAGCCGTTGCTTCTCGGCAATGTGGCTTTGACAGGCGGTGATAAAACCTTCAAACAACATACGGGACAGGGCGTACTCGCTGCTGTTCCATTCGGGGTGCCATTGCACGCCGAGGGCAAAAGGGTGGTCATGAACGCTGACCGCCTCGACCAGCCCATCCGTCGAGCGGGCCTCCACGCGAAGCCGTGGTCCTAACGTCCGTGCACCTTGCCCGTGTAACGAGTTTACCCAAAATGTGTTACAGCCTAGTATTAATTGAGACAGCAGTCCTCCCTCCTGAACCTGAACTTCATGAGACGGGGCGTATTGTAGCTCAACCGGCAGTTCAGGATCTTCCCGGTGCTCGAGCAGGTCGTTCTGCTCGAACAGGCGGCGATACAGCGTCCCCCCCGTCGCAACAACGAGTTCCTGCAGCCCCCGGCAGATGGCGAAAATGGGGATGCGCCTTTCGAGCGCGGCGGCAATCAGCGCCATACTCAGAAGATCTCGCCCGGGATCGGCGTCAGGCTCATCGCCGTTTTCACCATAAAGGTGCGGCTGCACGTTACTTGGGCTGCCCGGCAGGTAAATCCCGTCCAGGGTGGGCAGCAGAGCGGTGAGCAGCTCTGGCTCTGCCAGCGCATGCGGTAAGGCAATCGGTAAACCCCCCGCGTTAATAATGGCATTCAGGTACTTTTCTTGCAGGGTCTGGGTCTCATGACCCTTAAGCCTGTTTCTACACATCACCACGCCAATAACTGGCTTGTTCATTATATTTTCCATGATCGCCCTCACAAAGTGGACTAAATTTAGGCCATTTTCGCCTGATAAACGGCCTTTTCGTTCAATATTTTCTCAATCTAGCAACGAGATCTGCCTTTTGCAAACTTAATTTAACATTTGACAAACAATTTATTTGCATACAGATTCGATAGAGTGGACATTATATTTGACAGTCCAGAGCAGCGAACGCAAATCCCAAAAACGGTGGTAAATCATGGAAACCAATATCGTAGAAGTTGAGAACTTTGTGCAGCACACGGATGAGAGGCGGGGCAGCGCCTTTACGCAGGAAGTGAAGCGCTATTTAGAAAAGTATCCTGACACCCAGTTTATTGATGTCCTCCTGACCGACCTGAACGGCTGTTTTCGCGGCAAGCGCATCCCGGTTGCCGGACTGAGCAAGCTTGAAAAAGGCTGCTATTTCCCGGCATCGGTTTTCGCCATGGACATTTTAGGTAACGTCGTGGAAGAGGCGGGTCTGGGGCAGGAGCTAGGCGAGCCGGACTGTATCTGCGTGCCGGTGCCGGGCACCCTGACGCCGTCCGCCGCCGACCCGGAATACATTGGTCAGGTGCAGCTCACCATGGTCGATGAAGATGGCGCTCCCTTTGACGTTGAGCCGCGGAACGTACTCAACCGACTCTGGCAGCAGCTGCGCCAGCGCGGCCTGTTCCCCGTGGTAGCGGTAGAGCTGGAGTTCTATTTACTTGACCGTAAACGCGATGCCGACGGCTATCTGCAGCCACCCTGCGCGCCGGGGACCGACGTGCGTAACACGCAGAGTCAGGTCTACTCGGTTGATAATCTTAACCATTTTGCTGACGTGCTGAACGATATTGACGAACTGGCGCAGCTGCAGCTGATCCCCGCCGACGGGGCAGTGGCTGAGGCCTCCCCGGGCCAGTTTGAGATAAACCTGCACCATACGGAAAACGTGCTCGACGCCTGCGATGATGCGCTGGCGCTTAAACGTCTCGTCAGGCAGATGGCGGAAAAACATAAGATGCACGCCACGTTTATGGCAAAGCCGTATGAAGAACATGCGGGCAGCGGGATGCATATCCACATCAGCATGCAAAACAACCGAGGCGAAAACGTGCTCGCAGACGCCAACGGCGAGGATTCCGCGCTGCTGAAACGCGCGCTGGCCGGGATGATCGACCTGATGCCTGCGTCCATGGCGCTGCTGGCACCGAACGTCAACTCCTACCGCCGTTTCCAGCCGGGGATGTACGTGCCGACGCAGGCGTCATGGGGACACAATAATCGCACCGTTGCCCTGCGTATCCCCTGCGGCGATCGCCATAACCATCGGGTCGAGTACCGGGTGGCGGGCGCTGACGCGAATCCGTATCTGGTGATGGCGGCGATTTTTGCCGGCATTTTACATGGGCTGGATAACGATTTACCCCTGCAGGAAGAAGTGGAAGGCAATGGTCTGGAGCAGGACGGACTGCCGTTCCCGATTCGTCAGAGCGATGCGCTGTGGGAATTTATGCAAAACGATAGCCTTCGCGAGCGGCTGGGCGAACGTTTCTGCCACGTCTATCACGCCTGCAAAAACGATGAATTGCTGCAGTTTGAACGCCTGATTACCGAAACGGAAATTGAGTGGATGCTGAAAAACGCCTGATGACGTGCCCCGGTAAGGGGCCGCTTTGTTTCATCTGACACGTATCACCAAACGGCCTGCGCGGAGCCTGGCCTAACTGTTCGCTGGCACGCCAGCTTTCTCCCGGGAGTCGCGTTATGGAGCGCAGGCGGCACAGGGATTTTCTTAACGACACTGTGTGACGAGGTAGGAAATGATGCAGATGTTCAACTATCCGCAGGGCGAAGGGGGCCAGTCAGGCGCCTGCTGTGAGTGCGAGCGAGAGATGCTGCGCTGGTACGATCGCGTGTGTTCTTTACAACTTCCCCCTTTGCTAAGCAGGTTTGCGTTAAGGACAGCGCGATTGCAAACCACGGTAAGCATGGGGGGGACGGTTTATGGCGACTAATACCTCTCTTGACTCGCCGCGCATGGCAGGAAGAACCCGGCTGCGCAGTTCCCTCAAGCTCTGGCAGGTGGTCATGATGGGGCTGGCTTATCTCACCCCCATGACCGTGTTTGATACCTTCGGCATTGTGTCCGGTATCAGCAACGGCCACGTGCCCGCCTCGTATCTCCTGGCGCTGGCGGGCGTTATGTTTACCGCCATCAGCTACGGCAAACTGGTACGACAGTTTCCGGAAGCGGGCTCCGCGTACACCTACACGCAGAAATCGATCGGCCCCCATTTAGGTTTTATGGTCGGCTGGTCATCGCTGCTGGATTATCTCTTCCTGCCGATGATCAACGTGCTGCTGGCGAAGATCTACCTTTCCGCGCTGTTCCCTGAAGTCCCGCCGTGGGTCTGGGTGGTGGGGTTTGTAACGATCCTGACGCTGGCGAACCTGAAGAGTGTGAATCTGGTCGCCAACTTTAACACCCTGTTTGTGCTGGTGCAGATCGCCATCATGGTGGTGTTTGTCATACTGGTGGTGCACGGTCTGCATAAGGGAGAGGGCGTCGGCACCGTCTGGTCGCTCCAGCCGTTTATCAGCGAGAACGCACACCTGATTCCGATTATTACCGGCGCGACTATCGTCTGCTTCTCTTTCCTCGGCTTTGACGCGGTCACCACGCTGTCGGAAGAGACGCCAAACGCGGCGCGGGTGATTCCCAAAGCCATCTTCCTCACCGCTTTGTATGGCGGGCTGATATTTATTGTTGCCTCGTTTTTCATGCAGCTCTTTTTCCCGACGATCGCGCGCTTCAAAAACCCGGACGCCGCGCTGCCGGAAATCGCGCTGTACGTGGGCGGCAAGCTCTTCCAGTCGGTGTTTCTGTGTACCACGTTTGTGAATACGCTCGCTTCAGGCCTGGCCTCGCACGCCAGCGTCTCTCGCTTACTGTATGTGATGGGGCGTGACAACGTGTTTCCGGAGCGGGTGTTTGGCTACGTGCATCCGAAATGGCGTACGCCAGCCCTGAACGTCATTATGGTTGGGATAGTGGCGCTGTCGGCCCTGTACTTCGATCTCGTGACCGCGACGGCGCTGATCAACTTTGGCGCGCTGGTGGCGTTTACGTTTGTTAATCTCTCGGTGTACAACCATTTCTGGCGGCGCAAGGGGATGAACAAAACGTGGAAAGATCGGTTCCACTATCTCCTGCTGCCGCTCATTGGTGCCGTCACGGTCGGCGTGCTGTGGATAAACCTCGAAGCGACGTCCCTGACGCTTGGCCTCATCTGGGCGGCACTGGGGATCCTTTACCTGACATGGCTCACGCGCCGTTTCCGAAAACCGCCTCCGCAGTTTGAAGCCGGTAAGATAGAGCAGGCCTGGGATTCCTGAACGAAAAACGGCACCAGTACGCTGGTGCCGTTTTTCTGAATGACGCGTCTTACCAGACATCAACCCGCAGGCGTATTATCTCAGACGTTTATGCAGGCTTCCCCCCACCAGCAACGCCGCGCACAGCATCAGCGCAATAAACCCGCCCACGCCGTTCCAGCCGTAGCTATGCCAGAACACGCCGCCGAGCGTCCCGGCGATGCTGGACCCCAGGTAATAGCTAAACAGATAAAGAGACGATGCCTGACCTTTGGCGCGACGCGCGCGTGGGCCTATCCAGCTGCTGGCGACCGAGTGGGCGGCGAAGAAACCCGCGGAGAAGAGCAGCATGCCGGCAAAAATCAGCCACAGGGAGGAGAAGAGGGTCAGCAGCAGGCCGACCAGCATCACCGATGTGAAGAACAGCATGACCGGGCCGCGGCCATAGCGGGCGGTCATTGCCCCGGCCTTCGGTGAACTCCACGTTCCGGTCAAATACGCAACCGAGAGTAAACCGACAAGAGCCTGGCTCAGATGCCACGGCGAGAGCATCAGGCGATAGCCAATGTAGTTAAACAGCGTGACGAACGAGCCCATCAGCAGGAAGCCGGTCAGGAACAGGCGCGGCAGCCCCTTGTCGCGCCAGTGCAGGCGGAAGTTGATAAACAGCGTTTTCGGGCGCAGCGATGTCGGGCGGAAATGACGCGATTCCGGCAGAATTTTCCAGAACATCAGGGCAGAAGCCAGCGCGAAACAGCCGATGACCGCCAGCGCAATCCGCCAGCTAAAGAAGTCCGTGAATACCCCGCTCAGCAGACGTCCGCTCATCCCGCCAATCGAGTTCCCGCTGATGTATAGCCCCATCGAAAAGGCGACGAAGCTCGGGTGGATCTCCTCGCTGAGGTAGGTCATCCCGACCGCCGCCACGCCGCTGAGCGAGAGCCCAATCAGCGCGCGCATCACCAGAATGCCGTGCCAGCTGGTCATCATGGTCGAGAGTAGCGTACAAACCGAGGCCAGCATCAGCGCGGTTACCATCACCTGTTTACGGCCGATGGCGTCGGACAGCGGCCCGGTAAAGAGCAGGCCAATCGCCAGCATACCGGTTGAAATAGAGAGGGATACGCTGCTGCTGGCGGGTGAAACGCCAAACTCATGGGAGAGCACGGGCAGGATCGGCTGAACGCAATAGAGCAGGGCGAAGGTCGCCAGACCGGCGGAGAAGAGCGCCAGCGTGACGCGCATAAATTGGGGGGTACCACGTTTAATGAACTGAACCGGCTGCGATGTTGCAGGTAAATCATCGATATCGCTCGCCGGATCGATATCAATGGCAGTTGTACGACTCACACAGTTTCCTTGCTTAAACATCCCCGTGATTTCTGGTGACGGGTATGACCACCTGATAAGGGTAGGAAAATGTAAATATTCTGTCTAATATATTAATAATCTCAAATGATACTTTAGAAATATGAATATCGAGCTGCGTCATCTCCGCTATTTTGTCGCCGTCGCCGAAGAGCTGCATTTTGGCCGCGCGGCGGCGCGGCTGAACATCTCTCAGCCGCCCTTAAGCCAGCAGATTCAGATCCTGGAGCAGCAGGTCGGGGCGCGCCTTCTGGCCCGCACCAACCGCAGCGTGAGCCTGACGGCGGCGGGTAAGCAGTTTCTCATCGACAGCCGACAAATTCTGAGCATGGTCGAGGACGCCGCCGCCCGGGCAGAACGGCTCTATCTCGGGGAGGCCGGAGAGTTGCGCATCGGGTTTACCTCGTCGGCACCGTTTATCAGCGCCGTCTCGGAAACCCTGTCGTCATTCCGTCGCCATTTCCCGGATGTTCATATTCAAACGCGCGAGATCAACACCCGCGAGCAGATCGCGCCGCTGAATGAGGGTTCGCTGGATCTGGGGCTGATGCGTAATACCCAGCTGCCGGACTCGCTGGCGTGGGAGGTGATCCTGCGCGAGCCGCTGATGGCCATGATCCCGCACGATCACCCGCTGGCGTCGCGTCCGGCGGTTTCGCTGGCAGAGCTGGCAAACGAGCCGTTTGTCTTTTTTGACCCGCAGGTCGGAACGGGTCTGTATGACGATATCCTGGGGCTGATGCGCCGCTACGATCTTGCCCCGGTCATCACCCAGGAAGTCGGGGAAGCGATGACCATTATCGGCCTGGTCGCGGCCGGGCTGGGGGTGTCTATTCTTCCGGCCTCCTTTAAACGGGTACAACTGCGCGAAATGCGCTGGGTGACCATCGCCGAAGAGGATGCCGTTTCAGAGATGTGGCTGGTCTGGGCAAAACATCGCGAACAGAGCCATGCCGCACAGCGCTTCAAAAAGCAGTTGATGAACGCCTCCGCCGGGCGGCATTTTCAGGGAAAAGTGGGCAAAAATGTGCAGTAAATCACATGGCTAAGTAAATATTTGACGGCAGCCCTGCAAGTGCTTCACCATAGCCAACAGTTTATTTCGAAGCTCGAAAATAAGGGAGTACGAGGTGGTCGCTGATAGTCAGCCAGGGCATATTGATCAGATTAAGCAGACCAACGCTGGCGCGGTGTATCGCCTGATTGATCAGCTTGGTCCGGTTTCGCGTATCGATCTCTCGCGCCTGGCACAGCTGGCACCCGCCAGTATTACCAAGATTGTCCGCGAGATGCTGGAAGCGCACCTGGTTCAGGAGACGGAAATTCAGGAGCCGGGCAGCCGTGGCCGTCCGGCAGTCGGACTGGTGGTGGAGACGGAAGCCTGGCACTACCTGTCGCTGCGCATCAGCCGCGGCGAGATCTTCCTTGCGCTGCGCGATCTCAGCAGCAAGCTGGTGGTGGAAGACCGTCTTGATCTGCCGCTCAACGCTGAGGAACCGCTCCTCGACGCGATTGTTTCGCATATCGATCGCTTCTTTATTCGTCACCAGCAGAAGCTTGAACGCTTAACGGCCATTGCCATCACCATGCCGGGTATTATTGATACCGAAAATGGCATTGTTCACCGCATGCCGTTTTACGACGATGTTAAAGAGATGCCGCTGGGCGAAGTGCTGAAAAACCATACCGGCGTGCCGGTCTATATTCAGCATGACATCAGCGCCTGGACCATGGCGGAGGCGCTGTTCGGCGCGTCACGCGGGGCGAGGGATGTGATTCAGGTGGTTATCGATCATAACGTCGGGGCAGGCGTCATTACCGACGGACGTCTTCTCCACGCCGGAAGCAGCAGTCTGGTGGAAATTGGCCATACCCAGGTCGACCCATACGGTAAGCGCTGCTACTGCGGTAACCACGGCTGTCTGGAGACCATTGCCAGCGTGGAAAGCGTGCTGGAGCTGGCGCAGGTCAGGCTCAGTCAGTCCATGAGCTCATCGCTACACGGACAACCCCTCACGGTGGATTCTCTCTGCGCCGCGGCGCGTCAGGGCGATCTGCTGGCGAAGGACATCATTACCGGGGTGGGGAATAACGTTGGCCGCATTCTGGCGATTATGGTGAACCTCTTCAACCCGCAAAAAATCCTTATTGGCTCACCGCTGAGCCAGGCGGCGGAGATCCTCTTCCCGGCGATTACGGCCTGTATTCAGCAGCAGTCACTTCCCGCCTACAGCCGGAACATTGCGGTAGAAAGTACCCAGTTTTCCAATCAGGGCACGATGGCCGGCGCCGCGCTGGTCAAAGATGCCATGTATAACGGCTCGCTGTTGATCCGCCTGTTACAGGGTTAACTCTTTTTTGCAGATGTAAGAAAAATTGCGCTATCTCAAGCCGGGTAGCGCACGCATCCCGTAGACTTCCTCCACTGAATTATTTACCTGGTTTATATTTTCGAAGCATACCCAAGAGGTGGAGTGAGTCATGCTTAAGCGTTTCTTTGTTACTGGTACAGATACCTCTGTCGGCAAGACCGTTGTATCCCGCGCATTGCTGCAGGCGCTGGCAGCAAGCGGTAAACGCGTGGCAGGGTACAAACCGGTCGCAAAAGGGAGTAAAGAGACGCCAGAGGGATTGCGTAATAAAGACGCCCTGGTACTGCAAAGCGTCTCGTCACTGGAACTGCCTTATCACGCGATCAATCCTATTGCGTTAAGCGAAGAGGAGAGCAGCGTGGCGCACAGCGGTCTGATTAATTACCCTCTGCTGTCCAACGGTCTGGCGAGCCTGTGCGAGAAGGTCGATCACGTGGTGGTGGAAGGCACGGGCGGCTGGCGCAGCCTGATGAACGATCTGCGCCCGCTGTCGGAATGGGTGGTGCAGGAACAGCTTCCGGTGGTGATGGTGGTGGGGATCCAGGAAGGGTGCATCAACCATGCGCTGCTGACGGCGCAGGCGATTGCCAATGACGGCCTGCCGCTGGTTGGCTGGGTGGCCAACCGCATCAACCCTGGTCTGGCGCACTATGCGGAGATCATCGACGTGCTGAGCGCTAAACTACCCGGACCACTGGTGGGTGAACTGCCTTATCTGCCTCGCGCCGAGCAGCGCGAGCTAGCGCAGTACATCGATCTCTCTGCCCTCAGTGGCGTGTTGACCGTAGATCGAGTCGTGGCGTAACGTCCGCGACAGCACGGACGCCAGCACGCAGGCGACCAGCAAACCGGGCAGTAAAAAATATTGCCCGGTCATTTCACAGACCATCAGCGCCGACATAATGGGCGCATGCGTGGTCGCGGCGAGTAGCGTCGCCATCCCCGCCAGCCCAAGCAGAATCGCCGTCTCAGCGCCAGGCAGCCACAGCGCGAAAAGCTGTGCAAACAGCATGCCTGTCGCCATGCCGACAAACAGCGTGGGCGTGAACACCCCGCCCGGCGCGCCCGATCCGCTGCTCGCCAGTACCGCCAGCAGTTTACAGATAAAGACGCCTGCAACGATCGACAGCAGCGGTGGGGCGAGCAGAAAAGCCTGCACCACGCTATAGCCGTTCCCCCACACCTTCGGCGTCAGAAGAGACAGCAGCCCGACGATCGCACCGCCGAGCGCCAGCTGCCACGGCGGCGAAAGCTTAAGGCGCAGGAACAGCCTATGGCTAAACGCCATCAGCCACATCAGCAGCGGCCCGCAAAGACCCGCCAGCAGCCCCATGGCGACCAGCAGGGCATAATCAGTTGCGGAGAGTGTGCCGCTCAAATGGACCGCGTAGAGCGTGCCGGTTCCCGGCGCCAGGAGCTGCGTGGTGAGAAGCGCCACTACCGCCGCGATAACCACGGGCCCGAGCGAGGCCAGCATCAGGGTGCCAAACAGAATCTCCGCAATGAACAGGCTTCCGGCTAACGGAGCATGGTAGGCGCTGGCCATCCCGGCCGCGGCGCCGCAGGCGATCCATAACTTCCATTCAGATTTGGGCGTAAAGCGCCGGGCAAAAAAGGAGGCGGCGAGGGCGGCAAGCAGGATCATCGCCCCTTCACGCCCGATGGCGCTTCCGCTGGCCACGACCAGCAGCGAGGCAAGGGATTTCACCAGGCTGGCGCCGTAATCAAACTGACCGTCGCCGGTCTCCAGCGCTTCCATATAATCGGTGGGGGCATGAGGCCGCTGGGCGGTCAGCCGTTGCCATCCCCATAGTAACAGTCCCGCAGCCAGCCCGCCCAGCGCGGGTGTCAGCGCGCGCCGCCAGGGTGAGAGCGACGCGGCGGCATTCACCAGGCTGCCGCTGTCGTTGCTGAGAAGCAACCACTCCAGCAGATACATGCTGTGGCGGAACACCGCAACGGCCAGCGCGGCAAGCACGCCGGTGACGGTAGCAATCAGCAGTCGACGAAACATCGCGCGGATGTCGGGGTACGTATGAAGACGTTGCATGGGTCGCGAGTAAACGGGAAAGATACAATATTGTGGCGGGAAATCGCGGGGTTAGCAAAAGGTATGCGTGCGGAAAAGCCGGGCAATGCCCGGCCGGAAAGATTAGCTCTCGCTATGTATATTCAACGCCCGACGCGTACGACCTGAACTGAGATACTCGGCAATATAGTCCTGAGAAATCTCGCCGTTGTAGCGCCCGTCCTCATCCACGATCGGCATCCAGCTGGTGTTGCTCTCATACAGGCGTGACAGCACCACGCGCAGGTTGTCTTCGGCTTTGCCGGTCATGCGGAACGGATGCAGGATGTCGGCGCAGATCCCGCTGGCGTTACGCGCTTCGCGACGCTTCACAAAGCCCAGCGGCTTGCCGTGCTCGTCCACCACGGTGATGGCGCGGATATCGTTATCATCCATGGTGGCAAAGGCCTCTGGAAGCGGGGTAGAGCCACGTACCGTGATAGTGGGCTGCTGGTCGGTGACGTCGCCCGCTGATACCAGCAGCAGACGCTTCAGCGTGCGGTCCTGGCCGACAAACGAGCCAACAAACTCGTTCGCCGGTTTCGCCAACAGTTCGTCCGGGCTGGCGCACTGCACGATTTTCCCCTGACGGAATACCGCAATACGGTCGCCAAGCTTCAGGGCCTCATCGATATCGTGGCTCACCAGCATGACGGTTTTTTTCAGCTTGCGCTGCATCTCGAGGAACTGGTTCTGGATCACCTCGCGGTTGATCGGGTCCACCGCGCCGAAGGGCTCATCCATCAGCAGCACCGGAGGATCCGCCGCCAGGGCGCGGATCACGCCGATGCGCTGCTGTTGGCCGCCGGACATCTCGCGCGGATAGCGATTCAGGAACTTATGCGGATCCAGCGCCACCATATCCATCAGCTCTTCGGCGCGGGTTTTACAGCGTGCTTTATCCCAGCCCAGCATGCGCGGTACGACGGTAATGTTCTCTTCGATGGTCATGTTCGGGAACAGGCCAATCTGCTGGATCACGTAGCCAATGCTGCGGCGCAGGGTGACGGTGTCCATCCCGCTGGTGTCTTCGCCGTTGATCAGGATCGTCCCGCTGCTCGGCGTAATGAGGCGGTTAATCATCTTCAGGGTGGTGGTCTTCCCGCAGCCGGACGGGCCGAGCAGGACGCACATTTCCCCTTCGGGCACGTTCAGGTTGACGTTGTCGACGGCCTTGAAGGTCTGGCCGTGCTTCTGTGAAAAGTGTTTGGTGAGGTTTTCCAGTTTTATCATTATCGAATCCCCTTCGGAGTCAGAACCACCTGCAGACGGTGCAGCAGCCAGTCGAGCACAATCGCTAAAAGACAAATCATCAGCGCGCCCGCAATCAACATGCGAATATCGCTTCCGCCGATGCCGTTGAGCAGCAGCAGGCCCAGACCGCCCGCGCCGATCACCGCGGCAATCGCCATCACGCCGATGTTCATCACCACGGCGGTGCGGATCCCGCCGAAAATCACCGGCAGCGCCATCGGAATTTCGACCCAGCGCAGGCGCTGCCAGAAGGTCATGCCGATGCCGCGTCCGGCTTCACGCAGGCCCGGCGGCAGGCTGTCGAGCGCCGTATGGGTGTTACGCACAATCGGCAGCAGCGAGTAGAGAAACACCGCTGTGATCGCGGGCAGGGCGCCAATCCCCTGACCGATCAGCGAAAAGAGCGGGATCATCAGGCCAAACAGCGCAATGGACGGAATGGTCAGCACGATGGTGGCAATCCCCAGCACCGGCGTCGCCAGCCACCTGTGGCGAACAATCAGAATGCCCAGCGGTACGCCGATGAGAATGGCTAAGCCCACGGCCAGCGCCACCAGCCACAGATGCTGCAGCGTCAGGGTTAAGAGGTAGTCCCAGTTGTCCAGAATGTAGTGAATTGTCTCCATAGCGCCTCCTACAGCAGCTGTTTGCTACGCAGGAAATCACGGGCGACCTGCTGCGGTGACTGATGGTCGATATCCACCTTCTTGTTCAGTTCGGTGATAACGTCGTTGTTGAGCTGGGCCGAGAGGGTGTTGAGCGCCTCTTCCAGGCCCGGATTGGCCTCCAGCGTGTCCTTACGCACCACCGGGGTGACGGCATAGCTCGGGAAGAAGCCTTTATCATCCTCCAGCACCTTGAGGTCGAAGCCCTTCACGCGCCCGTCGGTGGTATAAATCAGCCCGGCGTCGACGAAACCGTCGCGCACCGCGTTATAGACCAGACCAGGGTCCATCTGGCGGATCTGCGGGCGGTCCAGGTCCATCTTATAGGCGGCCTGAAGCGGCTTCATACCGTCGCTGCGCCCGGCGAATTCCAGGTCTAAGCCCAGCAGCCAGTTTTTGTCCGGGTTGGTTTTACGGATCTGCTCAATCTTCGCCACCATCTCCGACATGGTGTTGATATGTTCCGCCTCGGCGCGCTTGCGCTGCATGGCGAACGCATAGGTGTTGTTCATGTCGGCGGGCTTGAGCCAGACCAGACCGTGCTTCGCGTCCAGACGTTTCACCGTCTCGTAAGACTCCTGGGGCGACATGCGCTTGTTGATATGGTTAAAGATGATTAATGACGTGCCGGTGTACTCCCAGGTCATATCAATCTGCTTGTTGATCATCGCGTTACGGGAAATCACCGTGGCGATATTGGTTTGCGGCTGCACCTGGAATCCTTTCTTCTGCAGGTACTGCACGGTCATCGCCGAGAGAATGTGCTGCTCGGTAAAGCTCTTGGTCGCCAGAATCAGCGGGGCCGCCATCGCCTGGCCGGTGAACAGCGCCGCGGCACACAGCGCCGTCAGGCCGGATATCAGTCTCATAAAAGCTCCTTGTTATTGTTATCGAGCGAGATGGGGACTCATCACGCGACCCAGCGCCGCCAGCAGGGTATCGAGGATCAGGGCGAACAGGGCGGTGGCCGCCGCGCCGAGGATCAGGGTCGGGAAATCGTTCAGGTAAATGCCGGGGAAAATCAGCTCGCCGTAGCTGCTGGCACCGATCAGGAACGCCAGCGGTGCGGTACCGACGTTAATGGCGGTGGCGATGCGGATCCCCGAGAGCATGACCGGCCAGGCGGCAGGCAGCTCCACCTGGCGCAGACGCTGCCATTTGGTCATCCCGATGCCGTTTGCCGCTTCCAGCAGCGACGGCGGGACCGAGCACAGCCCGGCATAGGTGTTGCGCACTATCGGCAGCAGCGAGGCGAGGAACAGGGCGATGATGGCCGGCGTATCGCCAATACCAATCACCACCATCGCCAGCGCCAGCACGGCCAGTGGCGGCAGCGTGTTGCCGACGTTGAAGATTTGCATCACATATTCGGCGATACCCCGCGCGGCCGGGCGGCTCAGCAGAATACCGGCCGGAATACCCACCAGCAGGGCAAAGAACATCGATGAGAAAACCAGAATCATATGCTGTTGCCCGAGATAGATCAGGTCAACCTGACGCGCTCTGAGGGTCTCCAGCCCGATCCCCCAGACGAGGAGGGCGAGAACCACGATAATGGCGCCGACAAACAGCAGCGAACGTTTGAGTAATGGGTGCATTGCGGTGTGTCTCCCTGTGCGCATGCGTTATAGCAACCACCGGTTGCCTGTTGTTATGCCATGTTTCGGCAGGGGTAATTGACCTATATCAAGCGTTTGGGAAGGGTTCCAGCGAAGGGGTAAAATCAGTAACCCTATGAAACTAGTGGCAACCTGAGGTCAGGCCTTATGGCATAAGGCCTGATTGTGGGGCGGGCAGAATAGTCCTAAAGCGAATATTTATATGTGACAGTGTCACATTTAAAGGGCTTTTATGCCGATTACAGGTCATTACCTTCATAGAGGGGCGCGAACCCGTCGAACCCGCGACGAGACGGTGATTATTGAGACGGTGGCGACAACCGCAAGCATCACGCCTAGCGCCAGCATGGCGTTAAAGCCAATCCATCGGAACAGCAGCAGCCCCGCGATGCCGCCCGTAATGAACGAAAACAGGGTGGTTAAGTGGGTTTTTAGCTGGCTTTTTTGCGCCGCCGTATCTTTGGAGTAATCCCTGCGCAGCATCGCCACCATGACGGAGGCCAGGGAAATCCCCGCGTCCGTTAGCGTGCCGGTAATGTGCGTCGATCTTACCCGTCCGCCGGAAAGCTGCGTGGAGGTGGAATTATGAATGCCCATCAGAAAGCAGAGAAAAAGAATAATCTCGCGATTGCTGGTGAGCGCATGGAAATACATTTCGTAGAAGGAAACGCCGGTCAGTAATATCCCCTCGACAAAAAGGATCTGGCAAAAAACCAGCCTGACGTTATGGATAATTCCCCATATCACAATCGTGCGCGCAATAATGGCGCCAGCCACAAAAGAGAGAATTATCGAGCCGAAGAAAATCATATCGCTCAGATCGGTAGAAGAAACTTCGCTGGATAACTGTGAGGTGTTGCCGGTCATGTGTGAGGGGAAAAAGCCAAATGCCCCGAGGGCGATGGCGTTCAGCAAACCTGCCGAGGTCGCCAGCCAGAGAGCAAGCCGGCGATCCTCCTTATGCGTTCGTTCTTTCTTGAGTTTAATCAGCAAGAATACCTCCGGGTTGAGCTTTGCCTGACTATTCAGGCTAGCAAAGCGGTGCAACGGGCTGTCCAGGATATGGCTTAATTATTATTCCCTCTGACGACAATCAGGGTTTCGTAATTAAATAAAACAGCCTCGTTGCGGTATTCATTCAGGCATTAAGTTTTATATCATGCCGTTATTGCCGTGACGCAAAAATGCCGGACGATGGTTAAGGCGCTCGAACCAGGCCTCAATGGCGGGCACGTCTGGCTTATCAAACGGCGTCATTTTCCAGCGATTCACCGACAGCCCAAGCACCACGTCCGCGAGGGTAAACGTCTCGCCCGCCGCAAAGGACTCGGTGCGCTGCAGCTGGTTTTCCAGAATGGTGATGCAGTGGTTCCACTCTTTGATTCCCGCCGCAATGCGCTCAGGGTCGTTAAAGTCCGGGTTTTTACGCCCCAGCGCCGGGAAGACATAGCGCCAGGCGTTGTTAAATTCAGTGGCCTGCCAGTCCATCCAGCGCTCAACGTTGGCGCAAGCCTGCGGTGCGGCAGGCAGCAGATCGTGACGTTCGGCCTTGCGCGCCAGATAACGGCAGATGGAATTGGACTCCCACAGCACGAAATCACCGTCAATCAGCACCGGCACCATGGCGTTGGGGTTCAGGGCGCGAAAGGCATCCGTTTCCGTCGAGGCGAAACCGCTGCCGTAATCTTCCTGCTGATAGGCTATGCCCGCTTCTTCGCAGGTCCAGAGCACTTTACGAACGTTGATGGAGGTGGTTTTACCGAGGATACTGATCATTGCGCAGGTGTCCTTTAGAGGATGTTATTGTTTAAAAACAATACACGATCGGTGAAGAAAAGCGTCAAAAAATCATCCGGCGCGTTATTTGTGAAGACGCGAAAGCAGAAACGTTAGCGCTGCCGCAAAGAGGAGCACTATGCCACTCAATGCAAACGAGCTCTGCCAGCTATAACGATCGAAGGCTATACCGCCCGCCGTTGAGCCGAGCGCAATGGCGAGCTGGATCACCGCGACCATCAGTCCACCGCCTGCTTCAGCATCCTTCGGCAGCGTTCGAGCAATCCACGTCCACCACCCCGTCGGCGCTGATGTTGCCAGCATCCCCCATAGGCCTGACAGCAGGGCCACAATCCACACGTTATGCCCGGCGAGAATCAACGCGACTGCGATGGCCGCCATCAGTAGAGGGATCGCGATCAGCGTTATGTAAAACGCGGCATTAAGCACCAGGGCAACGAAAAGGGTGCCCACAAAACCTGCAACGCCTATGGTGAGCAAAATTAGCGACAGCCCGGCTCCGCTCACCCGGGTGACGGTTTCAAGGAACGGGCGCAGATAGGTAAACAGCGCAAACTGCCCCATAAAGAACAGGCCGCAGGCCAGCAGACCAACGGAAACGGCAGGCTGGCGGAATAACCGAAAAACACTTCCTCGTGATGTACCGTTTTTACGCGCGTTCATGTCAGGCAGGCTTAAACACTGCCAGATGAACGCGACTATCGCCACGGGCACCAGACAAAGAAATGCGCCGCGCCAGCCAATAGTGGCCCCAAGATAGCTGCCAAGCGGGGCGGCCACCACCGTTGCCAGCGCGTTACCGCCGTTGAAAATGGCCAGCGCGCGCGCAACCTTATGCGGCGGAACAAGGCGAATGGCCGTTGCGGCAGACATGGACCAGAACCCGCCTATAGCGATACCGATCAGCGCGCGGCCTGTCATGTAAACCAGATAGTTTGGGGCGAAAGCGATAATCATCCCCGAGAGCGCCATCAGGAGCGTCATGCCCAGAAGAAGGTGTTTGCGGTTTATATTCCCGGCAAGCCGGGAAAGGAAGAGGCTGGTCAGCACCGCCAGCGCGCCGGAAATCGCGATCCCCTGGCCAGCGAGACCCTCCGTAACGCCCAAATCTCTGGCAAGGGGAGTAAGCAGGCTGACGGGCATAAATTCCGAAGCAATCAAGACAAATACGCACAGGGTCATGGCAAAAACGCCACTCCAGTGTGCATGCTCTGTGTTCTGTGATGTGGTGCGGCTCAGTGTAGGCATAGTCAGATTTCACAAAGAGCCACCCGTATAGGGCGGGTGGCGTAGAGGTTTATTTCAGGTTGGTTTTGAAGAACTGCTCAAACTGGCCGAAGGGGATCTTCCCGGCAGCATTATCGTAGAGATCGACATGGTTTGCGCCCGGAACAATCACCAGTTCCTTCTGCTTGCTGCCGACCGCTTTAAACGCATCTTCAGCAAAGTAGCGGGAGTGTGCCTTTTCACCGGTTACGATAAGCGTTGGGATAGTAATTTCCCTGCCGTAGCTCAGCAGCGGCATATTCATAAATGATAATGGCGTGGTCGCGGTCCACGCGCCGGTGGAGTTGACGGAGCGCGCATGGAAGCCGCGCGGCATACGGTAGTAGTCAAAGAATTCTTTGAGTACCGGATTCGGGTTGTCAGGTAACGCCTCCGGCAGAATACGTTCAGCTGCCGTCACCTTGCCGTTCTCATCGACATAAATGTCATGGCCGCCGTGCGCGAAGGTACCGTTCTCAGCATCTTTCCAGCGCTGTGCGTTCAGATACTGCAGAACGGCACGGCGGTCAGACGTTGAATAGCGATCTTTCCCGTCGCCCACGCCGTGGCCCATCGCCCGGCTCATGTCATACATCACGCTGGTGGCGACCGCCTTCACGCGGGTGTCCATGGATGCTGCGTTGAGCGCCATACCGCCCCAGCCGCAGATGCCGAGAATACCAATGCGGTTACGATCAACCTCTTTCTGCAAACCGAGGAAGTCCACCGCCGCGCTAAAGTCTTCGGTGTTGATATCCGGAGACGCTACGTTGCGCGGCTGGCCACCGCTTTCGCCCGTATAGGACGGATCGAACGCCAGGGTTACAAACCCATTTTCTGCCAGGATTTGCGCATACAGGCCGCTGGACTGCTCTTTGACCGCGCCAAATGGCCCGCTGACCGCAATCGCCGCCAGCTTGCGGTCGCCGCGGTTTTTGGGAAGATACAGATCGCCTACCAAAGTGATCCCGTATCGGTTCTGGAAGGACACCTTACGGTGATCGACTTTGTCACTTTCGGCAAAGGTTTTATCCCATGTGCTCACCATCGAAACAGGCGCGTTTGGGTTGGTGGTTTCTGCATAACTCATTGTTGTCACTCCACTTAATGATGCACATAGCAGCATCGCAACGGACAGTTTTTGGGTAAATGTTTTCATAGAAATGAACCCTGGGTTGTTGTGTTGCGGTCATTATAGTTAGCAGAAATAGTGCTGATTAGAGGGCGAAAGCTGCTAGGATTCATATCATATTGTTATAAATGGGTGGGGATGATGGCGAAACGGGAAAACTATAATGAGCTGTACCTGTTCATGCAGGTGGTACGGGAGGGGAGCTTCACGGCGGCCGCGCTTCGGCTTGGGCTGGCGCAATCCGGGATCAGCCGCTCGGTTCGCGAGCTGGAAGAGCGATTGGGCGTTCAACTTCTGGTCCGCACCACGCGCAAGCTCTCGCTCACCCATGCCGGGGAACAGCTTTATCAGACCGCCGAGTCTGCATTCGATACGCTCGATACGGGTCTGGCGACCCTGGCACACTATCGTCAGACGCCGTCCGGCACGGTGCGTATTAATGCCAGCCAGCACGCTATCGATAAATGTCTGCTGCCAAAGCTCGCCATTTTTAAACAGCGTTACCCGGACATCAGGCTGGAACTGATCAATGAAAGCCGCTTCGTCGACATTATCGCCGAGCGGTTCGATGCGGGTGTCAGACTGGGGCCGGAAGTGGGGCAGGGAATGATTGCTGTGCGTATCACGCCTGATATGGAAATGGCCGCGGTGGCTGCCCCGGAACACTTCAGACGCTACGGTTTTCCGCAGACGCCAGCCGATTTAGTGGCTCATCCCTGCATTGCCTACCAGTTTGCCGACGGTAGTGACTATCAGTGGGAACTGGTGCAGGACGGGAAAAAAATCACCCATCGGCCAGAGGGGCAATGGGCGCTGTCTGACAGCTACATGGAAGCCGAGGCCGCCCGGCTGGGGCTTGGGCTGGCCTATGTCCCGGTGGAGCTGGTGGCTGACGATCTGGAGCGCGGAACGCTTATCCGGGTGTTGCAGCGCTATAGCCTGCGCATGGACGGGTTGTATCTCTATTATCCGCACCGCAACGTGTCGCCTGCCCTGAGGGCTGTGATCGATACGCTGAAAATTTAGGGCGGCATAACATCACGAGAGCGGACATACAAACTGCCCGCCGGTGAGCTATGACTAAAAATAAATCAGGACCGCTGTGGTGAGGCAAATTTTGCAGCAATCATTTCAGATGTGGGCTGTATTCCCCCAAGACTCCACTGTTCCGGTTCATGCTCGTCAATACGGATCCATACTGAACGCCGGAATTCAGGATCGCCGTTTCCCTCAATTTCAACAATAAGATCAGTCATACGACGTAGCAGTTCTTTTTTTTGCTCCGAATTCATCATTCCTTTAATGGTTTGCACATTTACGAAGGGCATTGTATTCTCCTTAAATAACTGAGTCTTTAAATCATACTCAGGTTACGAGGCAAACGAAGAGATGTCAAAAAATAAATCATTACCGTACTTATTACCTGAGCTTTGTGGGTTAGCGGCGGCCGCTGAGCTTCTTGGCGATCAATGGGTTTTGTTGATTCTGAGAGAGGCGTTTTATGGGGTAACACGCTTTGAAACGATACGGGATCATACAAAAATCACCCGGCAGACGCTGGCGAACCGGTTAAAAAAAATGACTGAACTCGGCCTGCTTTGCAAAATCCCTTATCAGGAAGAAGGGGCGCGTGAACGGTATGAGTATGTTCTCACCGCCAAAAGCCGCAGCCTTGCGCCGATTCTTTTCTCTTTGATGGAGTGGGGTCATAAAAACATACTGCACGACGCACCGCATATTGCGTTAACAGACAAAGAAAGTGGAGAAGTGGTGAATAGCGCCTATGTTACCGCCGACGGTAAGTTCGTTGACCCTAAAAACGTTCGGTTAACGTTTCACGACAGCCAATACTTAGCCGCCATGCCCCAGGCGCCTGACCATACAGACGCTTAAAGCTGCGGTTGAAGGACTGCCGGGAGTCAAAGCCCAGCGAGAGCGGTGATTGATACCCTTAAAATTTAGGGCAGCGTTGTCATTCTGGAAGGCGCCTCGCAAACCGCAAAGTAACCTTATGAAATTCAGCGTTATGTCTTTTCCTCTACGGGGCGCGGTCGTAAAGTGCCTGCGTTGCGGCACATCCGCAATCGGGCGTAGGAACCCGCATCTACAGAGCGATATTTATATGTCGCGACAGCGCCGATCTCGTTAAAATTGCGGTGGCGCTGACGGAGCAGCCGCAAGGCTGGCCGTTTTCTCTGTGGGCGGTATTCCTACCTCTGTCAGCGCTACCCCCTCGAGCGTAGGAACTCATCGGGTGGTTCACCCAATTTATACACTGAGGATGCCTTACGATGGCTACTATCCCAACCCTGACTTACCTTCCATCTGACGAAAACGTCATTCTGCAACTTATCTCCCGTCCGCTTCCGGCCGATGCCGATCTCTTTGACATCGCCGACAACTGCGCCGCGCTGGTGAGCGTGCTGGTCGAAACCGATGATGTCGCGAGCCGTACTGCGCTGTGCGAGCGTCTCCTTGAGGCTCTGCGCAGGCTGCGCGCACTCTGCGATGCCGATCTTCCGCCATACCTGATTGAACAGTTGATCATGGGTGAGAAAACCAACTCCTGCGTGCCCGACTGCTGGCAGGACACCTTAACGCAGGTGGACTATGTTCTGGCGCTGACGCAAGCCGTTATGGGGGGAACGCTGCCCGCTCACGTAGTGAAGGAGCTGACAGGCCTGCTGCACGATATGGTGTGGCTGCTGGCTGAGTTTGTGAAGGAGCCGCGCATTACTGCGCATTAAGGGGCTGGCGCGGAGGGGCGGCAGCGCCCCTTTGAAAGTGTGATTAACGCGATCGGTTCCCGGTATCCAGAAGCGACGTGCCGTAGGAGTTGTCGATAGTACAAAGCCAGCGACCGTCGCTTTCCTGCCGAAAAACATAGGTCGCGCGGCGCGACATTTCCGTTATTCCACCCTGACCATCAGGAAAACGCAGAACGGTTTCCATGATAACGAGGGCAGTGTCACCGCCTTCGATCACCTGCATCTCTCCTTGTTCCACAATCAATTGGTCCTGGAAATAATCCGAGATGGCAACAAACGCGCTGCGGATGTTGTCTTTGCCTTTAACAACCATTCCGGGCTTGACCACCAGAGCTGCATCTTCGGCGTAGTGTTTCATCAGCGCGTCATAGTTTTTGGTGGTGATGGCGCGATCGCAGGATTCGATTATCTGGCGTAGCGGGTGTGGGGTCATGCGTATTTTCTCAGAGAGGGGGAAAGCGTATTAACTTAACAGTCTGGCGTGTTTGTATAGCTACCAGGTTTTGTGGTTGGAAGGTTTAGCATAGAAGCGGATAGTTTTAAGGTTACGCCTGCTATGGGTGGTGAGCTCAACGGGGCGATTTCTAAACTGATATCGAGTCATTAAAACCTTCATCTGTCAGGTTTTGTGTCAGCAGTCACTACAGCAGGATAATAACTTCCTTGGGTAACTAAAGATTTTTTGCACAAAGTCGATAACTCCCCGGAAGACAGTCATTTGACGAAACAGTATTTATCAGGGGAAAAAGAAGTTGAGATTTCTAACATTGTTTATCCTCCTTATTGCTATTACTCTACATGCCGAAGAACATGATTATGGCCCACCTGTCTCTGTATGCCTGAACAAACATACCATTCCCTATATCAACACGATGATTCCAGCTGCAAATATTGTTAATGACGCTTATCTGACATGCCAGGGTGTCGTTGATGAATGGAATCGTGAGAGAGAATCCTTGCCCAAAGAAATGGTAATCAAGCAGAATAAGGAGTTGCGTGATATGTATATCAGGATGATTGAGATCCGTCGGAAAGCGAGTGCACACAAAAAATGAGGGACCCTTGTATCGATTGATTAGAACAAAAAGCAGACACTTAACGTTTGTCATGGAAACGCTTCGATTATTCGTAAAATATGAGAGCGCGAATTCACATCATCGTTGAATGCTATTTTATTAATAAAGGGATGACTTATGAAAGCAGGTGTTTTTTTAAATCTATTATTATTGACGTTATCATTTGATGTCGCGGCATTTACTCAATTCAAACCGGCGGTCTTAAATGCTGCTCTTTTATTCGATCATGATGCAACAACCGGGAACGTAAAACATAGCCTCCAGTGGATGCGGGATGTTACAGGTAAACTTCAGGTTATGACAGAAGTTAGATATGATCGCAGCGGATGCTTTACGAGTATCAACATGGTTGACAAGGCAAATGATCGAGAGTTTCATTTGGTCAATAAAGATGGCTTACTGACGTCACTTAAAGGCCAGCGTATTACCGGAAAAATAAATGAGCGCTGCGAAATTACTGAGCTTGAGAATGAAAAAGGTAATTACTTACTCAGTTATAATATACGTGGCTTGCTGGAAAAAATAATCGACAAAGATACGGGCGAAGTTGTAGAGCGATATGAATATCACAACAGCCAATTCCCCGTTCGCATAATAAACTACAAAGATCCAAAAGATGAACGCATCGTTTACCCATCCGGGAGTGCGCAATTCCTTGACTCAGAATTAGTGTCGAAAAGAGAGGACATCACTTTCATGGTGAAGCAAAGCTGTGCCTACACCGCTGATGGTAATGCAGATAAATGCTCGCTGATAGCATCCACTAACGACGACTATCGTGACTCAAGCCTCGTATGGATTTCTAATCACAAAAATGAATATTTCTAAATTATATTAAAAGGACTGAACCCACGTCACCTTCCCGAAAGGTTGATTAACGTCCTATTTTTTTTGTCAGTGCATCATCTCCTGCTTTGAAACGATGGTATCGTTAACATCAATCAGCAGGAGAGTACTACAGACAGCCAAAAAGCCGTAAGCAGTTATCTGCTTACGGCTTCCAGAACGGTGATGATTTTCTGACAATCAGGCCGCTTTCACAGCCCTGATTTTTTTCGTGTCAGCCGCATCGGAGTCAGTTGTATCCGCTACAGCAGCAGCAGTGAGATCGGGAAGCTTGCTGGTACGCAGAATATGCTGCACGGTCTCTTTCTGCTCGGCGAGATACAGGCCAAGATTTTCAGCCTGCGTTTCATCCATCTGCATTCCGCTTTGTAACAGCCAGTCGGTGAACGCGTCGGCCATATCGAGCAGCTTGTCGTGAGCGTCAGCCTCTTTCTTACTGGCAAATGTCATTTTCTCTTCACCTTTTCTTACGACAACAAATTTTGTTTCAACAGCCATCGTGCACCTCGCTATACTGTATTTATATACAGTATAGCAGCAACAGATCGACGTTGCAGCAAAATATGCATTACTGGCGAAGCTGCTGCGTTTCGGGGCCACCCATACTGCGTCGCCATGCCCCAGGCGCCTGACCATACTGACGCTTAAAGCTGCGGTTGAAGGACTGCTGGGAGTCAAAGCCAAGTGCTATCGCCACGTTCAGAATCGGTTCATCGCTGTGGGATAACCGCTCAACCGATTTTTGCAGCTTTTGCGCGCGAATATACCCGGCGAGGGGATAGCCCGTATGCTCTTTGAACAGGCGCTGGAGGTGCCATTTCGAGTAGCCGGAACGCCTGGCGACGGTCTCAATGTCCAGGCGGCTGTCCAGGTTGTTGTCGATCCAGTCGAGTAAATCATGCATAAATGCGCCAGTGTTCATCTGGTTACCCCCACGCAGCGGATGAAAAAGTATCTTTGTCTGTTGCATTTAAAGGTGGCGCGTTTTTGCAGTAATTGCAAGTTTTATTGTTGCATTTAAATCCCTGACCGAAACGGGTCTTTTCACATCCACTCAAATAGCACATAAAGTGCAACAATTATTCTTGCACTTAGTTAAGCGCCTTCCTACAATCGCCGCGAATAGTGTATTCGCAACTGTTACAGTTTTGTGGCGATGAACGACACAAATGGCCTTAAGACAGCCCCCGGACAAAGGAAGTGGCGCGGTGCCTCCTGCTGCGTGTTGCCCGGTGGCGACAATTATCGGAATAAAAATAATGAGCCTGCAAAAAACCTGGGGTAACTCTCCTCTGAGCGCGCTGGGGGCCATGTTGCTCTCCGTGCTGCTCGTCGGATGCGATAACAGCGTCGCGCAAAATGCCGCGCCACCTGCGCCTGCCGTGAGTGCCGCTGACGTGGTGGTGAAATCGATTAGCCAGTGGGATAGCTTTAACGGCCGGATTGAAGCGGTGGAGAGCGTTCAGCTGCGCCCGCGCGTGTCCGGCTACATTGATAAGGTGAATTACACCGACGGCCAGGAAGTGAAGAAGGGCGAGGTGCTGTTCACCATTGATGACCGTACCTATCGCGCCGCGCTGGAGCTGGCGCAGGCGAACCTGGCGCGGGCCAAAACGCAGGCCAGCCTGGCGCAAAGTGAGGCTAACCGTACCGATAAGTTGATCAATACCCATCTGGTCTCACGGGAAGAGTGGGAGCAGCGTCGCTCGGCTGCCGTTCAGGCGCAGGCCGATATTCGCGCCGCGCAGGCGGCGGTTGACGCAGCCCAGCTCAACCTGGACTTCACCAAAGTGACCGCGCCTATCGATGGTCGCGCCAGCCGGGCGCTGATCACCAGCGGGAACCTGGTGACTGCGGGCGATACCGCCAGCGTCCTCACCACGCTGGTCTCGCAGAAGACGGTGTACGTCTACTTTGACGTGGACGAGTCAACCTACCTTCACTATCAAAACCTGGCCCGCAGCGGGCAGGGGGCGTCCAGCAATCACACGGCGCTGCCGGTTGAGATTGGCCTGACGGGCGAGGAGGGCTATCCCCATCAGGGCAAAGTGGATTTCCTGGATAACCAGCTCACGCCGAGCACCGGGACCATCCGCATGCGCGCGCTGCTGGATAACTCACAGCGTCAGTTCACGCCGGGACTGTTTGCCCGAGTACGCCTGCCGGGCAGCGCGGAGTTCAAAGCTACGCTTATCGACGACAAAGCGGTGCTGACCGATCAGGATCGTAAATACGTCTATATCGTCGATAAAGAGGGGAAAGCGCAGCGTCGCGACATTACGCCGGGTCGTCTGGCAGACGGTTTACGCATTGTGCGGCAGGGGCTGAACCCTGGCGACAAAGTCATCGTCGAGGGTTTACAGAAAGTGTTTATGCCGGGTATGCCGGTTAACGCCAAAACCGTTGCCATGACCGCCAGCGCCGCCCTCAACTGATCCCTTGACCTGAGAATCCAACCCATGGACTTTTCCCGCTTTTTCATCGACAGGCCGATCTTTGCTGCCGTCCTGTCGATTCTGATTTTTATCACAGGGTTAATCGCCATCCCGCTGCTGCCGGTGAGCGAATACCCTGACGTCGTGCCGCCAAGCGTGCAGGTGCGCGCCGAGTACCCGGGCGCCAACCCGAAAGTGATTGCCGAGACCGTGGCGACGCCGCTGGAAGAGGCGATCAACGGCGTTGAGAACATGATGTACATGAAATCCGTCGCGGGCTCGGACGGCGTGCTGGTGACCACCGTGACCTTCCGTCCGGGGACTGACCCGGATCAGGCGCAGGTTCAGGTGCAGAACCGCGTCGCGCAGGCCGAAGCGCGTCTGCCGGAGGACGTGCGGCGTCTGGGCATTACCACCCAGAAGCAGTCGCCCACGCTGACGCTGGTGGTGCATCTGTTTTCGCCAAACGGTAAGTACGATTCGCTGTATATGCGCAACTACGCCACGCTGAAGGTGAAGGATGAGCTGGCGCGCCTGCCCGGCGTCGGCCAGATCCAGATTTTCGGCTCCGGCGAGTACGCGATGCGCGTCTGGCTGGACCCTAATAAAGTGGCGGCGCGCGGGCTGACCGCCTCGGACGTGGTCACGGCGATGCAGGAGCAAAACGTACAGGTCTCCGCCGGTCAGCTTGGCGCCGAGCCGCTGCCTAAAGAGAGCGACTTCCTGATCTCCATTAACGCCCAGGGCCGCCTGCATACCGAAGAAGAGTTTGGCAATATTGTCCTGAAAACAACGCAGGACGGTACGGTCGTCCGCCTGCGCGACGTGGCGCGGATTGAAATGGGCTCCGGGAGCTATGCCCTGCGTTCCCAGCTGAACAATAAAGACGCGGTCGGGATTGGTATCTTCCAGTCACCCGGGGCGAACGCCATCGATCTGTCTAACGCGGTGCGCGCGAAAATGGACGAACTGTCCACGCGCTTCCCGGCAGACATGAAGTGGGCGGCACCTTACGATCCGACGGTCTTCGTGCGCGATTCAATCCGTGCGGTGGTGCAGACGCTGCTGGAAGCCGTGGTGCTGGTGGTGCTGGTGGTCATTCTGTTCCTGCAAACCTGGCGCGCGTCGATCATTCCGCTGATCGCGGTGCCGGTGTCGGTGGTGGGTACTTTCAGCATTCTCTACCTGCTGGGCTTCTCGCTGAATACCCTCAGCCTGTTCGGCTTGGTGCTCGCCATCGGTATCGTGGTGGACGACGCCATCGTGGTGGTGGAAAACGTCGAGCGAAATATCGAAGAGGGGCTTGCGCCGCTTGCGGCCGCGCACCAGGCGATGCGTGAAGTGTCCGGGCCGATTATCGCGATTGCGCTGGTGCTGTGCGCGGTGTTTGTGCCGATGGCGTTTCTGTCGGGCGTTACCGGCCAGTTCTACAAGCAGTTTGCGGTGACGATCGCGATATCTACGGTGATTTCAGCGATTAACTCGCTGACGCTCTCTCCGGCGCTGGCGGCACTGCTATTAAAGCCGCACGGCGCGCCGAAAGATTTCCCGACCCGGCTTATCGATCGTCTCTTCGGCTGGATTTTCCGTCCGTTTAACCGCTTCTTCCTCCGCAGCTCAAACGGCTATCAGGGGCTGGTGGGCAAAACGCTGGGACGACGCGGCGCGGTATTCGTGGTTTACCTGCTGCTGCTCTGTGCCGCAGGCGTCATGTTTAAAGCGGTGCCCGGCGGGTTTATTCCGACGCAGGACAAGCTTTACCTGATCGGCGGCGTGAAAATGCCGGAAGGCTCCTCGCTGGCCCGCACCGATGCGGTGATCCGCAAAATGAGCGAAATCGGGATGAATACCGAAGGCGTGGATTATGCGGTCGCGTTTCCGGGGCTGAACGCGCTGCAGTTCACCAATACGCCGAATACCGGGACGGTCTTCTTTGGCCTGAAGCCGTTCGACCAGCGTAAACATTCCGCGGCGGAAATTAACGCGGAGATTAACGCGAAAATCGCGCAAATCCAGCAGGGCTTTGGCTTCTCTATTCTGCCGCCGCCGATTTTAGGGCTGGGTCAGGGGTCGGGCTATTCCCTGTACATTCAGGATCGCGGTGGTCTGGGCTATGGCGCGCTGCAAAATGCGGTGAACACCATGTCCGGAGCGATTATGCAGACGCCGGGGATGCATTTCCCGATCTCAACCTACCAGGCTAACGTGCCGCAGCTGGACGTGCAGGTTGACCGCGATAAGGCGAAAGCGCAGGGCGTGTCGCTGACCGATCTTTTCGGGACGCTGCAAACCTATCTGGGTTCGTCGTACGTCAATGATTTCAACCAGTTCGGACGTACCTGGCGCGTGATGGCGCAGGCCGACGGGCAGTTCCGCGACAGCGTGGAAGATATTGCGAATCTGCGTACCCGCAACAGCCAGGGCGAAATGGTGCCGATTGGCAGTATGGTGAACATCACGACCACCTACGGGCCCGATCCGGTGATCCGTTACAACGGCTACCCGGCGGCGGACCTGATTGGCGATGCCGACCCGCGCGTGCTCTCATCTGCACAGGCGATGACGCAGCTGGACGCGATGTCTAAGCAGATCCTGCCGAACGGGATGAACATCGAATGGACGGACCTGAGCTTCCAGCAGGCCACCCAGGGCAACACGGCGCTGATCGTCTTCCCGGTCGCGGTACTGCTGGCGTTCCTGGTGCTGGCGGCGCTGTATGAAAGCTGGACGCTGCCGCTGGCGGTGATCCTCATCGTGCCGATGACGATGCTTTCCGCGCTGTTTGGCGTCTGGCTGACCGGGGGCGATAACAACGTCTTCGTGCAGGTGGGGCTGGTGGTGCTGATGGGGCTGGCCTGTAAAAACGCCATTCTTATCGTGGAGTTTGCCCGCGAGCTGGAAATTCAGGGTAAAGGCATTATGGAAGCCGCGCTGGAGGCGTGCCGTCTGCGTTTACGCCCGATTGTGATGACCTCCATCGCCTTTATTGCCGGGACCATTCCTCTGATCCTCGGCCACGGCGCGGGTGCGGAAGTACGCGGCGTCACCGGGATCACGGTGTTCTCCGGTATGCTGGGGGTGACGCTGTTTGGTCTGTTCCTGACGCCGGTGTTCTACGTGACGCTGCGTAAGTTCGTCACGCGCGGCAAAAAAGAGGAAAGGGACGTGCTGCCCGCGTAGGGATGTTGCTGATAATAAAAAACCGCCTTCACAGTGAAGGCGGTTTTTTTTTCGCATCAGGAAAACGTTATGACGTTTTTTGATACTGGGCAATGAGATCGGGGAGCGGATCCCATCCGCTGCTGTCGGCGTTTTTAACCGCTTCCAGGGCGCTAGCCACGGTATGGCGCTCCAGTACCGCTAACGACGCCTGCTCGGCCTCTTCGGAAATCGATTTAAAGTACCAGCAGGCGTTAGCGCTGACCACGCAGCGGGCCGGTACGTCAGGGCGCGACGCCCACAGTTTTTTATCTTCGATGACCGAAAGGTAGATGTCGCGCAGGGTGATCTCTTCCGGCGGGCGACCAAGATGAATGGAGCCGTTACGGCCAAGCGTTGAGACGATAATGCCGTCTCGCGTCAGCGGAACCATCAATTTGCGGATGAAGCTCGGGTTTGCTTCCAGACCGTAGGCCAGAATCGCGCTCGTCGAACGTTCACCCAATTGCTCCGCCATCGCTACGCTGAGAACCATCTGCAAAGCTGTCGGGAAGCGGTAATCTAACATTTCTCTGTCCTGGGTTGCGGTGAATCTTGTTCTTTTTGGCACCGCAGAGGTGAATAAGCAATAAACAACAATATAACAAATACGGTAATTATTTTGAAGCAATCTGCGGCATTTGCGATCAAACCCCCTGTTCTGCTTTAGCTAAACGTGCGGTTCGGGAAGTCAACCGTCACCAGGAGGCCGCCTTCCGAGGACGTACTCAGGTTTACGCTGCTGTTGTGCTGCTGCGCCACCGCTTTGACGATGGCAAGCCCCAGCCCGCTGCCGCTCTGCACCTGATTGGGATCGCGGAAAAAACGGTCGAACACGCGCTCCCGCAGTTCAGGCGGAATACCCGGGCCCGCATCGGAGACGCGCAGCTGAACGACGCGATCGCAGGCGCTCACGTCGACCTGAATCCGCCCGCCCTCGGGGCTGTACTTCACGGCGTTCTCAATGAGATTATCAATCAGCGACACCAGGCGTTCCCTGACGCCGTGGATCCAGACGTCATCCTCTGCAAAGAATTCCAGCTCAATTTTGCGCGCAGACGCTAGCGGTTCCAGCTCGGCCATTCGTTCCTGAATAAGCGTTGTCAGCGGCACGGGTTCCATAGCCGTATCAATGCGCGATTCACTGTGCATCATCAGCAGCAGCTGATTGACGAGGCGCGCGGCGCGGCTGTTGCTGCGAATCACGCCCGCAAGCAGCTCCTTCTGGCTCTCGCTGATGACCCAGGACTGCAGCGCCTCCACGTTGATGCGCATCGCCGCGAGGGGCGTACGCAGCTCGTGCGCGGCATCCGCGATGAAAATCCGCTCCCTTTCCGCGCTTTCACGCACCCTGGCAAGGAAGTCGTTGATCGCGTCCACCATCTGGCGAAGCTCCCGGTGCTTCGGTACGGCTCTTAAAGGGGAGAGGTCGTCCGGCGTGCGTAACGTAATTTCATTGACCACCTTATTCCATGGACGCATCGCAATGCGGATTGAGAGCCACGCGGGAAACAGCAGAAACGGGAAGCAGACCAGCAGCGGCAGGATGTAGTACCCGCGAGAGTTCAGATAGATAAAGAAGTTCCAGCCGCTGGCTGGCGTGAAGAGGGTGACCTCAACGTCAGAGTGAGGGGATTTAAGGGTGCGGCTGGTCCAGGTACGATCTCCACTCTGAACGTGCTCCAGTTCTCCGAATCGGGTGTTTGTTATCCCCGCGGGCGCACCGTCGGAGGCAAAAATAACGGCATTATTCTTGCGAACGATGATGTTAATCGACAGCACGGGATCTTCCCCTCCGCCGTAACCTTCCCGCAGGGCCTGGCTAAAGGCTTCCAGCACGGCGGTACGATCCTGCGGACGTCCGTCCATACGCTCAGCCAGGGTAAAAACAGTTTCGTATGTTTTACTGCCCGTGAGGATGGGAGGGCTGCGCAGGTCCTCCCACAGAATGAAGGTTAGAAAAAGACACCACAGCAGGGTCAGCAGCAGCATCTGGGCGATGATAATTCGGCGCACCAGCGTCGGGCGCCTCAGGTGATACCAGACGTTTTGCATTAACCGGTCACCTTTTGAATGGAGACGGTATCAATGACGTACCCGACGCCCCGGACCGTTCGCACATAGCCGTCGCCGATTTTCCGCCGCAAATTTCCCATATGCACGTCGAGCGCGTTGCTGAGGTTCTCTTTGTTGCCGAATATCCTTTCTTCCAGAAACCGCCGGGTCAGCACGCGGTCCGCGCGCAGCATCAACGTTTCCAGCAGCGCGTATTCACTGGCCGTTAAATCGATATGGCGCGCACTCACCGTCACGCGGCGCGTTGGGACATGAAGGGATAGCCCGCGAATTTCTATCGCCTCATTCTCAAAACCGTAGCTGCGCCGCGCAAGGGCTCGCACTCGCGCCAGCAGCTCGGCGAGAATAAAGGGTTTGACGAGATAGTCGTCCGCGCCGGCATCCAGGCCGCACAGGCGATCCTGCAATGTCCCTCGCGCCGTCAGGATGATGACGGGGATCCCCTTGAGCTGCTGGCGCAAACGCGTCATCAGGCTCATGCCGTCGCCGTCGGGTAGCCCCAGGTCGAGCAAAATAAGTTCCGGCACGCAGACGTCAAGCTGATGCAGCGCATCCTCTTTACGGCGAACCCATATGACGTCAAACCCTTGATCTGAGAGGGCGATACGTACGCCATTGCCGAGATCCAGGTCGTCTTCGATAAGTAGAATTTTCACATTGGTAACGGTATCAACCGTGAATGAAGAATTTCTTAAGAAAAAAACGGTAGCAGGAAATCTGTCCGGATGACAGCGCCCGCGCGCGCTTCAGTCTTTCTTCATTTTCGGCTCATAAGAACCTTAGGGTCACGCTTCAAAATGGGCGTTCCGGCGTTTAACCGCCTGCATCGTCATCATTTGCATCCATAAGGACTTCCTTAATGAGAAATATCGAACTGCGTCATACGTTCCCTCATTTACTTTCGGGCCGCTGCCTGAAAACCCTCGTGCCGGGCGTCGTTCTGGCGTTACTGGCTACGCCTGTACTGGCGGAAGAACAGCGCCAGGGCAACGTCTTAACCCTGGGGGGCGGCGTGGATGTGGGGCCGCGCTACTCGGGTTCAGAGAAAACCCGCGCTTCAGCGGCTCAGGTAGTGGATTATTCCATGGCAAATGGCTTCTTTATCGGCACCACGCGAGGGATCGGTTACGGTAACAACGTTGGCAACCTGGATTACAGCGCAGCGCTGAGCTATCGAGTTGGCCGTAAAGATAAAGACGTGAGCAGCGATTCCATCAGCTCCGGCAGCGACGAGCTGCGGGGGATGGGTGAGATTAAAGGCTCGGCTATCGTGGTACCTGGGCTGGGGTACAAGGTGACCGACTGGCTGAATCTGCAGCTGCAGGCTGAGGTTCCGGTGTCTGAGAGAGACAACGGAGAGGCAGTGCATTTCGGCTTGAGCAGCCCGCTCTATACCTCACCAACAAATGCGGTGACGCTGGCGCTGACCGGCAGTTGGGGATCCGACAAGTATATGCAGACGTACTATGGGGTCAGCGCCGCCCAGTCGGCCGCATCGGGCTTTGCCCGACATGACGCCGGGGCCGGGATTTATGCCTGGTCGATGAACCTTGACTGGACCCACAAGCTCACCTCGCGCTGGAGCGTGCTTGCCTCAGCGGGCGTGACGCAGCTGACGGGGGATGCGAGCAATAGCCCGATTGTGCATCGTAAAACGTCGCCGACGGGGAGTTTGAAGGTGACATACAGTTTTTGAGCATGTGATAACAACGTATAAAAGCCGCTCCGGTTAAGATGGCGGGGCGGTACTGCTGGGTGACGGGAAGAGTGATGGACTCTCTCGATCTCATGGTGTGTAACAACCTGCTCTCTATGCCAAAATGATTCAACATTAGCGATTAACGAGACTTACTGATAATGACCATTGTATTTATTCCATCACTTGCTTTCATCACGGTATCCGGCACGGCCAACCCCGGTTAAGCCGCAGTATCTGAACTACGTTTAACATCAGTCAGAATAATAAAAGAGTTAACGTTTTATTAGATTCGCAACAGTGTCGGCCTCCGTCCGGAGCATTTGAAAACCAGAACCTCACTAAGAAATGTGCCAACATGACGCGAGTAATATCTCTGTCCGGAGAATAATGTGTTCGGAAAACTGTTGTTAAACTACATGCCCGGTTTACAAAATTTGTTAGCCTACGATAAAAGCTGGCTAAAACATGATGTTAAAGCGGGGTTATCCGTTGCGGCTGTCGCGCTCCCTGTTGCGATTGCTTACGCTGAGCTGGCGGGGGTGGGGGCAATTGTAGGGCTCTATTCCTGCGTTTTACCGATGATAGCTTACGCACTGTTTGGCTCTTCACGCCAGCTTATTGTGGGCCCGGATGCCACAACCTGCGCGGTGATTGCGGCCGTCGTATTTCCGCTTTCTGCAGGAAACCCCGAACTGCACTGGCAGCTGACGATCATCATGACATTGATGATGGGCGGGTGGTGTTTGCTTGCCAGTAAATTTCGGCTGGGCGCGCTCGCCGATCTGCTTTCTCATCCCATTCTTACCGGTTTACTTAATGGCGTAGCCGTGACGATTATCGTCGGGCAATTAGGCAAGGTGTTGGGGATTAAGCTTGATGAAGCGCAGGTTATTGAAAAAATAATCGCCTTGCCAGGTCGACTTTCAGATAGCCATTTATTAACCGTAGGAATATCCCTTTTTACGTTAATTATTTTAATGGTGATCAAAACGTATCGCAGCCAGTGGCCAGCACCTTTAATCGCCATTGTAATAACAACGGCACTGGTATGGGTGACCTCTGCGCAACAGTACGGTATTGCCACGATAGGGGGAGAAGGCTTCCAGCCTGGTTTACCCATCGTTCACTGGGGGGCGTTCCAGCCGGGGCCGATGCGTGATTTGGTGATCCCGGCGCTGAACCTGGCGTTGGTCAGTTTTGTCAGTCTGATGCTGACCGCCCGCAGTTTTGCCGCGAAAAATGGCTACGAAATTAATGCGGATGCAGAATTCCGGGCTCTGGGTATTGCGAACATTATGTCGGGGTTATCTCAGGGGTTTGCTATCAGTGGCGCCGATTCCCGGACCGCGGTGAATGATTCGGTTGGGGGGAAAAGTCAGCTGGTTTCCGTGGTCGCCGCCTTAATCATTGGTATCGTCGTAGTATTTTTCACTCAGCCATTACAATTCATTCCGGTATCTGCGTTAGGGATTGTTCTAATGTATGCATCGTGGTCATTGATTGATTTACGTGGGCTATGGAACCTGAGGCGCAGAAATAAACAGGCCTTTCGCCTGGCCTTCTTCACGTTTGGCTGTGTGTTAATTATCGGCGTTATCCAGGGGATCGGCCTTGCGGTGTTGCTTGGCCTGTTGCAGTTCCTTCGTACGGTATTTCGTCCCTCTGAGCACCTGCTGGGCACTGACGAAGAGGGAATGATTCACTCGTTAGGGAATACCACCGATATAAAAATGGTCCCGGGCGTGCTGATGTATCGATTTAACTCACCGTTGACCTATTTTAATGTGGCTTATTTTAAACGTCGGGTATTGAACCTGGTTGATGGGGCAGCCATACAGCCTAAATGGGTGGTCATTGATGCCGTTGCCTGCTTCACCTATTCAGACATCAGCGTCCTGGCAACCATTAATGAGTTAAAGCGCGATCTGAAAGGTCGACAGATTAAATTAATTCTTGCGGGCAGGAAAACGGAGTTAACACGCTGGTTTAAAGACAGTCGGCCAACAATGAATGATGATGACATGATTCTGGCGCCAGACCTCTACCTGGCACTTCGGTTCATTCAAAGCAAAGAGAGTGCGAGTGAGGGGGAATCAGTCGGTGATACATAACCAAATAGTGGTGAAAGGCTCGTAACGCATGCTACTGGCAGGCAGGGAACACTCACAATTACCCACAGGATGAGAATAAAGATAATGATGGTTTTCTGAAGTATGGGATTATCCACTAAAAATGACTCCGGCTTGCTCGCTGAAAAAGCAGAATAGAGGAACAGTCGTCACGTATCCACCACTAAATGTGGGGGTATGAATGAAATTTACCCTGATTCGATTTTGAGATGACCCTGCCCGTAGCCGGTTTCTCCGCTGTGAATGCGCAATCTCTGGTGCGACGTATCAGGCTGACGGCTATAAGCAAGGAGCGGGCCTTGAGTACCATTCATTTTCGCCAGAACAAAAATAGATAGGGTCGTGCCTACAAATAAATAAACTCATAACTCACAATGTAACTTCCAATATTATTCACACGGGCCGTTACCCACACCCCAGTCATTCCCTGCTTACGGTGGCTGTGCAGATATTCTTTGTTTGTACAAAGCTGAATCCATCTGTTGGTGTTCTGATCTTTTAACCAGAGACCCGCTTCACAATGGCCATGCTTACCTCTCGAAGGCCCCGGAAAGACAACCTCATATTCAGATTCATAGCCAATTATTTTGTCCGGGAAGAGATAGACATAAATATCATAACAATTTAAGCTCAATACAAACCCAAGGCAAAAGCCGCTAAAAAAAGCACTGGCAATATATTCTAATGTTTTGTTAAAAGTGCGCAGGTAAAAAGCGCGCATAACAAAAATTGTTCCAATCAAAACGCCAAGTGAAATATATGTCATCCATTCAGGGACGGATTTTTTTAATATAGTATTATGGGAGATGCCAGATGCCCATGACATATACCAGAGCCATCCACCTAAAACGCTGAATATCACGGCTGTAACGAGTAATTTCTTGCGTTTATCTTCGAAAGAATAATTTTTAGTCATGGTTTTGTTTTGTATGTATCAAACGAAAGTGTTGACCTTACCAGGAAAAGCTATTTTATATTATTAAATTCAATATGCCTCCTGTTTCGAGTTAAATTTTTTAAGCTTCCTCTTTTGACCGTAGCTTGCTCGCTACCCGCGAGCAAGCCACACCCCTTAGCGATACAGCGTCTTTTCCGCAACCGGAATAAGGAGCCCGGATCGCCAGTCCGCGAGCGTCAGCTGCGCAAGCTTACCCAGCGCGGTATAAAACGGATGGTTGGCGTTCTCGACAAACACCGTCAGGAAGCGGGTGCTCCACGGCAGCAGGTGCCACGCCAGAAGCTGAGCGCACTCCGCCTCGCGGCCGTTCTCGGCCAGCCATGCCGCCAGCAGCAGCAAAGTCCCGAAGTGATCTTCCGGTTCATTCTGCTGCATTTCAAATGCGATAGCGTTCTCCCGCATCCACTGGCGCAGCGCGAGGGTCGAGTCGCCAAACAGCACGGATTCGCGGTCCAGCCAGACGGAGCCCCACGGTGGCGCGGGTAGGGCGTAAGGGCCAATAAACAGTCGTTGCCAGGCGTCCCTCAGCGGCTCATCGGCAGACGCGGCAAAGGTGTCAGCGACTGGCTGCAGCGTTCCTGGCGGCAGGGGCCAGTCCTGAACCCATTCGCCTGCGGTGAGGGCCTGCACCAGCGGCGCGGCCTGCTCGCTGTCTGGTGCGAAATAAAACAGCGCACCCAGCACCCGGGCGCTGAACGCGAACGATTCACGATGTGAGACATCTTTCATTACATCTTCCTTGCTCGCGCGGAGGATGTCCGCGCGTCTGAGTTAACCAATAATACAAACCATAGAATAAACCACGGTCACGCCATTCACCCGTTACACCTTCTCGATCTGTACCAGATTGGTGTGCTGCGGGTTGCCTTTGGCCAGCGGTGACGGGCGGTGCGTGGTCAGGGTGTTGATGCATGAGCCGTGGTCGACACGATCGCCACTCATATTGGCGTCGTGCCAGGCCCCCTGGCCCATAGCGCTGACGCCGGGCATGATGCGCGGCGTCACTTTCGCTTCTATTCTTACCTCACCGCGGTCGTTAAAGACGCGCACCGTATCGCCGTTTTTAATGCCGCGTTTTTCGGCATCGACAGGATTAAGCCAGACCTCCTGGCGGCAGGCGGCTTTCAGCACGTCTACATTACCGTAGCTTGAGTGGGTACGGGCCTTAAAGTGGAAGCCAAACAGCTGCAGCGGGAACCGCGCGCGCTCGGGCGCATCCCAGCCGTCGAAGGTTGACGCGTAGACGGGCAGCGGGCTGATGGTCTCATCTTTTTCCAGCTCCCAGGTGGCCGCAATCTCCGCCAGCTTGCTGGAGTATATTTCAATCTTACCCGATGGGGTTTTCAGCGGATTGGCTTCCGGGTTTTCGCGGAATTTTTTATAGGCCACAAAATGGCCGTTCGGATCTTTGCGCTTGTAAATGCCCCTTTTTTTCAGCTCGTCATAGGACGGCAGTTGAGGGTCTTTTTCGAGCATTTTGGCATACAGATACTGCAGCCACTGTTCCTGCGTCCGTCCTTCGGTGAATTTCTGGTGGATATCCGGCCCGAGGCGTTTCGCCACTTCGCTCATGATCCAGTAGATGGGCTTGCGCTCAAACTTCGGCGCGGTCACGGGCTGAAGGAATATCAGGTAGCCCATGTTGCCCGCATAATCGTTTGGAATGATATCTTCCTGCTCGACGGTCATCAGGTCCGGCAACACGATATCGGCATACTTCGCTGACGATGTCATGAAGTTATCGATGACGACAATCATTTCGCACTTGCCTTCATCCTGCAGGATATCGTGGGTTTTATTGATATCGGAATGCTGGTTGATGAGGGTGTTGCCCGCGTAGTTCCAGATGAACTTAATCGGCACGTCCAGCTTATCCTTGCCGCGCACGCCGTCGCGCAGGGCGGTCATCTCCGGCCCACGGGCGATGGCGTCCGTCCAGCTGAAGCAGGAAATTTGCGTTTTGACCGGGTTATCCGGCAGCGGCATACGTTCGATGGTGATGGTGTAGGTGGACTCACGCGCGCCGCTGTTCCCGCCGTTGATCCCGACGTTTCCGGTGAGGATCGGCAGCATCGCGATCGCGCGGGAGGTCAGCTCGCCGTTCGCCTGACGCTGAGGTCCCCAGCCCTGACAGATATAAGCCGGTTTAGCGGAGCCGATTTCGCGGGCAAGCTTAACGATGCGATCGGCGGGAATACCGGTGATGCGGGAGGCCCACTCCGGCGTTTTCGCCGTGTGGTCATCGCCCTGGCCGAGAATATACGCTTTGTAGTGACCGTTAGCGGGCGCGCCTTCCGGCAGCGTTTTTTCGTCGTAGCCAATGCAGTATTTGTCGAGGAACGGCTGGTCGACCAGGTTTTCGTCGATTAATACCCAGGCAATACCCGCCACCAGCGCGGCATCGGTTCCCGGACGGATCGGGATCCATTCATCTTCGCGTCCGGCTGCCGTGTCGGTGTAGCGCGGGTCGATAACAATCATGCGCGCGTTGGACCGCTCGCGAGCCTGTTCCAGATAGTACGTAATCCCGCCGCCGCTCATGCGCGTTTCCGCCGGGTTATTGCCGAACATCACTACTAGTTTGGTGTTTTCGATGTCCGAGGTGCTGTTGCCGTCGTTGCTGCCGTAGGTGTAGGGCATCGCGCAGGCAATTTGCGCCGTGCTGTAGGTGCCGTAGTGGCTCAGGAAGCCGCCGTAGCAGTTCATCAGGCGCGCCACCAGCGAAGCGTAAGGGGAGGAGCGGGTGATATTGCCGCCGACAATCCCGGAAGAGTAGTTGATATACACCGCTTCGTTGCCGTAGTTGGCCACCACGTCTTTCAGGCTGGCGGCGATCGTGTCGAGCGCTTCATCCCACGTGATGCGCTCGAACTTGCCTTCGCCGCGTTTGCCCACGCGCTTCATCGGGTAGTTCAGACGGTCAGGGTGATTGATGCGGCGACGAATAGAACGTCCGCGCAGGCAGGCGCGCACCTGGTGATCGCCATACACATCCTCGCCGGTGTTATCCGTTTCGACCCAGTACACTTCGTTGTCGCGGACATGCAGACGCAGCGCACAGCGGCTGCCGCAGTTGACCGAGCAGGCGCCCCACACCACGGTATCTTCAGGAGGCTGGACGGCGTGCTTCACCGCAGCGGCAGCGCTTTTAAGGCCAAAGGGAAGCGAGATCCCACCAGCGGCAAGCGCCAGAGAACCTATCGCCGTAGATTTCACGAGAGTTCGACGGCTAATTCCGCCGTCGTAATGTTCAGCATCGGACATGGCTCACCCCATCATTATTATTGTGTATTATTTCTCCCGAAATGATATCCGGGCTAACGATGGGGTGAGTGTTACTTATTTGGGGGTAGTAGATCTTAATCCTTATCAAATCAAAGGGAATTGACGCTCAATTACTGAGGTTCAGCTGCCGCACCGCTGCCTGTGCGGGTATACAGAATTTTAAAGGTGTCGTTAGCGCAGTGGCCTACAACCTGCGTGCCCGGCTGATCGGCCTGGTCGTTCGGCACAATGTTCAGCGTAAAACCTGACTCAGGCACGCCGTTG
The DNA here is from genome assembly GCF_000612205.1 of Enterobacter sp. 5-4. Classification (NCBI taxonomy): domain Bacteria; kingdom Pseudomonadati; phylum Pseudomonadota; class Gammaproteobacteria; order Enterobacterales; family Enterobacteriaceae; genus Enterobacter; species Enterobacter sp. 5-4. The sequence goes on along the minus strand of NZ_JFHW01000009.1, from coordinate 30,958 downwards.
TTGACGATCTTCTGCTGAATGTCGCTTTTCACGCGCTCGCAGGAATCCGGTGCCGCCAGCGCGGCCGTTGAGGCACTCATTAACAGCAGGGCGGTAATCCAGGGTAACCGTTTCATCTGTAGCTCCTTTTCTCTGTGTAGAGATTAATTTTAGCAGGCTTCGTGTAAACATCTGTATTTGCTAATATGATTGGGAATAATCTCCCTGTACGGAAATGAATGTGAAGAAATATGCAGCGATAACGCTCCTGGCAGCAACACTGGTGGGGTGCGACAACAGCTCCGCGCCGCTGTCGTTTACGCCCGAGATGGCGAGTTTTTCAAACGAATTTGATTTTGATCCGCTGCGCGGCCCGGTCAAAGACTTTACCCAGACGCTGTTCAACGAGAAGGGCGAAGTGTCCAAACGGGTCACCGGCACCGTCTCGACGGAAGGGTGTTTCGATACGCTGGAGCTACACGACCTGGAGGCCAACACCAGCGTGGCGCTGGTGTTGGATGCCAATTACTATCTTGATGCGGAAACCCAGCAGCGCAAAGTGAAGCTGCAGGGCAAATGCCAGCTGGCCGAACTGCCGTCAGCCGGGGTAACGTGGGATACCGACGACAACGGATTTGTGGTGGCGGCGCACGGTAAAGAGATGGAAGTGAAGTATCGCTACGACGCGGATGGTTACCCGCTGGGCAAAACCACCGTATCAGGGGATCAGCATCTGTCCGTCCAGTCGACGCCGTCGAAAGACCTGCGCAAAAGAATGGATTACTCGGCAGTCAGCATGTTGAATGACAAGCCGCTGGGCAACGTGACGCAGAGCTGCGACTACGATCGCCACAATAACCCGGTGAGCTGCGATCTGACCATCACGGACGACAGCGTCAAACCCGCCGTTGAGCACAAGTACACCATCAAGAACACGATTGAATATTACTGAGCGTAAAGTGCATTTTGTGCGTTTCGCCCGGCGGCGCTACGCTTGCACGGGCCTACAATGAAGCACCCTGTAGGCCGGGTAAGCACAGCGCCACCCGGCAAGAAAGGCAGCTCAATGGTTTATGACACGGTTTGTCATCAATCTTACTGCGCGGTAGGTTTCAGCAGGCTGGCGCCTGACGGTTTATGTCCGGCCAGGTGCTGATGCTGGAAAATGCACATGCGGATGGTGTTGCGGTATTCACCGTTGATAAAGAACTCGTGAATCAGCTCGCCTTCCATCATAAAGCCCAGCTTGCGATAGATATGGATCGCTTTTTCGTTCTCTTTGTCCACAATCAGGTAAAGCTTGTAGAGATTCAGAACGTTGAATCCGTAATCCATTGCCAGCCTGGCCGCGCGTGACGCAAGGCCTTTTCCCTGATGCTCAGGGGAGATGATGATCTGGAACTCCGCCCGACGGTGAACGTGGTTGATCTCAACCAGCTCCACCAGCCCGGCTTTTTCACCTTCACACTCCACCACAAAACGACGTTCACTCTGATCGTGAATGTGCTTATCGTAGAGATCGGACAGCTCGACAAAGGCCTCATAAGGCTCTTCGAACCAGTAGCGCATCACGCTGGCATTGTTGTCGAGCTGGTGGACAAAGCGCAGGTCTTCACGCTCCAGCGGACGGAGTTTAACGTCGCAGGGCGCCGACATTATGGGGCTACCGTGCGGCCAGTGCGGCGATCCAGGCATCGCAGGGTGTTAGGCTCCCAGTAGGCATTGACGTTTGCACTTTGCTGACACTTATCGCGCGCGTCAAAAGCGACATCTTCTTTGTCCCACTCTTTTTCGGCACGTTTGTTGACCTTCTGGCGAAGGCTACGGGTGTCATTCCATTGTTCTTTGTCCATCGCGGCGTTCTGGCGGCTTTGCGCGCTGTCACCAGACTCAATAATGAGCTTGCTGGTTTCCGCTGTCGCAGAGGCGGCAAAGGCGAACGATGACAGCGCCAGCAGGGCTGTCAGACAAAGGCGTTTGCTTAATGTGGTCATAGCGTTTCCTTTTAAATGGGTGCAGATAATCAAGTTACCCCGTACAGATTCTACACTAAAGCGAAATGACGGCATACCCGCGGAGCAAGTATGGAAAAGTAAAGGGCATCATCAGGTATGATGGTTAAATAAATCCTCACCTGACGTGAAATATGCTTAAAACGACGCTGCTTTTTTTTGCGACTGCGCTGTGTGAAATCATCGGTTGCTTCCTGCCCTGGCTCTGGCTCAAAAAGGGTGGATCCGTATTGCTGCTCATTCCGGCAAGCGTTGCGCTGGCCCTGTTTGTCTGGCTGTTAACGCTGCATCCGGCGGCCAGCGGGCGCGTTTATGCGGCTTACGGCGGCGTCTATGTCTGCACGGCGCTGCTGTGGCTGCGCGTGGTGGACGGCGTCAAACTCAGCGTCTATGACTGGGCCGGCGCGCTGATTGCCCTGTGCGGTATGCTGATTATTGTGGCGGGATGGGGCCGCGCATGAGCCCCCGGTTTTGTGATCGTTAGCTTATTTTACGATCATTATACTTGTATGGTAGTAGTGTAGTTGCGTAAATTTCCGGCATCACAACGAACGATGTAAGGAAAGGAATTATGAAGATTGTCGCGGCTGACGTGTTTGTTACCTGCCCGGGGAGGAACTTTGTCACCCTTAAAATCACCACCGATGAGGGGATTGTCGGTCTCGGTGACGCCACGCTAAACGGACGCGAGCTCTCCGTGGCCTCATACCTGAAGGATCACCTTTGCCCCCAGCTCATTGGCCGCGATGCGCACCGCATCGAAGACATCTGGCAGTTCTTCTACAAAGGTGCTTACTGGCGTCGCGGTCCGGTCACCATGTCGGCCATCTCCGCCGTGGATATGGCGCTGTGGGATATCAAAGCCAAAGCGGCCAACATGCCGCTCTACCAGCTGCTGGGCGGCGCCTCCCGGGAAGGGGTGATGGTCTACTGTCACACCACCGGCCACACCATTGACGACGTGCTGGAAGATTACGCCCGTCACAAAGAGATGGGCTTTAAGGCGATCCGCGTGCAGTGCGGCGTGCCGGGCATGAAAACCACCTACGGCATGGCCAAAGGGAAGGGGCTGGCCTACGAGCCTGCGACCAAAGGCGACTGGCCGGAAGAGCAGCTCTGGTCCACCGAAAAATACCTCGACTTCACGCCGAAGCTGTTCGACGCGGTGCGTAATAAATTCGGCTTCAATGAGCATCTTCTGCACGACATGCACCACCGCCTGACGCCCATCGAAGCGGCGCGCTTCGGCAAGAGCATTGAAGCATACCGCATGTTCTGGATGGAGGATCCCACCCCTGCGGAAAACCAGGCCTGCTTCCGCCTGATCCGCCAGCACACCGTTACGCCCATTGCGGTAGGCGAAGTGTTTAACAGCATCTGGGACTGCAAGCAGCTCATCGAAGAGCAGCTGATCGACTATATCCGCACCACCATTACCCACGCGGGCGGCATCACCGGGATGCGCCGCATCGCGGACTTCGCGTCGCTCTATCAGGTGCGTACCGGCTCGCACGGTCCGTCGGATCTGTCGCCTGTCTGCCACGCCGCCGCGCTGCATTTCGACCTGTGGGTGCCGAACTTCGGTGTGCAGGAATATATGGGCTACTCCGAACAGATGCTGGAGGTCTTCCCGCACAGCTGGCGCTTTGATAACGGCTATATGCATCCGGGCGACAAGCCGGGGCTGGGCATCGAATTTGATGAGAAGCTGGCGGCGAAATACCCGTACGATCCGGCCTATCTGCCGGTTGCCCGTCTTGAAGACGGCACGCTGTGGAACTGGTAAGCGAGGAGCAAACGATGAAAAGCGTAGTGATTCAACAGCCGAACGAACTGGTAATTGAAGAGCGTCAACTTCCGGTACCTGGCGCAGGTGACGTCCGCGTCAGTATCAAGCTTGCCGGGATCTGCGGGTCGGATAGCCACATCTACCGCGGCCATAACCCGTTTGCGAAGTATCCGCGCGTCATCGGCCATGAGTTTTTTGGCGTGATTGACGCCGTGGGCGAGGGCGTTGACAGCGCGCGCCTGGGCCAGCGCGTTTCGGTCGATCCGGTGATCAGCTGCGGGCACTGCTACCCGTGCTCCGTGGGAAAACCGAACGTCTGCACCTCGCTGGTGGTGCTGGGCGTTCACCGTGACGGCGGCTTTAGCGAATATGCGGTCGTGCCCGCACAAAACGCCTGGCCCATTCCGGATGACATTCCTGATAAGCACGCCGTCATGGTTGAGCCCTTCACCATCGCCGCCAACGTAACGGGGCAGGCGAAACCGACTGAACAGGACGTCGCGCTGATATATGGCGCCGGGCCGATGGGGCTGGTTACGGTTCAGGCCCTGAAAGGCGTCTATCAGGTGAAGCAGGTTATCGTGGTTGATCGCATAGACGAGCGTCTGGCGATGGCCCGGCGCAGCGGCGCGGATTGGGTCTTTAATAACGGCGAGCAGTCGCTGCAGGCCGCGCTGGAGGAAAAAGGCATCAAACCGACGTTAATCATTGATGCCGCCTGCCATCCCTCCATTTTGCAGGAAGCGATAACCCTGGCCTCACCGGCGGCGCGCATCGTGCTGATGGGGTTCTCCAGCGAGCCGAGCCAGATTGTTCAGCAGGGCATCACCGGCAAAGAGCTGGCGATATTCTCCTCGCGCCTGAACGCCAACAAATTCCCGGTCGTTATCGACTGGCTGAAGAGGGGGCTGATCGACCCGGAAAAACTGATCACCCATACCTTTGACTATCACCACGTTAAAGACGCCATTGAACTGTTTGAGAAAGACCAGCGGCAGTGCTGCAAAGTTTTGCTCACGTTCGGCCAATAATCATTTACGCGGTTAAGCGCCTGCGCAGACAGGCGCTATGTGGTACGCATCTTACCTTTCAGAGATAGCCATTATGACGCAAGTACAACCTCAAAGAACCACATCCGATCTGGTGAAAGCCGCCGTTTCCGGCTGGCTGGGCACCGCCCTGGAGTTTATGGACTTCCAGCTTTACTCGCTGGGTGCCGCTCTGGTCTTCCATGAGATCTTCTTCCCGGAACAGTCCGCCGCGATGGCGCTGATCCTCGCGATGGGCACCTACGGCGCAGGCTATATTGCGCGCATCGTCGGCGCCTTTATCTTCGGCAGAATGGGCGACAGCATTGGTCGTAAGAAGGTGCTGTTCATTACCATCACCATGATGGGGATCTGCACCACGCTGATTGGCGTCCTGCCGACCTACGCGCAGATCGGGATTTTTGCCCCCGTGCTGCTGGTGACGCTGCGCATTATTCAGGGCCTCGGTGCCGGGGCCGAGATCTCCGGGGCCGGGACCATGCTGGCGGAGTACGCGCCGAAAGGTAAACGCGGCATCATCTCCTCGCTGGTGGCGATGGGGACTAACTGCGGGACGCTGAGCGCAACGGCGATCTGGGCCATCATGTTCTTTGCCCTCGATCGTGAACAGCTGCTCGCCTGGGGCTGGCGCGTGCCATTCCTCGCCAGCGTCGTGGTGATGATCTTCGCCATCTGGCTGCGTATGAACCTCAAGGAGAGCCCGGTCTTTGAGAAAGTGAACGATGTGCAAGCTGCGCAGCCGGACACCTCACTGGGTTCCATGGTGAAAAGCAAATCCTTCTGGCTGGCGACCGGCCTGCGTTTCGGCCAGGCAGGCAACTCAGGTTTGATCCAGACCTTCCTCGCGGGTTATCTGGTCCAGACGCTGCTGTTCGATAAGGCCATCCCGACCGATGCGCTGATGATCAGCTCCATTCTCGGGTTTATCTCCATTCCGCTGCTGGGCTGGCTTTCCGATAAAGTGGGGCGCCGTCTGCCGTACATTATCCTCAATATCTCCGCCATTATTCTGGCCTATCCGATGCTGTCGATCATCGTCGATAAGAGCTATGCGCCGGGGACGATCATGCTCTGCATCATCGTTATCCATAACTTCGCCGTTCTGGGGCTCTTCGCGCTGGAAAATATCACCATGGCGGAGATGTTTGGCTCGCGAAATCGCTTTACCCGTATGGCGATCTCCAAAGAGGCGGGCGGTCTCGTAGCGGTGGGCTTTGGTCCGGTACTGGCAGGGATTTTCTGCAATATGACCGGCTCCTGGTGGCCGATTGTCGCCATGCTGGTGGCCTATTCCGTGATTGGACTGATCTCGGCGATCCTGATGCCGGAAGTGCGCGACCGTGATTTAAGCGCGGCGCAAGACGCAGCCGAGTCTGCGCCGAAAGAGACGGTCGGTTACGGTGCCGTCTCCTCAAGACGCTGATGGTTTATAACTTGCGTTGCCTGTCACACAACTTTGATTTTGTGTCACACCACATGAACAAAAGTTAATATAAATCAAAAACTCAAACGGCAGTATCAGTATGGTTGATGGCAGTTCACTTTTTTACTCCAGCTACCATTCTAGTTGGTGTAGTCAGCAGGCGCTGCCGCTTCAGCATGGGCGGCAGCGATCCACAGCTTTCTAATTAACGAGTCTTAATCATGGAAAATACCTTATTACAGGCCAACGCGACGCTGCCACAGTACGATCGCGACAGCCTTAAAGCACGCATCGTTCATTTAGGGTTTGGCGCGTTTCACCGTGCGCATCAGGCAGTGTACGCCGACATCCTCGCCGCGGAACACGGTAGCGACTGGGGATACTGTGAGGTTAACCTGATTGGCGGCGAACAGCAGATTGCCGATCTGAACGCGCAGGATAATCTCTATACCGTGGCGGAAATGTCTGCCGATGCGTGGACCTCCCGCGTGGTTGGCGTGGTAAAAAAGGCGCTGCATGCGCAGGTTGACGGGCTGGAGACCGTGCTGGCCGCGATGTGCGAACCGCAGGTGGCGATTGTCTCGCTGACCATCACCGAGAAAGGGTACTGCCATTCCCCGGCGACCGGGCAACTGATGCTCGATCACCCTTTTATCGTCGCAGACCTGCAAAACCCGCACCAGCCGAAATCTGCGCCGGGTGTGGTCGTGGAAGCGCTCGCGCGGCGTAAGGCGGCGGGCCTGCCGGCGTTTAGCGTGATGTCCTGCGACAACATGCCGGAGAACGGTCACGTGATGCGCAATGTCACCTGCGCGTACGCCCGTGCGGTAGACGGTGAGCTGGCGGACTGGATCGAATCCCACGTTACCTTCCCGTCAACGATGGTGGATCGCATCGTGCCTGCGGTCACCCCCGACACGCTGGATAAAATTGAACAGCTTACCGGCGTGCGCGATCCGGCGGCGGTGGCCTGTGAACCGTTCCGTCAGTGGGTGATCGAAGATAACTTTGTGGCCGGCCGTCCAGCGTGGGACAAAGCCGGAGCCGAGCTGGTGTCAGACGTGATCCCGTTTGAAGAGATGAAGCTGCGCATGCTTAACGGCAGCCACTCATTCCTGGCGTACCTGGGCTATCTGGCGGGCTATCAGCATATTAACGACTGTATGGAAGATGAAAACTACCGCGTCGCCGCGCACGCCCTGATGCTTAACGAGCAGGCGCCTACGCTGAAGGTCAAAGGCGTCGATTTAGGACGCTATGCCGATCTCCTGATTGCCCGCTACAGCAACCCGGCCCTGCGCCATCGGACCTGGCAAATTGCGATGGACGGCAGCCAGAAGCTTCCGCAGCGCATGCTGGATTCCGTGCGCTGGCACCTGGTGCATCAGAAGCCTTTCCCGCTGCTGGCACTGGGCGTGGCAGGGTGGATGCGCTATGTCGGGGGCGTGGACGAGCAGGGTAACGCGATTGACGTGAGCGATCCGCAGCTGGCGGTGATTCAGGCGGCGGTGAAGGGCAGTGCGGAAGGGGAAAGCCGGGTCAGGGCGCTGCTCGGCATCGAGGCCATCTTCGGCAAAGAATTACCGCGTGAATCCGTCTTTGTTGATGCGGTGATGAAGGCATACCAGACGCTGCTGCAAAAGGGCGCGAAAGCGACCGTGGCGCAGTACGTGTCTCAACGGTAATTCAGTACATGCCGCCGTTCGCGGCGGCATGTCTGCGCACCGTTTAGTGCATACCCAGGCGAATCAGCTCAATCGGTTCGAACTTACCTTCGCATCCTTCCACTTCAACCGTTTTGCTGCGGCGCACCTGCGCGGCATCCAGCCCGTCGCTGTGGATCGCTTTAATCACGCCAGTTTTACCTGTGCCGCTAATCATGACGCGGCTGCCGGTGGTGATTGCATTGCGGTTACGGTCGTATGTCATCATGGTATTTTCTCCTCTCTAACCTGTTCGTTACGGCGTTATTTCAGGGTTGCCGTTCACGGGGCATATAAATACGCCTGTCTGCATCAGATGTTTTTGTTTTTGATCAAACTCACACTTTTTTCTTTATTGCGTCGGGTGCTGACGGTTCACGACAGCAATTGACAAAGCAGACCGTTATTTTCATTAACTGATAGTTTCATCAGGGAAGCGTTGAGGGTTGGTTTATTTTCCCGGTGCCATTCTGGATACAGGAAATAACCCTTTCATCGGAATAAGGAGCCAGGCTTATGTATAAGAAGATTTTGATGCCTGTTGATGTATTTGAAATGGATTTGAGTGACAAAGCGGTTCGCCACGCGGCTAACCTCGCGAAGGCCGAGGGCGCGTCGATTACCCTGGTCAATATTCTGCCGACCAGCAGCCGATCCCTGCTGCGCGGTTTTAACGCCGATATTAAAAAGTTCGAAGAATATATGACTGAGGAATCCGGGAAGAAAATGAACGCCTTAAAAAGGCTGTTCGACATCTCGCCGGAGAAAATTGACAGCCTGGTTCGCTTTGGCAACGTCCTCGATGAAATTATCAGGCTGAGCAAAGAGGGGGAATATGACGCGATCGTCATCGGGTCGAAAAATCCGGGCATCACCACCCATCTGCTGGGATCAAATGCGGAATCTATCCTGCGCTACGCAACCATTCCGGTGTTAGTCGTTCGCTAACCCTCTCGCCGCACCCGAAAGGGCGCGGCGAAATATTATTCTTCGCTAAACCACTCGCTATTTTCCTGACGAATCAGCTGCACGGATTCGCTAATTTCCTGCAGATGCAGCGTCATCGCTTTTTCCACGCCGTCCGGGTCGCGTTTTTCCAGCGCGCTGAAAATATCATGGTGTTGTCGGAGCAGCATTTCCGGTGGAGAGACGTGATCGAGACTCATATAACGCACGCGGTCGATGGTGGCCTTGATGTTTTCGATGGTGTCCCAGGCCAGCTGGCAATCTGCAATCTGCGCCAGCTTCTGGTGGAATTCATCATCTAGCTGGAAGAAATCATTCAGCTGCTTACGGTCAATCGCAATCCGCTGCTGATGCAGGTTTTGCTCCAGCAGGTAACACTGCTTGTCGTTGATGAGCGTTGCGGCACGCCGCGCCACCGCGCATTCAATGGCCTGGCGAACAAAACAGCCGTTGCGCACCTGAGAGAGTGAAATTTTGTTCACATAGCTGCCGCGCTGCGGGCGGATCTGAATCAGACCGTTTTCCGCAAGCTTAATAAACGCTTCACGCACCGGCTGACGGGAAACGTCAAAACGCACGGACACCTCTTTTTCAGAAAGCGGCGTTCCCGGTGGGATCAGGCAATGGACAATATCACGTCGCAAAATGCGATAGATTTGCTGGTTTACGGGCTGGGTGGGATTGAGTTGCGATTCAGCGGCCATGAGTTGTCATTTCTCAGAGAGTTAGCCTGAACATACTACCATTCTTTTATAACCCGAAACAGACCCGGCCCGCAGGCCGGGAAGGGCAGCGTTAGCTACGATGGACGCTAAGCCCGGCAAAACTCTGGCTGACCGGCATCATTTCTACGGTATTGATGTTGACGTGTTTTGGCAGCGTCGCCACCCACCAGACCGTTTCGGTGACGTCTTCCGGCGTCAGGGCGTTAGCGTTTTCATAGGTTTTGTCTGCTTTCGCGTCATCGCCTTTGAAACGCACGTTGGAAAACTCGGTGCCACCCACCAGGCCCGGCTCGATGTCGGTGACGCGAATGGCGGTGCCGTGGAGATCGGTACGCAGGTTAAGGCTGAACTGGCGCACAAACGCTTTTGTTGCGCCGTAGACGTTGCCGCCTGCATAAGGCCAGCTTCCGGCGGTGGAGCCGATATTGATAATGTGGCCGCGATTGCGCTCAACCATGCCCGGCAGCACCGCGCGGGTCATATAGACCAGCCCTTTGTTGTTGGTGTCGATCATGTTTTCCCAGTCTTCCACGCTGGCTTTGTGTGCCGGCTCCATGCCCAGCGCAAGACCGGCATTGTTGACCAGCACGTCGATGGCGCGCCACTCGGCGGGCAGGTTGGCAATCATCTCTTCAATCGCCGCGCGGTTACGCACGTCCAGCTGCGCGGTCAGGATGCTGTCGCCTAATTCGTCCTTCAGCTCCTGCAGACGTTCCTGACGGCGGCCCGTTGCAATAACCTTGTGCCCGTTGGCGACGAAGCGACGCGTGATGCTTTCACCAAAACCTGCCGTTGCCCCGGTAACTAAAATAATCATCTCACTGTTCCTCAACGCTTTTTGTGTTTAACTAACATAGCACGGCCGCAGAGGGTGCGTTAAGGCAACATTTGTATGACAGCGTTGCAGGGGATGGCGGCCTGGCCTACTCTGGGAGGATACCCGTACTCAGGAGTGAAAGATGACGGCCACGAATCCTTTTTTTGACATCAGCCTGCTGCCTTACCAGGCCCCCCATTTTGATCAGATCAACGACAGCCACTATCGTCCGGCCTTCGATGAAGCCCTTCGCCAGAAGCGTGCGGACATTGACGCGATTGTCGCTCAGGCCGCTGCGCCTGACTTCACGAACACCGTGCTGGCGCTGGAGAAGAGCGGCGCCATGCTCTCGCGTGTCAGCAGCGTGTTCTTCGCCATGACTTCCGCGCACACCAATCCGTTTTTACAGGAGCTGGAAGAACAGTTCTCCACCGAGCTTGCCGCGCTGGCAAACGATATCTGGCTGAATGACGCGCTGTTTGCCCGCGTGGAGAGCGTCTGGCAGGACCGTGCCGCGCTTGACGCCGAATGCCGTCGTCTGGTCGAGGAGCTGTATCAGCGGTTTATTCTGGCCGGTGCGCGTCTGAGTGAGACAGAAAAGACCGAGCTGAAGGCGCTGAATACCGAGGCGGCCTCGCTGACCAGCCAGTTTAACCAGCGTCTGCTGGCTGCCGATAAGACCGGTGGGCTGGTGGTGGATTATGCGCACCAGCTTGACGGGCTCAGCGCAACGGAGATCGCTGACGCGGCGCAGGCTGCCGCGGAGCGAGGGCTAAACGATCGCTGGCTGATCCCGCTTTTGAACACCACCCAGCAGCCCGCGCTTTCCGCGCTGCGCAATCGTCAGACCCGCGAAAACCTCTTCAACGCAGGCTGGACGCGTACCCAGAAAGGGGACGAAAACGACACCCGCGCGCTGATTCTTCGTCTGACGGCGCTGCGCGCGCGGCAGGCCCGTCTGCTGGGCTTTGAGGATTACGCTAGCTGGAGCATTGCTGACCAGATGGCGAAAACCCCGGCCGCCGCGCTGGAATTTATGCGCGGCATTGTGCCTGCCGCCCGCGCCCGCGCGGAACGCGAGCAGGCCGATATTCAGAAAGTCATCGACGACGAGCAGGGCGGTTTCACCGTGGAGGCCTGGGACTGGGCCTTTTATGCGGAGCGCGTGCGCCAGGCAAAATATGCCCTCGATGAGTCGCAGATCAGGCCCTACTTTGCGCTCAATACCGTGCTGCAGGATGGCGTATTCTGGGCTGCCAGCCAGCTGTTTGGCATTCGCTTCGTCGAGCGCTTCGATATCCCGGTGTATCACCCGGACGTCCGCGTATGGGAAATTTTCGACCACACCGGCGAAGGCATGGCGCTGTTTTACGGTGACTTCTTTGCCCGTGATTCCAAACAGGGCGGGGCATGGATGGGGAATTTCATCGAGCAATCCTTCGAGTTTGCTGCCCGTCCGGTGATCTACAACGTCTGTAACTACCAGAAACCGGCGAATGGCGGTATCGCGCTTCTCTCCTGGGATGACGTAATAACCCTGTTCCACGAGTTTGGCCATACGCTGCACGGTCTCTTTGCCAGCCAGCGTTTCGCCACCCTTTCCGGCACCAATACGCCGCGTGATTTTGTTGAGTTCCCGTCGCAAATCAACGAGCACTGGGCCAGCCATCCTAAGGTGTTTACCCACTATGCGCGCCATTACGAAACCGGCGAACCGATGCCGGACGCGCTGCGGGAAAGCATGCTCAACGCGACCCATTTCAATAAGGGTTATGACATGACCGAACTGCTGGGTGCCGCGCTGCTGGACATGAACTGGCACGGCATCAGCGAGGCCGTTTCGAGCGTGGAGGATTTTGAAGCGGCAGCGTTGAAGAAAGAGGGGCTGGATCTGCCCGCCGTTCCGCCGCGCTACCGCAGCAGCTATTTTGCCCATATTTTTGGCGGCGGCTACGCGGCGGGGTATTACGCCTACCTGTGGACGCAGATGCTCGCTGACGATGGCTATCAGTGGTTTGTCGAGCAGGGCGGGTTGACTCGCGAAAATGGACAGACATTCCGCGAGGCCATTTTGTCCCGCGGGAACAGTACTGATTTAGCTGAACTTTACCGGAACTGGCGCGGGCACGATCCGAAGATTGAGCCGATGCTGGATAACCGCGGATTGAGCGAATAGAGTCAATGCTGTATGAAAAAAGAACCGGGCTTTACGCCCGGTTTTTTATACGTCTGTAACCGTTTCAGCATAAAAACTAAGATTATGTTCTTTATAAATAAAACCGGCGAGGTTAAAGGTCACTCCCTCCGGGAGATGTATTTAACCGAATTCAGGCTGTAAGAGAGCTAATAATTTGATCTGGATTGTAAAAATCAAATGTTCTTTAAGCTTAAGGGTTTTAACTATAAATTTTTATTATTCTTTGCCGATAAATAAAGGTGGCATAAAAATTGGCGTATTAGCAGTATAAGAAGGCGAATGATGACCCTACCTCTGAACAATCCCGGTTTTACGGATGCCGAGCCTTCTAAGGGGCTGATAAATAAAACCTTTACCTATATAGTGACATTGTTGATAAGTATTTTCATTGCGGCAATAATTTCCCTGCTATTAATAAAAAATAATGTTAATAAAATCAGCGATAAGCACGATGAATTTTTGTTAAGGAAAGCCCTGGATTCCCGCCAGGAAAGCATGCGAAGTCACTTGAAAGATAATGCTGAATGGGGAGATGCCTACAAACATCTTCATTTGAACACTGACGTTCACTGGGCATGGGATAAGCAGAACCTGGGTAAGTCCCTGTATGACAACTTTGGCTACGAAGGGGTGTTTATTCTCTCCCCGGAAGGAACCACGCGATACAGCGTGCTTGACGGGAAACTGAAGCTTCAGGATCTCGGGCGCTGGTTAGATAAATCAACCAAGGAGCGATTACTCCGTGAGGTGAGCGTTAACAATGGATTGCCGGTTTCTATGCTCACGCTTATCGATTCCGTTCCAGCCATTGTTTCTGCTGAATGGATAACAACGGGCGATGACGCGAGCGTGCAACCCTTGCCGGGGAAACCGTCGATAATGGTGTTTGTAGACAAGTTAACGGCTAAAAAACTCCTCGCGATTGGGCAGGATGCCGGTATTAAAAATGTTCGTACGTCACCTGATGCAGTCACTTCTCAAATAAACAATCAAACAGAATTTACCTTAAGCACCCAGAATGGTGATGTGCAAATTATCTGGGACGGTGAAAATCCCGGCCAGGCATTGATTATTTATTTTTTACCATTACTCATTCTTTCAGTTATTCTGACGGTATCGATGACGGTTATTCTCATGCGCCATATTATGCAGAAGGCGAGAATGCTTGACGAAAATACCTTTCTCCTCGAGCAGGCGCGGTTGAATCTTATCACCAGTGAAAAACGATTCCGGGACGTCAGTGAAACAACCAGCGACTGGTTCTGGGAAACAGATTTATCGTTAAAGATAACCTGGCTTTCAGGTCGTTTTTCTACAGTAACGGGATATGAAAATAGCAAATGGATAGGCCGCAGGCTGGATGAACTCTTTCCTGCGTCACGCGGATTATTACAAAACTGTGTGAGGCTCAGGGAATTAACTGAACGCTTTGAATTTAAAAACTGTCCTTATATTCATGCGCAACAATCTACGGCCTATTGCACGCTTCTGGCAAAGCTTTCTGCTCAGCCTGATGGAACGGTGGTCTTGCGAGGCGCGGCAACCGACGTTTCTCTGGAAGTTGAAGCAACTAAACGGGTGGAGTTCCTGTCACGTCATGATGAATTAACCGGTCTGCCGAACCGCTATCATATTAAGGAATTTCTGGCAGGCCAGTTGGCTAAAGAAGACCTTAACCATTATCCCTTTGCCATGATTTGCCTCGATTTAGACAAGTTTAAACCCGTCAATGATATTTTTGGGCACTCCACGGGGGATGCGCTGCTTGGCGAGGTCGCTCTACGTCTTAAAAATTGCGTTCGTCGAGGTGATTTTGTCGCACGGCAGGGAGGGGATGAATTTATGCTTCTTCTCGGCAATACCAGCCAAAAAGACCAGATTGATGAGGTGTGTCACCGCATCGTACAGGAACTAAACCGTCCTTTCTCCATTGAGGGTAATGATGTCGCAATAGGCGTAAGCATGGGGATTGCGCTGGCTCCCCTGGATAGCAGCAGCGCAAACGATCTTTTACGCTATGCCGATATTGCGCTTTACCAGGCTAAGCAATCCGGTAGGAACAGATGGGTCTATTATCGCCCGGATATGTCGGAAAAGTTAACTGAACGGAGAAAACTGGAACTCGAACTGAAAACCGCGATTCGCGAAGAGCAACTCTATCTGGTGTACCAGCCGCGTTATAACCTCCGATATTCTAAAATAGAGGCCGTCGAAGCGCTGGTACGTTGGCAGCACCCGCACCGAGGGACGATGATGCCCGATCAGTTCATCCCGCTGGCTGAAGAAACAGGTCTGATTATTAACCTCAGCAACTGGGTCATACGCAAAGCGTGTGCGGAGACGAAAGATAAATTACCGGGACTATCGGTATCCGTAAATATTTCCGCTATCGAATTCCAGGCAAGCGATCTTGCTGAAAGGATAAAAGAGATCCTGCATGAAACAGGGCTAGAACCTGACCGACTGGAAATAGAAGTGACGGAAAATGTCACGCTTTCCGATCCTGAAAAGACCTTGCAGACCATGAAGGCTCTCAAAAAAATGGGCGTCCGTATTTTGATTGACGATTTCGGTACCGGCTATGCCTCACTGAGCTATCTCCGGAAGTTTCAGTTTGATGGACTCAAGCTCGACAAGAGCTTTATTTTTACCCTGGGGGACTCGCCGCAGAACCAGTCAGTCGTGGAAAAAATTATCGACCTGGGGAAAGCCTATTCCATGGCGGTAACCGCAGAAGGGGTGGAGACCGCCGAACAGCTCTCTTTTCTGAAAAAAAATAAATGTGATGAAGTTCAGGGCTACCTGCTTGGAAAACCGGCCGCCATTACGGAATTAAATTTAAACGCAAACAGAATAGATCTTTAAATTGTGCTTCCATCAGCTTCGCACGCTTTACGCCGGGAAGCGAAAATGAAAAACCGGGCTTCTCGCCCGGTTTTTTGTCATCTGCTATCTGACCGTATACAGAGGCGCAAGCGCGTTCTATCTAACGACCAGCACAGGACATTTCGCATGCCGCACCACTGCCGCAGCGTTCGAACCCAACAGATACGTCGATATGTCAGGCTTATGGGAGGCAATGATGATCAGGTCGGCGCCGATCGTGTCAGCGAGCTTAAGGATTTGATCCTTAGGCGATCCCGTCACGGCGTGAGTCTGTATCTTATCTGCAGGAATTTTGAATTGCTTAACAATCTCATCCAGTTTCGCTAAAGCAGCGTGCTGGAATTCTTTCATCTTCGGCATTTCTGCGGGGTAGGCCAAACCTAACGATGAATAATAGGGAAGCGATGGAATAACAGTAAGAAAGTGAACCTTGGCCGTGTTAAGTGCGGTGTGTGCCTGAACGAACGGGATAACCATGTGCGTCAGGCTATCCTCGGAAATGTCAATGGGAACCAAAATGGTGTTGTACATGTGCCCCTCCTGAGTGTTTTTTGCACAACTCAGAGTAGGCCGTTAATTCCTGCAAAACAGAGAGCAGGCTGTCATAACGAGGACAAATTTTGGTTATGTGATATTCGCCCGGTCGAACATGCCTCTGAATTCGTCAAGTAGTGTGACAAAGAACGTTTGTTGAACGGGGCATCCTGGGATTCATCGGCCCATGTCACTGCCCATTTCTGCAAAACGGGAAGCCTCAACCGGGCGCAATGCCCGGTATCGTGTTCATATTGCGTGGCAGCTTACGGAAGCCATAATTTTATTCCCGCCGATATTACCCATAATTAGCTCGAGTAATTTCCGGTATTCCTCACGGGTCATTACCTCGGCCCGTATTTCAGTTTTTCCTTCTGCTTGCGCCGTATCGCAATAAATGGCTTTCAGACTCAACGTCAACTCTTTCGCCATGTTGACCACACTCTGCCGCACCGCATCTTCATGCTCGTCATCACAGGTGATTTTCAGGACATAGCATTTTTCGCCTTCATGGAGCGCGGGCAGTTGATTAATCCGCTGCGCAGCTTCGCGAAGCAGGATGTTGGCGCACAGAATAATCACGCTGGCCATACCAGCATTCCAGAATTGACCTAATCCACATAGCACGCCAATTCCGGCCGAACACCACAGCGTCGCGGCGGTATTAAGACCGCGAATATTCATTCCCTCACGCATAATAACGCCAGCGCCAAGAAAGCCTATTCCGGAGACAATCTGCGCTGCAATACGCCCCGGGCTATCGGGTGACGTCGAGAGGGAACTTAAAATAAACACGGCCGCACCCGTTGCAACCAGAGCATTGGTACGAAGCCCGGCCATACGCTGGCGCCACTGTCTTTCCGCGCCAATAATTGCGCCCAGCAGCATCGCTGCGAGCAGATGAGAGATATAAGGGAACATCAGCCTGTCGCCTGTTAACATGATTACACGATAAGCGTCAGCGCTTCACAAAGCACAGTATGACGCCGTTAAAACGCAAAGCATGTCAGCGCGAGGGCGGCGGAAAGAGTGAATGATTAAACATGAACATCGCGATGCTCCACAAATTTGGTCGTTCTTAATGTATTGGGATGCAATCACGTCAAGAGGATTGCTGCCCACCGTTAAGGTAAGCAGCGAGAAAATCGCGTCAGCTTACCTTCGTATCAACGATAAAATGGCTTTCCAACGAAGGACTCCTGTGAAATTTTTTGCCAGTATAAGCAGGCGCAATAATGAGTAAAGTAAAAAAACAGCGCCCTTGATGTATTGTTTAAGTTTGCAGGGAATATTTTTCAGACGTCATCTGATTTTCAAAAATACCCGGTATACTGCATTTTGCTTATTTCAGGCAATAACAGGCAAGGCAGGAAGTATGTCTCTTCGTTCGCTGCGGGCGTTATGCCTGACAAGTTTTTTCATTGCTGATGTTCGTGATGGTCTGGGGCCTTTCCTCGGTATTTTCCTGACCGAACGCCACTGGACCCCTGATGATATCGGCATCCTGATGACGGCCGGCGGGCTGGCGGGGTTACTGGCCACGCTGCCGGCGGGGTTCATCACCGACACCTCCCGCAACAAGCGCGCTGTGCTCGCGCTACTGTGCATTCTGATCACGCTCAGCACGCTTCTGCTCTGGTTTAGCCAGCAGAGCAGCGTTGTCGCCGTGTCGCAAGTCGTCACCGGTATCTGTGCGGCATTTGTCGGGCCGTTAATCGCCGGGATTACGCTGGGGTTGACCGGGCAGGGCGGGTTCAGCGCGCAGATGGGTAGAAACGAAGCGTTCAATCACGGCGGCAATTTTGTTACAGCACTGATCGCGGGCGGCATTGCGTGGTACTGGGGCGTGGGCGGGATTTTCCTGCTGATGACCAGCACCACGCTGCTAACGCTGTGTGCGCTGCTTGCCATTCGCAACAGCGATATCGATAACGACGCGGCGCGCGGGCTGTCCTCTTCAGCGAGCCTGCCGGTCCCCGGTTTTGCGGTGCTGATGAAAAACCGGGCGCTGTTTGTGACCGGGCTGACGCTGTTGCTGTTCCACCTGGCGAACGCCGCGCTGCTGCCGATGCTGAGCATGAGGGTTGCCGCGGCACCTGCCGCGATCAACCCCGGTTTGTATGCGGCAGGTACCGTCATCATTTCTCAGGCCGTGATGATCCCCGTCGCCATCTGGGCCTCGCGCCGGATCGAACACTATGGCTACTGGCGCTTGATTATGTTGGCGCTGCTGGTTATGCCGGTGCGTGCGGCGCTGGCGGCATCCACGGATGCGCCGTTAATGATGATCCCGGTACAAATTCTCGACGGCCTGGCCGCCGGGATCCTGGGGGTCGTCGTACCGTCGTTTATTGTGGTGCTGCTGCGCGGAAGCGGGCACGTCAATGCCGGGCAGAGCGTGGTGATGTTGATGCAGGGAGTAGGGGCATCCATGAGTCCGGCATTAACCGGGACGATCGCCGGTCATTACTCGTTTGCGACGGCATTCAGTGTCCTGAGCGCGATTGCGCTGGCTGCCGTCCTGCTCTGGTGGCGCGTTGCGCACCGGAGCTGGGAAACAAACGCGCCGGGTGAGGCTTAGCCGCCCACCCGGCGTAGCACTTAAGCCAGCTCGTTAGGGCACGCTTCGCCCTTTTCCAGCTGCTGCAGGTTCCCCAGCGTGGTTTCTGAAATGCTGATCAGCGCTTCGGCCGTCAGAAACGCCTGGTGACCGGTAAACAGCACGTTATGGCAGGCAGAGAGGCGACGGAACACGTCGTCCTGGATGACGTCATTAGACTTGTCTTCAAAGAACAGATCGCGTTCGTTCTCATACACGTCCATCCCCAGCGCGCCAATCTTCTGGGTCTTCAGGGCTTCGATAGCAGCCTGAGAATCAACCAGCCCGCCGCGGCTGGTGTTGATGATCATCACGCCATCCTTCATCTGGTCAAACGCCGCCTGGTTAAGCAGGTGGTAGTTTTCCGGCGTCAGCGGACAGTGCAGGGAAATCACGTCGGACTGCGAGAACAGGGTCGGCAGGTCGACGTACTCCACGCCCAGATCCAGCGCTGCGGCGCTTGGGTACGGATCGAATGCCAGCAGACGCATGCCAAAGCCTTTCAGAATGCGCAGGGCAGCCACGCCAATTTTACCGGTGCCGATTACGCCAGCGGTTTTGCCGTACATGGTAAAGCCGGTCAGCCCTTCCAGCGAGAAGTTGGCGTCACGGGTGCGCTGATAAGCGCGGTGAATACGACGGTTGAGGGACATCATCATGCCAATCGCATGTTCAGCCACCGCTTCCGGGGAGTACGCCGGAACGCGCACCACCTTCAGACCCAGCTCTTTTGCCGCGTCGAGGTCCACATTGTTGAAGCCCGCACAGCGCAGGGCGATGTACTTCACCCCCTGTTTTTTCAACTCTTCCAGCACCGGGCGACTGCCGTCATCGTTTACGAAAATGCAGACGCCTTCACAGCCGTGCGCCGTTTTGGCGGTTTTTTCGGACAGCAGAAAGTCGAAAAATTCAAGCTCAAACCCGTAAGCCTCGTTAACATGTTGCAGATACTTTTTGTCGTACTGCTTTGTGCTGTATACCGCGAGTTTCATAAGACTTTCTCCAGTGATTTTGCATTCACGTTAGCATGATTAAAATTATCTTACAATTTCTAAAATATTATTGAATTCAATAAGTTCTATCAATTATTCTAGAGCATATGTGCACCCTAACTCCATGATATTCATATCCACCGATTTCTTAAGCGGGACTGACACCAGCGACATGTCTGCTTGTTTTACTCTAAGGGGGCTATGGGGGAGACTAAAGTCACAACAAGTGCGTATGTTTGGGTAAGTGGTTTCCCAATGCTTGAAAATGTGACTACCTTTAGCTGTTAAAATGACGTAGCTCTTTGAATGTCCTAACATCGAAGGTAGTATTATTAATATCATTTTAAAATGACAGGGAGACCGAATGTACAACCATAATCGGGATAAAAGTCATTTCGAAGAGAAAGTCTTAGAGATTGAAAATCTTGCGCAGCGAATTGCCACAAAGCATTTGCTTTATGGTACCGCTGGTATGTTTTTTGAAACTCAACAACTTGTTGCTCACCTGAGAAGGGAGATCGAGTCGCATTGCTTGACCTGGTCAGGCGGGATTCAATTACTTGATGAACAGATACATCATCTTAAGGAACAGGATGATTTACTCACCTTCAATAAAGCTAAGTTATTTATTGTTGTTGAAAAAAACCGAACAACAACGACGACTTTAGCGCTTAAACAGATCGGTTTCGTTGCCGGTGGGGCGCAAGTGTATGGGGGCGCTAGTTTATGCGTCGGTTCGCTGGGTCTGGCCTGTGCTGCGTATGGTGCACCTATGATTACTCATGGGCTAAACAACATGTATGAAAATGGATACTATCTTCTTTATCGTGAAGATCGGTCTGGCACGCTAAGAGATGCTTATCGTTACGTAGCAGCGAAACTCGGCTATGGGAATAATGAAGCTGATATTGTCTATGGAGTAGTTGATATCTCTTTATCAGCCTATGGCGCGGGCAGGAGAGTACTGGCTCCCCGAGAAAAATCCTGGAGTCTGTTTCGCAACATTGAATCTGATTATATCAGAGGATGGCAAGAGGCTTCTAAAACAGCGATGGCTCTGGATTTAACCAGTGGAAGCGTCACAGGTTGGCAGATGTACCAGATAGCTAAAGAGAATTAATTATGTCGGAACAATTCGAGTTGTCATTAACCCCACCGATTCTACCTGCCGTATGCTATTTTATTGTATCTATTGTCGTTTTTTTCTTGTTGTACCTCGGGAAACTCAAGGTCAACAGGCTTCATAAATATCCTCTGTTCATTGCCTATACGCTATTTGTGATAGCCATCGCAGCCATTCAAATTAACGTTTTTGCCAACGGCTATGAGTTTGTTAGCGGTTTTTTACATATTGATTTTGATCCCTGGCGGTACGACTCGGTGTATTGGGGGTCATTGATATTCGCCATGCTTTACCTGCTGGCAATGCCACGGAATAGGTATTAATGTCGCAAATCTGCTCTGCGATTATTCTTGAACTTATGCGTAACCAATTGAACCGAAACTATATTCTTTAGGTTACGCATAGCAAAAAAATTACCGCTTACTATTACAGCATCTATTCTTAACTTGGCGTCAACTTCAACTCAACCGCTAAACATGCGACAATGATCGGCACTGCCGGCTTAATTCTTTCGCTAAATCAGGATATTAACTGCCCATGAAGGGTAAATACAAAGCCGCTCTTGCGCTTTTACTGCTGTTCATATTGTTGCCGCTGACGCTGCTGATGACGCTCGCTCAGTGGGTACCGACGCTCGCCGGGATCTGGCTTCCCGTCGGGACGCGCATCGCGTTCGAAGAGAGTCCGAAACTGACTCGCCGCGCGCTGGTGATCCCCGATCTTCGCTATCTGGTGGAAGACTGCGAAATTGCCCGCATCGATAACGTGACGCTGTCACACCCCAGCCGCTGGAAGCTGGATATCGGCGCGCTGGATCTTAACACCGTCTGCCTGAGCAAAATTCCCCAGTCGGCGCCCTCAACGGTCGCCCCGAAAACGCTGGCACAATGGCAGGCTGTGTTACCCAATACCTGGCTCACGATTCACCGCCTGACGCTGTCGCCCTGGCAGCAGTGGCAGGGCGAGCTGCAGGCGTCGCTAACCCCCTCCAGCCAGGAGATCGCCTATAAAGGCGAGCAGGTCAGCATTAAAGGCACGCTTCGCGGTCAGACGCTCTCGGTCAGCCAGTTCGATGTTCAGCTCCCGGATCAGCCGCAGCCGATTAAGCTGGTGGGCGAGTTTACCCTGCCGCTGGTGCCGGACGGCGTGCCGGTGAAAGGCCACGCGGTGGCGACCTTTAACGTGCCACAGTTAACGTCTCTGGTCGATGCCGATCTCGACTGGGAAGACAATCAGGGACAGCTGGTGGTGATGGCGAGAGACAACCCCGATCCGCTTCTCGACCTGCCGTGGCAGATCACGGCGCAACAGCTCAACATCAGCGACGGGCGCTGGAACTGGGATCTCTCGGGTATGCCGCTGAGCGGACGGGTGTCCCTTCGCGCCGACAACTGGCAGCAGGGGCTGGAGAAAGCCACCCTGACCGGACGACTGAACGTGTTGACGCAAGGCGATGCGGGTAAAGGCAACGCGGTACTGAATATTGGGCCCGGCAGGCTCAGCATGGAAAACAGCGACATGCCCCTGCACCTGAGCGGCGAGGCGAAGCAAAACGATCTCATTCTTTACGCCAAATTACCGGCAAAACTGACCGGCAGCCTGTATGAACCGCAGCTCGCTTTTGAGCCTGGCGCGCTGCTTCGCTCGCGCGGGCGCATCATTGACTCGCTCGATATCGATGAAATCCGCTGGCCGCTGGCGGGCGTGAAGCTCACCCGGAAGGGGGTGGACGGTCGTTTACAGGCGATTCTGCGCGCCCATGAAAACGAGATGGGCGATTTTGAACTCCACCTGGACGGTCAGGCCAACGACTTTTTACCCGATAACGGCCTGTGGCAGTGGCGCTACTGGGGCAAAGGTGGCTTTACGCCGATGCATGCCCGCTGGGATGTCGCCGGGAAAGGCGAGTGGCGCGACAACCTTATTGAGTTGACGGCGCTCTCCACCGGCTTTGACAAGCTTCAGTACGGCACGATGGAGGTCAGCACGCCGCGTCTGGTGCTGGATCGGCCTGTACGCTGGCTGCGCGATGCCGAAAAACCGGCCTTCAGCGGTGCGCTGTCGCTGAATGCCGGGCAAACGCGCTTCTCCGGCGGCAGCGTGTTGCCGCCTTCGGTCCTGACCTTCAGCGTCGACGGCACCGACCCGACAATTTTTCAGTTTAAGGGCGACCTCCATGCGGACAACATCGGCCCGGTACAGGTCAACGGAAGGTGGGATGGTGTGCGCCTTCGCGGGCAGGCCTGGTGGCCGAAACAGTCCCTCACCGTATTCCAGCCGCTTATCCCGCCGGACTGGAAAATGACGCTGCGCGACGGGGCGCTTTATGCGCAGGTCGCCTTCTCGGCGGCGGCCGATCAGGGCTTTGAAGCGGGCGGGCACGGGGTGCTGAAATCCGGCAGCGCCTGGATGCCCGATAACCAGATTAACGGCGTCGATTTTGTGCTGCCGTTCCGCTTCAGCGAGGGCACCTGGTCTCTGGGCACGCGCGGTCCGGTCACGTTGCGCATCGGTGAAGTGGTAAACCTGGTGACCGCGCGCAACATTACCGCGGATTTACAGGGCGATTATCCCTGGACGGAGGACAATCCGCTGCTGCTCACCAACGTGAAGGTGGAAACCCTCGGCGGGAAGATCACCATGCAGCAGCTGCGAATGCCGCAGCACGATCCGGCTCTGCTGCGGGTGGACAATATCTCCTCGAGCGAGCTGATTAGCGCCGTCAATCCGAAACAGTTCGCCATGTCGGGGCCGGTCAGCGGGGCGCTGCCGTTCTGGCTGGACAACGAAAAATGGATCATTAAGGATGGCTGGCTGACCAACCCGGGGCCAATGACGCTACGCATCGACAAAGATACGGCCGACGCCATCGTGAAAGACAATATGGTCGCGGGCGCCGCGATTAACTGGCTCCGCTACATGGAAATTTCGCGTTCGTGGACGAGAATCAATTTAGATAATCTGGGTGAATTAACCATGCAGGCGACCATCAAGGGGACCAGCCGGGTCGATGGCAAAAGCAGCTCCGTCAACCTGAACTATACCCATGACGAGAATGTCTTTACCCTCTGGCGCAGCCTGCGTTTTGGAGACAACCTGCAAACCTGGTTTGAGCAACACGCGGCGATACCCGGTCTCCGCAGTTCGACTGGCAAGGAAAGTGAGGAATAACAATGAAAAAGATGGCTGGTGCGCTCACCGTTGCCGTTGCCGCGCTACTGTCCGGCTGTACGCCGCGCATTGAAGTCGCTGCGCCAAAGGAGCCGATTACCATCAACATGAATGTCAAAATCGAACATGAGATCCACATTAAGGTCGATAAAGACGTTGAAACCCTGCTGAAATCGCGCAGCGATCTGTTCTGAGGATGCCATGAAACGAGTAGCTCTGATTTTGCTGGCGCTGGGGATGAACGTGCAGGCGGCTACGCTCACCCTCAACGATGCCCGGGCCCAGGGGCGCGTGGGGGAAACCCTCAGCGGTTATCTGGCTCCGATTCAACAGGATGCCGAAACGCTGGCGCTGGTCAATCGCATCAACGCGGCGCGCACGGAAAGCTACCAGAAGCTGGCTGACAGCAATAATTTGCCGGTCGATGAAGTGGCCAAAATGGCAGGGCAAAAACTGGTTGCTCGCGCCCAGCCGGGCGAGTATGTGAAGGGCATTAACGGAAAATGGCTGAAAAAATAGCTAGCGGTAGCGCCTGCGGTATTCACCCGGCGAAACGCCAAAGCGCTGCTTAAACGCCGTTGAAAAATGGCTATGGTCGGTGAACCCCCAGCTGTAGCCAATCCCCGCCAGCTTTTCGTCATCACCGGCAGCACGCAGCACCTCCGCGCAGCGATCCAGGCGGCGGTTTTTAATGTACTGCGCGACCACCAGCCCCTTCTCGGCAAACATACGGTAAAGGCTGCGCACGGACATTCCGCTCTCGGCGGCAATCCATTCCGGGCGCAGCGATTCAGACTGAATATGGTCGTCAATCAGCGCCACCACATGCTGGAACTGGCGCTCCTTACGCGGCTGAATGATTTCGCGCTGCTGGAAAGCGGGGCGCAGCAGGCAGATCATCGCTTCGAGCGCCGCTTCACTCTCCCGGTCACTCAGGCTGGCATTGCTCATGCTCTCCATCAACAGGCGATGGCTCAGCTGCACCGTGGGCAGCGTGCGGGAAAGAGCGGTGGCGCAGCTTATCTCCTGAAAACGGCACTGCTGCTCAATAATCTGACGGGGAACCAGGAGCGAAATCTGGCGGGATTTTTCCTGCCAGTTGATCGAGCAGGGGCGTGAGGCGTCAATCAGCGTGATATCCCCGGTTCTGAGTACCGCGCGACGGTCATCCTGCTCAATCTCCGCGCTGCCTTCGAGCTGAAACACGGTATAGAACCAGGCATCGTTACTCTGTTTGATCTCCTCACGGGAGCGGAACAGGTTGACACCACCGGCGGTGACGGTGCTGAGCTTCAGGCTGCGCGCATAGCTGGTCTCCAGCTCGCCGTAGAATCTGCCCCCGGTGGGCTGCGCGTTAAAACGCCCGCAAACCTGGTTAATTTGCGCCAGCCACTGCTGATACTGTTCCTGCTCGCTTGCACACGCCATCGTTTCTCTCACTGCACCGTCAACGTTTTCGCATTGTTGCATTTGTGTTGCATTTTGTCAGAGCTATGAGGCTGACTATAGGAAAGAACACTCACCGGTAACAGCGATATAAGCGGCAATTATCGCGATTTGCGGCGCCTGTCACAGGTGGCAAAGCGAATGTCACAGAGACAAAAGCGAGAATGCAAAACCCCTCTTAGACTGGATTAACACCCTGAGAAGAATAACGAAGGAGTATCCTATGTCTGAATCACTGGTGGCTATTCAGCCTGCCGTGCAACAATTTTTAGACCGACAGCATGGCCTGTGGATTGAAGGGCGTCAGGCCGCGTCGGACAGTGAAAAGCGGCTTAATGTCTACAACCCGGCCACGGGCGAGGTGATTGCCTCAACTGCCGATGCCAGCGTCGACGACGTTGATCGTGCCGTCATGTCCGGCTGGCGCGCCTTTGTGGCCCGTACCTGGGCCGGAAAGCTCCCGGCGGAGCGCGAGCGGATCCTGCTCCATTTCGCCGATCTCGTTGAAAAGCACGGCGAGGAGCTGGCTCAGCTTGAAACGCTGGAGCAGGGCAAGTCCATCAACATCTCCCGTGCCTTTGAAGTCGGCTGCACCCTGAACTGGATGCGCTATACCGCCGGGCTAACTACCAAAATTGCGGGCAAAACCCTCGATCTCTCCATCCCGCTACCGCAGGGGGCACGCTATCAGGCGTGGACGCGTAAAGAGCCGGTTGGCGTGGTGGCCGGGATCGTGCCCTGGAACTTCCCGCTGATGATTGGCATGTGGAAAGTGATGCCAGCGCTGGCCGCGGGCTGCTCTATCGTCATTAAGCCGTCGGAAACCACGCCGCTGACCCTGCTGCGCGTGGCGGAACTCGCCAGTGAAGCGGGCATCCCGGATGGGGTGTTCAACGTGGTGACCGGCAGCGGCGCGGTGTGTGGCGCAGCGCTGACCTCGCACCCGCATATTGCGAAGGTGAGCTTTACCGGCTCAACGGCGACGGGTAAGCAAATTGCCCGCGCGGCGGCGGACACGCTCACCGGGGTGACCCTCGAGCTCGGCGGGAAAAACCCGGCAATTGTGCTCAAGGATGCGGACCCCGCGTGGGTGATAGAAGGATTAATGACCGGCAGCTTCCTGAACCAGGGGCAAGTGTGCGCGGCGAGCTCACGCATCTATATTGAAGCCCCGCTGTTTGACACGCTGGTCGGCGGGTTCGAACAGGCGGTGAAATCCCTGAGCGTCGGGCCGGGCATGTCGCCGGAGGCCTTTATCAACCCGCTGGTGTCGCGTGCGCACTGCGACAAGGTGCAGTCCTTCCTTGATGAGGCGACGTCGCGCAACGCGGAGCTGATCGTCGGTAACCGTGGTCCGGAGGGCAAAGGCTATTACGTGTCGCCGACGCTGGTGGTGAACCCGGATGCCTCGCTGCGGCTCACCCGTGAAGAAGTATTCGGTCCGGTGGTCAACCTGGTACGCGTCGCCGACGGGGAAGAGGCGCTCCAGCTGGCAAATGACACCGAATATGGCCTGACGGCCAGCGTCTGGACGCAGAATATCAGCAAGGCGCTGGAGTATACCGACAGGCTGCAGGCGGGCACCGTGTGGGTGAACAGCCATACGCTGATCGACGCCAACCTGCCGTTCGGCGGGATGAAGCAGTCCGGGACAGGGCGTGACTTTGGCCCGGACTGGCTGGACGGCTGGTGTGAAACCAAGTCGGTGTGCGTGCGGTATTAAAAAGCAAGCCGGGTGGCGGCTACGCCTTACCCGGCCTACAACGACTCGAACCGTAGGCCGGGTAAGCGTAGCGCCACCCGGCTTTTATCTACAGCGACCACCGATCCCGCCCGGCCTCTTTCGCCCGATACAGCGCCGCATCGGCGCGGGCGATAATCTCGGTGCCCGCGAGTCCCCCCGCCATCCCCGCAATCCCCATGCTCACGGTGACATGGTCGCTGACCGTCGAGGCGCCGTGCGGTATGGCCTCTGCGCGAAGGCCGTCCTGGATACGCAGGGCGACCTTTTCAGCGATGTTCTCCGGGCAATTAAACAGAATCACCAGAAACTCTTCGCCGCCGTAGCGTGACACCACATCCTCAGGTGTGCGCACCGACTGCTTAAGCACGCGCGCCACGCGCGTCAGACAGTCGTCACCCGCCTGGTGCCCGTAGGTGTCGTTGTAGTGCTTGAAGTAGTCGATATCCAGCATAATCAGCGAGAAGGGCTTCTTCTGCTCAACCGCGTTCTCCAGCACCACCTCCATTTTCCGTCGATTGGCGGTTTTGGTTAACGGGTCCTGATGCGCCAGCGCATCCAGCCGCGAAATCAGCAGCTGATTCTGCTGGTTACGTCGCCAGGCTTCGTCAAACCAGCTCAGCAGAATAAAACGCCCGCAGATCAGAATCAGCGTAAAGACGCTCCAGATAACAACGAAGTGAAGGTTGAGACCATCGTTTCGTATCCAGCTTGCTATCGGCAGGGTGATCCAGAGCGGGAGCACAAAGGCGAGCAGCCCTTCAGGGTAGAAATAGAGCGCCGTCAAACCGGCGAGTAACAGAATAACGCACAGCGGCCAGACGTGCGGGAGCAGCAGTTGGGTGATAAACCAGAAGCAGGAGACCGACCAGATGGCGCTGCAGATAAACAACACCACGCTGATGCCGGCGATGCGCCGCCAGGCCATAAGGATCAGCGCAGCCGAGAGGATGATAATACCGAGCATGGAGGCATCGACGATTCTCGTCAGCTGCGGCGAGTGGGGATAAAGAGGATCGCTGGCCTTAAGCAGAACGTGTCGCAGCAGAATCATCACCGCGAAGCTGATATTGACGAAGGCCAGCCACGGGAGGTTCATCGCCAGTCCATGCATGACCATGGCCTGGCGCGTTGGCCAGGTTGCCCGTTCCAGCGTCGGTTTTTTTCTTTTTTCCATAAAGCCCTTTCCCGTCCGGGGGATAAATCATGCAGGTGAGATATCAGTAACTATAAGCAAGCCAGGACGATCCTCAAACGCCAGGGCAAAAAAAACCGGGCAATTGCCCGGCGGATGGTTATTTTTCGTCTTTTTTCTTCCCGAGCGTTGGCGTCTCGTCGAAGAAATTCCACGGTTTAAGCAGGGTATGCACCCATTCCGTCGGCATGATCGGCCACTCTTCCGCACGCGCCACGTGGGTGGTGCCGGTGGTCATCCAGACCACGTCATCCTGATCGTTCAGCGACTCGTTATCCTTGCTGTACTGCCCAAGGCCCGTGTCGTGGATGGAGCGGTTCGGGAATTTCCCTTCCGGGTAGAGCTCATCAGGGTGGTAGCGGGTCACCCACAGCTGTTTGTCCATAAAGCTCAGGCGATGGTAAATCCACTCGTCCGGGGCAAATTTCGCGCCGGTCGCCACCGGGTGCGTGCCGCCCGCGTAAGGGATGATCTGGTACGAGACCGGGTTGCCCATGCGGTTCTCTTTACTTGTGTTGCTCAGCAGTCGAATCGTGCCCGGGTCGAACTTCTGCGCCGCCTGCTGCTCGGTATCAATATCGTACTGATTAATCTGCATGGTGCTGGTGCGCGGGCCCCCGGCGGTATTCGGCTTCACTTCCGGATCCATCGCCACCAGCTTGTTGTTGATGCCGTCCACGTCCATATCAAGACGGAAGTTGTAGATGTGCTGGTGCGTGGTGCCCACGATGTTGTGGTCGATCAGCGTGCCGTATTTTGAATCGTCTTTGGCGGTGGCGTCGTGCATGGTTTTCGCCTGAACGCCTTTCACCGCCTCGATACCCGTCGCGCCGGCGTCAATGCCGATGGTGCCATTTTCATGGAACACCCAGTCGAAGATGTAATCGTAGTTGCCCACGGTACTCACCCAGCGCACCACCAGTTCGCGGCGCTCGGTGCTGACGTTAGGCTGGCCCATCTCCTGATGCTTATATTCCGGGCCTGCGTAGCGTTCGAAAATGGCGATTGCGCGCGGGATCTCCATCGGCGCGCCGGTGTAGTCCGGGATGGTTTCATTGAGCATCACCGCGTTGGACGGCACGTCTTTACCGCGTACCAGCGGTGAGGTCAGGGTGCCCATTCCGTAGTCGCCGGAATCAAGATAGGCCTTAAAGTACCAGCCCACGTCCGGATCGCCATAAGGGACGATCATGCCGCCTAGCGACCCCTGATACATCACCTGGCGTTTTTTGCCGTTGTCGTTATAGGTGACGGTTGAAATCATCGGGCCGACGCGGGAGTCCAGGCTCAGGTGGAAGTCCCAGTTCTGCCAGTGCACCATATCGCCGGTAATGGTGTAGTTCTTGCCTTCCGGCTCAATAATGTCGAGCGGTTTTTTCGGCGTCTCTATACGGTCGCGGCCATCGTAGGGGCGCGGCGTCATCGGAACCGGAACAACGGCACCTTCCTCAATCTTCTGGATTTTCTTCTGCTCAAGATCGACCACGGCCACCAGGTTTTCAATCGGGTGCGCCCAGTAGTTGCCGTCGCCGACATCCAGATAGCTCACCACTTTCAGCAGGCGATCTTCCTGCTTCAGGCCATCTTTACCGTCGAAATAGCCGACGGTCAGCGGCGTGGTAATCACTTTTTTCGGGTCCATGATGCCGTGTTTTTTAAGCACCTCGGCAAACTCCGTGCTGTCGTTGATGATCTGCTGTACCGCGGTGAAATCATCCAGCAGCACCATGCCGTGCGCATCTTTCACCGGCTCCCAGCGCAGGATTTTTTTATCCTTCAGATCCACCAGGCTTTCGATAACGTGCTTCCCATCGAGCATCACAATCTTTGCCTGACGCGGGGCATCCACCGCCGTACCGTTAAGCACAAAGTCCCACACTTTGGCTTTCTCTGGCTCAGCAAGGGCAATCTGGGTAAAGCGGGTATTCGGTTTAAAATCCGCTGAGGCTTTGACAATCTCAACGGCTTGCTTAATTTCGTCCGCCGTCAGCGCGTTTAGCGGGTGAGGGCGTTTTTCAACCTGGAAAGTCTGGTCAAGACCGGACTGGAAAACATCGTTGATGAAGCTGTCAGAGATAAAGGCTTTTTTGCCTTTCATCACCACCGGCACCTCGAGCTTGAGGGTTTTCCCGTTGACGATGGCGGTTTTAGCGCCCGGTTTGACCTTCACAAAGGCGCCGTCTTTAGCAATGGTGAACATCTGTGCGTAATCATCCCACTGAACGTCGGCGCCAAAGTCCTGCAGCGTTTTGTCCATCGGGACCATATGCGCCTCACTGCCGTGGGCGAAAACAGGGGATTGCCAGGCGCAACACAGCGCAACGGCCATAGCCAGCGCCGTTCTACGGGCAGAAAAAGAAGAATTGCTTCCCATCGTAGACCTCATCTTGTTGTGTTTATTGTGTTGTGACAGCCTTATCCTGACAGGCGCCTGAGAAAAGCGTTTGCCTGCATCTGCCAGATTATTTGCCAGTCTTGCCAGGTTAAAAAAAGAGCGGGGCGATGTCACACCCCGGTTGGTCGTCGTAGGCCGGGTAAGCATCGGGTATGAACCGGAAACATGGGTAACACTTTAGACCGGATACATGGGTAACAGTTATAACTGGCATAG